>NZ_JAWNEI010000002.1:0-478635 GCF_034107425.1 Enterobacter sp. 148H3 | reverse complement strand
AAGGTCCCCCTCTTTGGTCTTGCGACGTTATGCGGTATTAGCTACCGTTTCCAGTAGTTATCCCCCTCCATCAGGCAGTTTCCCAGACATTACTCACCCGTCCGCCGCTCGCCGGCAAAGTAGCAAGCTACTTTCCGCTGCCGCTCGACTTGCATGTGTTAGGCCTGCCGCCAGCGTTCAATCTGAGCCATGATCAAACTCTTCAATTTAAGTTTGATGCTCGTGAATTAAACTTCGTAATGAATTACGCATGTTCACTCAGAGACTTGGTATTCATTTTTCGTCCGAGGACGTTAAGAATCCATGTCACTTTGAGTGCCCACACAGATTGTCTGATAAATTGTTAAAGAGCAGTGCAACGCGGCTTTCGCTCACCGTTGCGAGGTGGCGTATATTACGCCTTCCCGCTTCAGAGTCAAGCGTTTATTTACGCTGTTCTCTGCTGACCCGGCGGCGTGTGTGCCGTTGTTCCGTGTCAGTGGAGGCGCATTATAGGGAGTAATTCTGAACCTGCAAGGATAAAGTGAAATTTATTTACTGACTGCTCACTTTCCAGGCAAAACCAACTCCAGACCTCAATTTTCGCCTGGTTTTTAAACAAAAACGAGCCGCAAGCGGCTCGTTTTTGCGTTTTGTGACTTACTGCACTGCCACAATGCGATCGTCGTTGGCTTCCAGACGGATAACTTTGCCAGGAACCAGCTCCCCGGAGAGGATCTGTTGCGCCAGCGGGTTTTCGATCTGCTGCTGGATAGCGCGTTTCAATGGACGCGCACCGTACACCGGATCGTAACCGTTCTTACTCAGCAGCTTCAGCGCATCGTCGGAGATGTGAATTTCATATCCACGTTCTTCCAGACGTTTGTACAGACGCTGCAGCTGGATCTGCGCAATCGACGCAATGTGTTTCTCACCCAGAGGATGGAATACCACCACTTCATCAATACGGTTGATGAACTCCGGACGGAAGTTATGGCTTACCACACCCAGCACCAGATCCTTCATGTGGCTGTAGTCCAGTTCACCGAAACGTTCCTGAATCAAATCGGAACCCAGATTCGAGGTCATAATGACAACCGTATTACGGAAGTCGACCGTTCTCCCCTGCCCGTCGGTCAGACGACCATCATCCAGCACCTGAAGCAGGATGTTGAACACATCCGGATGCGCTTTTTCCACCTCATCCAGCAGGATGACAGAATAAGGACGACGGCGCACCGCTTCCGTCAGGTACCCACCTTCTTCATAACCCACATATCCCGGAGGCGCCCCGACCAGACGCGAGACGGAGTGTTTCTCCATAAACTCGGACATGTCGATACGCACCATCGCATCGTCGCTGTCGAACATAAAGTTAGCCAGCGCTTTGCACAGCTCGGTTTTACCGACACCCGTCGGCCCCAGGAACAGGAACGAACCAATCGGGCGGTTTGGATCGGACAGCCCTGCACGGCTACGACGAATAGCGTTCGATACCGCCTCAACCGCTTCGTTTTGACCAATCACACGATTGTGGAGATCGTTCTCCATGCGCAGCAGTTTTTCACGCTCGCCTTCCAGCATGCGCGCCACGGGAATACCGGTCCAGCGCGCCAGGACTTCCGCGATCTCGGCATCCGTCACTTTATTACGCAACAGACGCATCGTTTTACCTTCTGACTGCGTCGCTATCTCAAGCTGTTTTTCCAGCTCAGGAATTTTGCCGTACTGCAGTTCAGACATCCGAGCCAGATCGCCCACGCGTCGCGCCTGCTCAATGGCAATTTTTGCCTGTTCGAGTTCAGCTTTAATGGTCTGCGTACCGGAAAGGGAGGCTTTCTCGGCTTTCCACTCTTCTTCCAGCTCAGAATACTGGCGCTCTTTATCGTCCAGCTCTTCATTGAGCATATCGAGGCGTTTCTTACTGGCTTCATCAGACTCTTTCTTCAGCGCCTGCTGTTCCAGCTTGAGCTGAATGATGCGTCGGTCGAGTCGGTCCAGCTCTTCCGGCTTCGAGTCAATCTGCATACGAATGCTCGACGCCGCTTCATCAATCAGGTCGATCGCTTTATCCGGCAGCTGACGGTCAGCAATATAACGATGCGAAAGCGTCGCCGCCGCAACGATGGCCGGGTCAGTGATCTGTACATGGTGGTGCAGTTCATAGCGCTCTTTCAGACCACGCAGGATCGCGATGGTATCTTCAACGCTTGGCTCGGCAACAAACACTTTCTGGAAACGACGTTCCAGCGCAGCATCTTTCTCAATGTACTGACGGTACTCATCCAGCGTAGTGGCACCGACGCAGTGAAGTTCACCGCGCGCCAGCGCAGGTTTCAGCATGTTCCCGGCATCCATCGCGCCGTCCGCTTTACCCGCGCCGACCATGGTGTGCAGTTCATCGATAAACAGAATGACGTTGCCTTCCTGCTTCGCCAGGTCGTTAAGCACGCCTTTAAGGCGCTCTTCGAACTCGCCGCGGTATTTCGCACCGGCCACCAGCGCGCCCATATCCAGCGCCAGTACGCGACGGCCTTTCAGGCCTTCCGGCACTTCACCGTTGACAATACGCTGCGCCAGCCCTTCAACAATCGCAGTTTTACCGACACCCGGTTCACCTATCAGCACCGGGTTGTTCTTGGTACGACGTTGCAGTACCTGAATGGTACGACGAATTTCTTCATCACGGCCGATCACCGGGTCAAGTTTGCCCTGTTCAGCACGCTCGGTCAGATCGACCGTAAATTTCTTCAAAGCCTGACGTTGGTCTTCGGCTCCCTGATCGTTCACGCTTTCACCTCCGCGCATGTTCTCAATCGCCTGAGTCACGTTGGCGGTGGTCGCACCGGCAGATTTCAGCAGGTCGGTCAAGGTACCGCGTGATTCAAGCGCCGCCAGAACAAACAGCTCTGACGAAATAAAATTGTCCCCACGTTTTTGCGCCAGCTTGTCGCAAAGGTTCAGGACGCGCACCAGATCCTGCGACGGCTGAACGTCGCCGCCGGTCCCTTCGACCTGCGGTAAACGGCTCAGCGCCTGATCGATAGCGGTGCGTAACTGGCCAGCATTAATGCCAGCGGACGTTAATAAAGGACGTACCGATCCCCCTTCCTGATTCAGCAAGGCGCTCATTAAATGAAGAGGTTCGATAAATTGGTTGTCGTGCCCTAGTGCGAGGGACTGGGCATCGGCGAGAGCAAGCTGGAATTTATTAGTAAGACGATCCAGACGCATAACTCCTCCCATAACAGGTCAAATTTGCTACTGGAGATTAAATGAGGTCATCCCTCAATTATTCAAGGTTAATGACCTGAATTATGTGAAAAGAAAACGGCACGTGCCGGATCGTCTTGATTCTTTAGGTTATATCAGCCAAATGAAACTTGCCATACGCCCCGTCGTCTTGTCGCGGCGATAAGAGAAAAAATCACCCTTTTCGGTGAATGTACAGCGATCGCCGCCGAAGATCTGCGTTATGCCGACGCTGTTCAGGCGCTGACGAGCAAGCTGGTAAATATCGGCCAGATATTTATCTCCGGAAGGCAGGAAGGCGTCCGCCGCTTGCGGATCTTTAACCATAAAGGCTTCGCGAACCTCCGGCCCCACTTCAAAAGCGCGAGGACCAATGGCCGGGCCAAGCCAGGCCATAATATTAGCGGGCTCATCCTTAAAGCAGGCGACGGTTTCTTCGAGCACGCCTTCACACAGTCCACGCCAGCCCGCGTGTGCTGCAGCCACCTCGGTGCCTGCGCGGTTGCAGAATAGCACCGGCAGACAATCGGCGGTCATCACGGCACAAACGGTTCCCGGAGTATTGCTGTAAGAGGCATCAGCGCGTTTAGAAGCATAGGGTTCTCCCGACAACTTCAGCACCGCCTTGCCATGAACCTGTTCCAGCCAGACCGGATTTGAAGGCAGGTTCCCCGCAGCAAACAGACGCCTGCGGTTCTCTTCCACGTGTTCCAGGTTATCGCCACAGTGCGCGCCGAGGTTCAACGACTCCCACGCGCCCTGGCTAAAACCGCCAGTGCGGGTTGAACTGCAGGCGGCCACGCCGGCAGGCAATGGCCACTCCGGGACAATCAGTTTGGTCATAACCAGTCCACTTGATCCTTATGTTCTTCGAAATCAACACGCATCGCGTCAATAAGGTCCACCATATCCTGCGGGATAGGCGCATGCCACTCCATCTGAATACCGGTGATCGGATGGTAAAGGCGCAGCATGGTCGCGTGCAGCGCCTGACGATCGAATTTACGCAATACGCTGATGAACTCATCCGACGCGCCCTTAGGCGGACGTGGACGACCACCGTAGACCTGATCCCCCACCAGCGGATGGGTAATGTGGGCCATATGCACGCGGATCTGGTGAGTACGCCCGGTCTCCAGACGCAGACGCAGACGCGTATGAATGCGGAAATGTTCCATAATGCGATAGTGCGTCACGGCGGGTTTACCCATCGGATGCACCGACATATGGGTTCGCTTGGTCGGGTGACGGCTGATAGGCTCTTCTACCGTACCGCCTGAGGTCATATGCCCAATGGCTACCGCCTCATATTCACGGGTGATTTCGCGCAGCTGTAGCGACTCCACCAGACGTGTCTGAGCAGGAACGGTCTTCGCCACCACCATCAGACCGGTAGTGTCTTTATCCAGACGGTGCACGATGCCCGCGCGCGGAACATCCGCGATCGGCGGATAGTAATGGAGAAGCGCGTTAAGTACCGTACCGTCAGGATTCCCCGCGCCCGGATGAACAACCAGGTCGCGCGGCTTGTTGATTACCAGTATGTCATCATCTTCATAGACGATGTCCAGTGGGATATCCTGCGGCTCGAAGCGGATTTCCTCTTCGATTTCAGCATTGATGGCGACAGCTTCCCCACCTAACACTTTCTCTTTTGGTTTGTCCCAGATCTTGCCGTTTACCATCACGCGCTGGTCAAGGATCCATTCTTTTATGCGTGAACGCGAATAATCAGGGAACAATTCGGCCAAAGCCTGATCTAAGCGTTGACCGAGCTGATTTTCGGAGACTGTTGCGGTGAGTTCTACTCGTTGTGCCATAAACTGCTTCTTCGTTTAACGTTGGGTTTTACGGCTTTGCCGTTTAATATAGTGTGCTATTGTAGCTGGTCTTAATCGGGAGCAGGAACAGAGTTTCTCCCGGACAAACATTTGAGGAAAGTCAAAACGTCATGACGCGCATGAAATATCTGGTGGCAGCGGCCACGTTGAGCCTGGCTTTGGTGGGCTGCTCCGGTTCAAATGAACAGGTCCCTGACAATCCGCCGAATGAAATCTATGCGACTGCACAACAAAAGTTGCAGGACGGTAACTGGAAACAGGCGATAACGCAACTGGAAGCGTTGGATAATCGCTATCCATTTGGTCCGTATTCGCAGCAGGTACAGTTAGATCTCATCTACGCATACTATAAAAATGCCGATCTGCCGCTGGCTCAGGCAACCATCGATCGTTTCATGCGTCTGAACCCGACTCATCCTAACATCGACTACGTGATGTACATGCGCGGCCTCACCAACATGGCTCTTGACGACAGTGCGCTGCAGGGCTTCTTCGGCGTGGATCGTTCCGACCGTGACCCGCAGCATGCGCGTGATGCCTTCAATGACTTCTCCAAGCTGGTGCGCGGCTATCCAAACAGCCAGTACGTGACCGACGCCACCAAACGTCTGGTGTTCCTGAAAGATCGTCTGGCGAAATATGAATACTCCGTGGCGGAATATTATACCCGCCGTGGCGCATGGGTTGCCGTGGTTAACCGCGTAGAAGGTATGCTGCGCGATTACCCGGATACTCAGGCAACGCGCGACGGCCTGAAGCTGATGGAAAATGCTTACCGTCAGATGCAGATGACCGCTCAGGCTGAAAAAGTGGCGAAAATCATCGCCGCGAACAGCAGCAACACCTGATTTTGCCTCAATGCAAAACGGCAGCCCGCAGGCTGCCGTTTTTTTGTTCGTTTCTGAGCATCGCTGAAGCGCGTTAGCCTCAACACATCCTGTCAACTATGGCCCCAATTTATGCCTTCTACAAGGTAAATCTCACCTCTTCCTGCCCTGCCTCACAAAAAAGATTCCCTGACAAAAACCGACAAAATAACGTGATCTAAATCACACATTTTGACATTGGGTCGGGTATGCTGGAATCACCAAGACGGAAAGACAAGAGGTAAAATTTATGACAATGAACATTACCAGTAAACAAATGGAAATTACTCCGGCAATTCGCCAGCACGTCGCAGACCGTCTCGCCAAACTGGATAAATGGCAAACTCATTTGATTAATCCACATATCATCCTGTCCAAGGAGCCGCAGGGTTTCATCGCTGACGCAACTATCAATACTCCAAACGGCCATCTGGTCGCCAGCGCAAAACACGAGGATATGTACACAGCTATTAACGATTTGATCAACAAGCTGGAACGGCAGCTCAATAAAGTGCAACACAAAGGTGAAGCCCGTCGCGCCGCAACGTCGGTGAAAGACGCCAGCTTCGCGGAAGAAGTTGAAGAAGAGTAATCCTTTAAATTGAGTGTACCGCCAACGCGCCTTCGGGCGCGTTTTTTGTTTTTTATTGACAGGGTGAAAACAGTACAGGTACTTTAACGGTATCAATCACAGGATGACTTTATGAAACTTACGCCGTTCTTCTTCGCATTCTTTTTTACCTTCCCCTGAACGGGAGGCGTTTCGTCGTGTGATAAAGAATGCGAAGACGAACAACAAGGCCTCCCACACCGGGGGGCCTTTTTTATTGATAACGATAAAATGAGACAGGCAACACTATGACACCGGAAAACCCGTTACTGGATCTGCGCGTAAAAATCAGCGCGCTGGATGAGAAACTGCTGGCGCTGCTGGCCGAACGCCGCGCCCTTGCCGTTGAAGTAGGCAAAGCCAAGCTGGACTCCCATCGTCCGGTCCGTGATATCGACCGCGAGCGGGATCTTTTGGAACGTCTCATTCAGCTCGGCAAAGCGCATCACCTCGATGCCCACTACATAACCCGGTTGTTCCAGCTCATCATTGAAGACTCCGTACTGACCCAGCAAGCGCTACTGCAGCAGCATCTCAATAAAACCAATCCGCACTCTGCGCGTATCGCCTTCCTGGGACCGAAGGGCTCTTATTCTCACCTGGCCGCACGTCAGTACGCTGCACGCCATTTCGAAGAATTTATTGAGAGCGGCTGCGCGAAGTTTGCCGACATTTTTAACCAGGTCGAGACCGGCCAGGCGGATTACGCCGTGGTGCCGATTGAAAACACCAGCTCCGGCGCCATCAACGACGTCTACGATTTGCTGCAGCACACCAGCCTGTCGCTGGTCGGCGAGCTGACGATCCCTATCGATCACTGCGTGCTGGTCTCCGGCTCAACGGACCTGAACACGATCGAAACGGTTTACAGTCATCCGCAGCCGTTCCAGCAGTGCAGCCAGTTCCTGAACCGCTATCCGAACTGGAAAATTGAGTACACCGAAAGCACCTCGGCGGCGATGGAAAAAGTGGCGCAGGCTAATTCTCCCACCGTCGCGGCGCTCGGCAGCGAAGCGGGCGGCGCGCTGTATGGCCTGCAGGTGCTGGAACGCAACCTGGCAAACCAGACGCAAAACATTACCCGCTTCGTGGTGCTGGCCCGCAAGGCAATCAATGTCTCTGACCAGGTACCCGCCAAAACCACGCTGCTGATGGCAACCGGCCAACAGGCCGGTGCGCTGGTTGAAGCCCTGCTGGTGCTGCGTAATCACAACCTGATCATGACCAGGCTGGAATCACGCCCAATCCATGGTAACCCGTGGGAAGAGATGTTCTATCTCGACATCCAGGCCAACCTGGAGTCCGCTTCCATGCAGAAAGCTCTCCGCGAGCTGGGCGAGATCACGCGTTCCATGAAGGTGCTGGGCTGCTACCCGAGCGAAAACGTCGTGCCGGTCGATCCAATCTAACGTTCGATAAAGCCGCTTTTCTTCATCCCTGCCACGCTCACCGGCAGGGTGAAGATGGCCCCGGAAAGCGGATATTTCGCCACCTCCTCCGCCTCCATATTCTCCCGCGTGGTGGTAATAAACAGCGTTTTCATGTCATCGCCGCCAAAGCAGACCATCGTCGGGCAACGCACCGGCATGCGATATTCTTCCAGCTGCTCCCCTTGCGGTGAAAAACGCGCGATGCGCCAGCCGTCAAACAGCGCGCTCCAGTAACAGCCTTCCACATCCATCGCCGCGCCGTCCGGTATCCCCTCGCCCTCTTTAAACTGACGAAACACCTCGCGCCTGCCGGGTTCGCCCTGCTCATCAAGCGGCGTACGATAGATCACACCGTTTGGCGTATCTGAGGTAAACATCCACTGCTTATCCGGGCTAAACGCTAAGCCGTTATGCCCGTGGATATCGCACTGGATCACCTTCGGCGTCAGGTCGTTGTCGATGCGCATCAGCAGGGCGCCGTTGTAATCTCCCGGCCCCCAGAACGTGCCCGCATAGAAGCGGCCCTGGTGATCGGTACCTCCATCGTTAAAACGCGCCAGCTGCGGGTTAGAGGGGTTATCACACACCTTGCGGCGCAGCAGGCCGTGTTTATCGGTCAGCCAGATACCCGTTCTCATCGCAACGATAAAACCACCCTGCTCGCGCAACGCGAAACAGCCCACCTCCTCGTGGAAAGAGAGTACGGTGTGTTCCGCCGTCGGCAGATGGTAGCGGTGGATCTCTCCTTCCAGAATATCGGCCCAGTAGAGTGCCTGCTCTTCGGCGCTCCAAGTCGGGCATTCAGGCAAATGCCCGGTGTAATTCAACAGCAGCTGCGGTTCGGCCATGACAGTTCCCCAAAATGAAAAAAGCCAGCATTGCTGGCTTTCAGTATATACATCATCGCATTACTGGCGACTGTCATTTGCCTGGCGCAATAAAGTCCGACTCTCATTCTGGAAACGCTGCGCGTAGTCGCCAAACCAGTGTTCGACCTTGCGGAAGCTATCGATAAACGCCTGCTTGTCTCCGTGCTCCAGCAGCGTAATGGCTTCACCAAAGCGCTGATAGTAGCGCTTGATCAGCGCCAGGTTGTTCTCGGAGGACATAATAATGTCCGCGTAAAGCTGCGGATCCTGCGCAAAGAGACGCCCGACCATCGCTAGCTCAAGACGATAGATAGGTGAAGAGAGCGCCAGAAGCTGTTCAAGCTGTACGTTCTCTTCCGCCAGATGCAGACCGTAGGCAAACGTGGCAAAGTGGCGCAGCGCCTGAATGAACGCCATGTTCTGGTCGTGCTCAACCGCGCTGATGCGGTGCAGTCGTGCCCCCCATACCTGAATCTGTTCCAGGAACCACTGATAGGCTTCCGGCTGACGACCGTCGCAGTAAACCACCACCTGCTTAGCAAGGCTGCCGCTGTCCGGGCCAAACATCGGGTGCAGACCCAGCACCGGACCCGTATGAGCAGCCAGCATTGCCTGCAGCGGACCATTTTTGACGGAGGCCAGATCCACCAGGATGCAATCTTTCGGTAAAGGAGGCAGCTTCCCGATGATTTGCTCCGTCACGTGGATCGGCACGCTGACGATAACCATCCCTGCATCTTTCATGAGTTCCGGAGCATGCGCCCAGTCCTCTTTTTCCAGAATGCGCACCTGATAGCCAGAAAGCGTAAGCATCTTTTCAAACAGGCGCCCCATCTGCCCAGCACCGCCGACAATCACGACCGGACGCAGGGAAGGACAGAGAGTTTTAAAGCCCTTGTCGTTTTCGCTGGAATAGGACTCCCGCATCACGCGACGCAGAACATCCTCAATCAAATCCGGCGAAACGCCCAGCGCCTGCGCCTCTTTACGGCGGGAGGCGAGCATAGAGGCTTCGCGCTCCGGGACGTAAATCGGCAGGCCGTATTTGCTTTTCACCTCACCGACTTCGGCAACCAGCGCCATGCGGCGCGCCAGCAGATCCAGCAGCGCCTTATCCACTTCATCAATTTGATCGCGCAGTGCGGTCAATTCAGCAACCATAACTACCCTCTTAAGCCAGACGCGTCGCCAGCTGGCCGTTTAAATCTTTATGGATCTCACGCAGCAGTGCATCGGTCGTCTCCCAGCTGATGCAGGCATCCGTCACGGAGACGCCGTGCTTCATGGCGCTGCGCGGTTGTTCAGATGATTGATTACCTTCATGAATATTGCTTTCAATCATCAGACCGATAATCGAACGATTGCCATCTTTGATCTGTGCGACCACGGATTCCGCAACCGCAGGCTGGCGACGGTAATCTTTATTCGAGTTACCATGACTGCAATCTACCATCAGTGCCGGGCGCAGTCCCGCCTGCTCCATCTCTTTTTCACACTGGGCCACGTCCGCCGGGCTGTAGTTAGGGGCTTTACCGCCGCGCAGGATCACGTGGCCGTCCGGGTTACCCTGCGTTTGCAGGAGGCATACCTGGCCTGCCTGGTTGATACCGACGAAACGGTGCGGCATGGCGGCAGCGCGCATGGCATTAATCGCCGTCGCCAGGCTGCCATCGGTACCGTTTTTAAAGCCAACCGGCATCGACAGGCCAGACGCCATCTCGCGGTGGGTTTGCGATTCCGTGGTACGCGCGCCAATCGCGGACCAGCTGAACAGATCGCCCAGGTACTGCGGGCTGTTCGGATCCAGCGCTTCGGTTGCCAGCGGCAGCCCCATGCTGACCAGCTCCACCAGCAGGCGACGCGCAATCTTCAGGCCTGCTTCCACATCAAACGAGCCATCCATGTGCGGATCGTTAATCAACCCTTTCCAGCCGACGGTAGTACGTGGCTTCTCAAAATAGACGCGCATCACCAGATAGAGGCTATCGCTGACCTCCTCCGCTAATGCTTTAAATCGACGAGCGTACTCAATGGCGGTTTCAGGATCGTGAATGGAGCAAGGACCACACACCACCAGCAGGCGCGGATCGCGGCCGGCGATGATATTTGAGATGGTCTGACGCGAGTGCTCAATCTGAGCCTCCTGCGCGACGCTCAGCGGAAATTCTGCTTTCAGTTGATCCGGGGTAATTAAAACCTGTTCGTCAGTGATATGTACGTTGTTCAGCGCGTCTTTTTGCATGATGGCGATCCTGTAAAGCTCGTTTGCGATAGTTGTTTTCCTCAATGAGGTGAAACCACGATACCACAAAAAGTAAACTTTTCAATCCAAAATACGTACAGATTACTTTACAGAAGCCAGTTTATTGCAAAAATCAGCCGTCAAAAACGTAAAGTTTAAATTACAGACATATATTCTTAAGCCAGGCTATGCTGAAGAAAAAAGGAGAATGGCTATGCGTTCAATTGCTCTCATGCTGTTGTCGCTGTTTTTAACGGGCTGCCAGATCAATCCTTATACCTTCCAGCCCGACTGGACCAGTCCCTCCTGGTTTGATGCAGGTAAAGAAGACGCCATGAATGGCCTGCCGGTTAAAGATAACCAGACCCTGGCCGATAGTTTTAACGACACCCACGTTGATCGTAGTGAATATCTTCGCGGCTACGCTGACGGCCAAAAGAAAGTCTGCGAAGAAGGGTTTATTCATGCCTGGGGATTAGCGGGCAAATCTTTCCCTGCCAGTTGCGATACTGCCGAAAACGCGGCAAAACTGCGTGCGTCATGGCAGGAAGGGATGGATGAAAGTATGCGTTCCAGCAGACTTAATTAAGTCTATTTTTATCCACCGAAAAATAAACAACTGTAGGATTTAGCTTAGGTTGGCCTGATGCTATTTCTGACATAATGACGGCTCTGATAAACAATGGTATTCTGCCCGCAACTCTCAAGGACATCTATTTCCGGAGCGATGTGGCGGATTCTGGTGAGAAATTTATTCTTGATCTCTTTTTTCCGACTCACTCTGGTGTTAATGCTGTTCCTTATGGTGGGCCCTGCGGCGGCAGGCACGCTTACGGAAACGGATAAATCGGTACGCTCGATTGTCTCAGGCATTGTGAGCTATACGCGATGGCCGTCACTTTCCGGGCAGCCTAAACTTTGCGTCTATGCCACTTCTCACTATACGCACGCGCTCAGCGGCGACGAAGGGCACAACGAGTTACCCTATACTCCCGTTATTGTACGTAACGATCAGGAAGCCCTGGCCGCGACGTGTGATGCGATTTATTTCGGGTCTGAATCACCGGCAAAACAACTTGAATTAATAAGTCAATATCAGGGCAGAGCGTTGCTATTAATCTCAGAGCAAAATCCGGAATGTGTAATTGGCAGTGCCTTTTGCCTGATGATCGATCGCGGCCAGGTACGGTTTTCCGTCAACCTGGATGCGTTGACGCGCAGTGGCGTAAGAGTCAATCCGGATGTATTAATGCTGGCACGGAATAAGCAGCATGGATAAAGATTTCACTTCAACGCCACGTCCGACGTTTAAAAGAACGTTGAGGCGAAACAGCATGATAAGCGTCATTATCACAATGACGTTAATATGGCTGTTGCTCTGTTTTGCTTCCGTCGTGACGTTAAAACAATATGCGCAAAAGAACCTCGAATTAACCGGCGCCACAATGAGCCACAGCCTGGAAGCTTCGCTGGTTTTCAACGACTCGCTGGCGGCCAACGAAACGCTTGCAGCCCTGGGCAAACAGGGGCAGTTTGCCGCGGCGGAGGTGATTAACGCGCATAAAAAGCGGTTTGCCTACTGGTCATGGAACCCGGAAGATAACAACGACACGCTGGGCGCACTGGTCAGCCGCTGGCTTTTCCCCGTACCGGTTGCGCAGCCCATCATGCATAACGGCTTAAGGATCGGCGAAATCCGCCTTACCGCGCGTGACAGTTTGATCAGCCACTTCATCTGGACGTCGTTTGCCGTACTTACCGGCTGCATTCTCTTTGCCGCCGTCGTCGCGCTTATCATTACCCAGTCTTTGCATCGTGGGATGGTTATGGCCCTGCAGAATATTACCGACGTCGTGCATGACGTACGCACAAACCGCAACTTCTCCCGCCGGGTGAAAGACGGGCGTATCGAAGAGTTTCACCAGTTTGGCGAAGACTTCAACAGTCTTCTGGATGAAATGGAAGAGTGGCAGCTGAAGCTCCAGGCGAAAAACGCCCAGCTGTTGCGGACCGCCATGCACGACCCGCTCACCGGTCTTGCCAACCGCGCAGCGTTTCGTAACAGCATTGCGGCCTTAATGAACGACCCTTCAGCCAGAACAAACTCGGCCCTGCTTTTCCTCGACGGTGATAACTTTAAGTTTATTAACGACACCTGGGGCCACGCGGCAGGAGACTGCGTGCTGATCGAAGTCGCCAGCAGGATGATGGAGTTTGGCGACAAACGTCATCAGTCTTACCGTCTTGGCGGTGACGAATTTGCCATGGTGCTGTACGGCGTTCACTCTGAGCTTGAGGTTCAACACATTTGTGCTGCGCTTTCGCAGCAGTTTATTCGTCCGTTTGATCTTCATAACGGACAAAAAGCATCGATGTCACTCAGCATTGGCTTTGCTCTGGCGTGGGAAAATGCTTCCATGGAAGCATTACTGGAGAGGGCTGACCGCAATATGTACCAGGTTAAAAACCAGCGTACGAAAACAATAAGTTAGAAAGGATACACTATGTTAAAACGTTACTTCGCGCCGTTAGTACTGGCCTCGCTGGTTCTGGCAGGCTGTCAGTCGCCGCCGGAAGGCAAATTCACTCCTGAGCAAATTACGGCGATGAAGTCTTACGGTTTTAACGAACTGAACGGTGACTGGTCGCTTGGCATGTCGGACACCATCCTGTTTGATAAAAATGAAGCCAGGCTGCGTTCTGAGAGTGAAACGCAGATCCAGTCCATGGCCTCTCGCCTGGCGGAAACCGGCCTTACCCATGCGCGAATGGACGGTCACACGGATAACTACGGGGAAGAAAGCTACAACGAAGCGCTGTCGTTAAAACGCGCCAACGCCGTGGCCGATGCCTGGGCGAAGGGTGCAAATATCCCGCGCAGCAATCTCATCACGCGAGGATTAGGTCAAAAATACCCGGTTGCGAGCAACAGTACCCCGCAAGGGCGCGCTGAAAACCGCCGCGTCGCAGTGGTGATCAGCACGCCATAGGGTTATTTAGCGGATGATTCGGCGAGCGTCACCCTGGTTGCCGCTCGCCAGCGCAGCCAGTCCACCAGAATAAACAGCGCCAGACTCACGCCCATTACCGGCAGGGCCAGCCCCAGCAGTACGCTGATTATCAGCGTAACCCCTCTTCCCCACCCTGACAGAGCCAGCCAGCTCTGACAAAGCGTCTGTACCGGACTCACTGCCGATTGCGCAGGACGACGCATCCACCACATCCGGTATCCCCAGATAATGAGCACGCACAGGGCGAGGCCGAACGCCACGAGCAGCAGCTGATTCACCAGGCCGAATAAGATCCCCATATGGAAATCCACGCCCCAGCGGGTCAGTTTTGCCATTAACGGGAAATCCTCGAATCGGGTTCTGTCCAGGACCTGCATCGTATGGGGATCTACCGCAACGGCGTCCACCTGAGTCGGCCAGCTGCGATCGATTTCCGTTACGGTCCAGGCACGATCCATTGTTTTCGCCGGGCGGATCTCCAGCTTGCTGGCATCAATCCCCGCGTTACGCGCCGCGCTTAATACCCCGTCAAACTGCGTCAAATCCATCGCCATTTCCGGCATCATCATCCCACCGTGATGACCGCGATGTTCGGCATGTTCATCCATAACCTCATGTTGGCCGGATAGCGTCGTGTTCACCTGCGGGGTGAGCCAGTTCATCTCTTCACGCAGCTTATCCACGTTCCCGCCAGCCCACTGGGACCAGGTCAGGCCGGTTGCGGAGAACAGCAGCATTCCACCCAGCAGAACCCAGCCCAGCGTCACGTGCACCCGACGCCGGTTCTGGAAGCGATTGTTGATCCGCCGTTTGGGTCGGGTATAAAACCACAGGGCAATACCGCCCAGCGCGGCAACCCACATCCAGGAGGCTGCAAGCTCGCTGTAGAGCCTCCCCACGTCGCCCAACATCAGAGAGGTGTGGAGGTAATCAATGGTCTGACGCAGCGGTAAAATCCCGCTGGTGCCGTATACCGTCATATCTCCCAGTACCGTCAGGCTTACCGGATCCACGAAGATAGCGCGGTTCTCCGATGACCCAAGTTTCGGGTCAGCGAACATCACGCGGGTGGTTTCGCCTTCAGCCAGCCCCGGACGAACGGCGTGCAAACGTAAATCTGATCCAACGGTTTTTTCCGCCACGGCGATTTGTTCGGCCAGAGGCTGCGGCTCGCCCACGGAATCCGCGTGGAGCGCGTGTCGGTAGAGCGCATTCTCCAGCTGCGGGGTCGCCACATACAGCGTCCCGGTCAGCGCGGCGAAGAAGATAAACGGGCCGACAAACAGCCCAACGTAGAAATGAAGGCGACGCAGCAGGTTTCCCCATGCCGCGCGCGAGGTGCAGGTAGTCATACTTTTCCTTTTTAAGGCAAAAAGTTATCGATTTTGTTTTTAAAGGGAAAAAGCAGACTGCCGCGGCGGCGCGCGGGTATCCGGGTAAAGCCAGGGGAAGAAGTGCCAGTGGTTGACCGCCTGACGCGGCGGCTTAACGCGAAGCCTCTGCAGCACCACGCTGAGCAAGACGATCAGCGCCAGCATCACGCCAGGGACATGCGCTAACAGCACGCAGTAGCCACAGGCTTCCGCATGGTCGACAGGCATCGAGTGCGGCATATCGCCGTGATGCTCGTCCATCGACATCATGCTCATGTCATGATGCATGCCCGGCATGGCGCTCATGGGATCTTTCTGCAACGAGACGGAGATCAGCGGCGCCACCACGATCAGCAGGATCGCAAACAGCGCGATCAATGCCGCTGCGCGTTTCCGGTCAGGCTGATGCAGTACGTTATCCACTTCCCCTCCACTCAAGAGGCAAGCATTGTAAAGGATTTATGACGAAAGGGTTAACTCGAGAGGTGCGATGGGATAAAAAAAGGGCCAGCCTTTCGGCCAGCCCTTTCTAACAGGATGTCGCTTAAGCGAATCTTAGTTCAGACGCTCTTTAATACGAGCAGACTTACCAGTACGCTCACGCAGGTAGTACAGTTTAGCTTTACGTACAGCACCACGACGTTTAACAGCAATGCTGTCAACTACCGGAGAGTGAGTCTGGAAGACACGCTCAACGCCTTCGCCGTTGGAAATTTTACGAACAGTGAATGCAGAGTGCAGACCGCGGTTACGAATAGCGATAACCACGCCCTCGAATGCCTGCAGACGTTTTTTGGAACCTTCAACAACCCATACTTTCACTTCCACGGTGTCACCTGGACGGAAGGAAGGTACGTCCTGCTTCATCTGCTCTTGTTCAAGTTGCTTAATAATGTTGCTCATAATTTAATCTCTTATCCTGGGTAAACTGATATTCGGGAGCGTATTACGCATTCCCATCATGTTCATGCTGCTGGTGCGCGTGTTCAGTTTTGAACTCGGCCAGCAACTTTGCTTGCTCTTCAGTCAGAGCCAGGTTTTCCAGAAGTTCAGGTCTTCTAAGCCAGGTTCGGCCCAGCGACTGTTTCAAACGCCAGCGACGTATCTCGGCATGGTTTCCAGACAGTAACACTGCCGGAACTTCCATCCCTTCTAACACTTCAGGACGAGTATAGTGTGGACAGTCCAGCAACCCGTCGGCAAAGGAATCTTCCGTTGCCGAAGCTTCATGGCCCAGAACACCCGGAATAAACCGGGCGACGGAGTCAATCAGCGTCATTGCCGGTAACTCACCACCGCTGAGAACGTAATCGCCGATAGACCATTCTTCGTCAATCTCGGTTTGAATTACGCGCTCATCTATCCCTTCGTAGCGCCCACAGACCAGAATCAGCTTTTGATTCGTCGCCAGTTCGCTCACGCCCGCTTGATCAAGCTTGCGTCCCTGAGGTGACAGATAAATCACCTTTGCGCCTTCACCTGCCGCGGCTTTTGCTGTGTGAATGGCGTCCCGTAAGGGTTGCACCATCATTAGCATCCCCGGTCCGCCGCCGTAAGGACGATCGTCCACGGTACGGTGCCGGTCATGAGTAAAGTCACGAGGACTCCAGCTCTGGATGCTCAGCAGGCCATTCTTTACTGCCCGGCCAGTTACCCCGTAATCGGTAATCGCGCGGAACATTTCAGGAAACAGGCTAATTATGCCAATCCACATAGCGCCGTCTTTTACCGTTTATCCGGAGAATTTAAAAACCAGGATCCCAATCTACTTCAATGGTTTGAGTAGTGAGATCGACTTTCTTGATAACCTGTCCATCGAGGAACGGGACCAACCGCTCCTTGATGCCAAATGCATCTTTCAGGTTTGCCTTAATGACGAGAACGTCATTTGACCCGGTTTCCATCATATCGATGACTTTCCCCAGGCTGTAGCCTTCGGTAGTGACCACCTGGCAACCCATAAGGTCTTTCCAGTAGTAGTCGCCCTCTTCCAGCTTTGGCAACTGCGACGAATCCACGACGATTTCACAATTAGTCAGCGCATTCGCGGCATCACGATCGTCAACGCCTTTCAGCTTGATGATGATGTCCTGATTGTGGTGACGCCAGCTTTCCAGCTCGACCTCTTCCCACTTACCGCCTTTCTGGATAAACCAGGGCTGGTAATCAAAAATGCTATCAGCGTCTTCAGTGGAGGAAAACACTCTGAGCCAACCACGGATACCGTAGCAAGAACCCATTTTTCCCAATACGATCGGTTCAACAGGTGCTTTACTGCTCATCATGACCACCGTGACAGATTAAGCTGCTTTGTTTGCTGCTTTGATCAGCGTAGCAACGCGATCGGAAACAGTAGCGCCCTGGCCAACCCAGTGAGCGATACGATCCAGATCCAGACGAGTTTCTTCTTCTGCGCCAGCGGCCAGTGGGTTGAAGAAACCAACGCGCTCGATGAAGCGACCGTTGCGTGCATTACGGCTGTCAGTCACAACAACCTGGTAGAACGGACGCTTTTTAGCGCCGTGACGTGCTAAACGAATAGTTACCATAACATCCTCTTGTGTGAATAAAACAACCGGGCCCCATCGAGGAACGGAGCCCGGGTGTCATATTAAAAGCCCGAAAATTTTACTCATTTTCGGGCAAAAAGCAATCTCAAAAGCGATTAACGCCCTGGAAAACCGGGAGGCATCATCCCTTTCATCCCACGCATCATCTTCGCCATGCCGCCTTTCTTCATTTTCTTCATCATGCGCTGCATGTCGTCGAACTGTTTCAGAAGGCGGTTAACGTCCTGCACCTGCATGCCGCAACCGGCTGCGATACGGCGTTTACGGGAACCTTTGATGATGTCCGGGTTAGCGCGCTCTTTCAGCGTCATCGAGTTGATGATCGCCTCCATACGCACCAGCACCTTGTCATCCATCTGCGCTTTCACGTTGTCAGGGATCTGGCCCATGCCCGGCAGTTTGCCCATCAGGCTGGCCATGCCGCCCATGTTTTTCATCTGACGCAGCTGCTCAAGGAAGTCGGTGAGATCGAACCCGTCTCCTTTTTTCAGCTTGCTGGCGAGTTTCTCAGCCTGCGCGCGGTCAACCTTGCTCTCGATATCTTCGATCAGAGACAGCACGTCGCCCATGCCGAGGATACGGGAGGCAATACGGTCCGGGTGGAACGGCTCCAGCGCTTCGGTTTTCTCGCCCACGCCTAGGAATTTGATCGGCTTGCCGGTGATGTGGCGAATCGAGAGGGCCGCACCGCCGCGGGCGTCACCGTCCACTTTGGTCAGCACGACGCCGGTTAACGGCAGCGCTTCGTTAAATGCTTTCGCGGTATTCGCCGCATCCTGACCGGTCATGGCGTCGACAACAAACAGGGTCTCTACCGGGTTGATAGAGGCGTGCACCTGCTTGATCTCGTCCATCATCGCTTCGTCAACGTGCAGACGACCGGCGGTATCCACCAGCAGCACGTCGTAGAATTTGAGCTTCGCCTCTTTCAGCGCGGCGTTAACGATGTCGACAGGCTTCTGCGCCACGTCGGACGGGAAGAAATCCACGCCAACCTGCTCAGCCAGAGTTTCCAGCTGCTTGATCGCCGCCGGGCGATAGACGTCCGCAGAGACCACCAGCACTTTCTTCTTGTGCTTTTCGCGCAGGAATTTACCCAGCTTACCGACGCTGGTGGTTTTACCCGCCCCCTGCAGGCCCGCCATCAGCACCACGGCCGGTGGCTGAGCGGCCAGGTTAAGCACCTGGTTCTCTTCGCCCATCGCCGAAACCAGTTCATTACGAACGATTTTGACGAACTCCTGACCCGGGGTCAGGCTCTTGTTAACTTCATGACCAACCGCCTTCTCTTTTACGCGGTTGATAAAATCACGAACAACCGGCAACGCGACGTCTGCTTCCAGCAGCGCCATGCGCACTTCGCGCAGCGTTTCCTTGATGTTCTCTTCAGTAAGGCGTCCGCGGCCGCTGATGTTGCGCAGCGTGCGCGACAAACGATCGGTTAAATTATCAAACATTGTCTCTCGCCTGAGTAGAAACGTTGGGTCGCATTGAGCGACACATACACAGAATTTTGCCGGAGTATAACATGAAGGCGCCTTTGTTGTTATGCAACGGTTGGAGCAGGCGTCACGTAACGTTATACTGCTTCTCTTTCTTATTAAGACAACTGTCGATGCCTATATGCCTGTTTTCGCACTGATCGCCCTTGTTGCCTACTCTGTCAGCCTAGCGCTGATTATTCCCGGACTGCTGCAAAAAAACAGCGGCTGGCGGCGCATGGCTATTCTTTCGGCGGTGATCGCACTGATTAGCCACGCCTTTGCGCTGGAATCACGCATCATCCCCGGTGACGGCAGCGTGCAAAACCTGAGCGTCCTCAACGTCGGCTCGCTGGTCAGCCTGATGATCTGTACGGTAATGACCATCGTCGCGTCTAAAAATCGCGGCTGGCTGCTGCTGCCAATTGTCTACACCTTCGCGCTGATCAATCTGGCCCTCGCCACCTTTATGCCTAATGAGTTCATTACGCATCTGGAGGCGACGCCGGGGATGCTGGTGCATATCGGCCTGTCGCTCTTTGCCTACGCGACGCTGATTATCGCCGCGCTTTACGCCATGCAGCTCGCCTGGATTGACTACCAGCTGAAAAACAAAAAGCTGGCCTTTAACCATGAAATGCCGCCGCTGATGGTCATTGAGCGTAAGATGTTCCACATCACCCAGGTGGGGGTGGTGCTGCTGACGCTCACGCTCTGCACGGGGCTGTTTTACATGAAGAACCTGTTCAGCGTGGAGAATATCGATAAAGCGGTGCTCTCCATCATCGCGTGGTTTGTCTATATTGTCCTGTTATGGGGCCATTATCATGAAGGCTGGCGCGGTCGTCGCGTGGTCTGGTTCAACGTCGCGGGTGCGGGCATTCTCACCCTTGCCTATTTTGGCAGCCGCTTCATACAGCAATTTGCTGGCTAAGAAACAAAGGAGTTCCCCCTGGAACACATCTCTACCACCACGCTGATCGTTATCCTGATCGTCATGGTGGTCATCTCCGCCTATTTCTCGGGCTCGGAAACCGGCATGATGACCTTAAACCGCTACCGGTTACGTCATCGTGCTAAACAGGGTAACCGTGCCGCACGTCGCGTTGAAAAGCTGCTCCGCAAGCCGGATCGCCTTATAAGCCTGGTGCTCATCGGCAACAACCTCGTCAACATTCTGGCCTCTGCCCTCGGCACCATCGTCGGGATGCGCCTCTACGGCAATGCCGGGGTGGCGATTGCCACCGGCGTGCTGACGTTCGTGGTGCTGGTGTTTGCCGAAGTGCTGCCGAAAACCATCGCCGCGCTTTACCCTGAGAAAGTCGCCTACCCGAGCAGCTTCCTGCTGGCGCCGCTGCTGATCCTGATGATGCCGCTGGTCTGGCTGCTGAACATGGTGACGCGCGTCCTGATGCGGATGGTGGGAATTAAAGCCGATGTCACCATCAGCAGCGCACTCAGCAAAGAGGAGCTGCGCACCATTGTGAATGAATCCCGCTCGCAGATCTCCCGACGCAATCAGGACATGCTCCTGTCGGTGCTGGATCTGGAAAAGGTGAGCGTGAACGACATCATGGTGCCGCGTAACGAAATCGTCGGTATCGACATTAATGACGACTGGAAAGCCATCGTTCGCCAGCTGACGCACTCCCCGCACGGGCGCATTGTGCTCTATCGTGATTCACTGGATGACGCCATCAGCATGCTCCGCGTGCGCGAAGCCTACCGTCTGATGACCGAGAAAAAAGAGTTCACCAAAGAGGTGATGCTGCGCGCCGCCGACGAAATTTACTACGTGCCGGAAGGAACGCCGCTCAGCACGCAGCTGGTAAAATTCCAGCGAAACAAGAAGAAGGTCGGCCTAGTGGTCAACGAGTACGGCGATATCCAGGGGCTGGTGACGGTCGAAGATATTCTGGAAGAGATTGTCGGGGACTTTACTACCTCAATGTCGCCTTCCCTCGCGGAAGAGGTCACCCCGCAAAACGATGGCTCGGTGCTGATTGACGGCAGCGCAAACATTCGTGAACTCAACAAAGCCTTTAACTGGCATTTACCGGAAGATGAGGCTCGCACCATTAACGGGATGATTCTGGAAGCGCTGGAAGAGATCCCGGCAGCGGGCACGCGGGTGCGCATTGAGCAGTATGATATTGATATCCTGGACGTGCAGGACAATATGATTAAGCAGGTGAAAGTCCTGCCCGTAAAACCCCTGCGCGAAAGTATCGCGGAGTAAGGTTGTAGGCCGGGTAAGGCGAACGCCGCTACCCGGCACTACGGATAGCGAATTACGCTTTCGCTTTCGCCACGGTCACCATCGCCGCGCGAATGGTACGGCCGTTCAGGGTGTAACCTTTCTGCATTACGCCCAGCACTTTACCGGCTTCAATCTCTTCAGATTCAACCATCGCAATCGCCTGGTGAACGTTTGGATCCAGCGGAACGTCTGTATCGGCAATCACTTCCACGCCAAACTTACGCACCACGTCGAGCATGGATTTCAGCGTCAGTTCGATGCCTTCGATCATCGCCGCGTTGTCCGGATTCGCTTTGTCAGCCACTTCCAGTGCGCGATCGAGGCTATCGATCACCGGCAGCAGTTCGTTGACGAATTTCTCCAGCGCGAACTTGTGCGCCTTCTCAACGTCCTGCTCGGTACGACGACGCAGGTTTTCCATTTCCGCCTTGATGCGCAGAACACTCTCGCGTTCGCGATTCTGTGCTTCTACCAGTTGGGCTTCCAGATTCGCAATTTTTTCATCGCGCGGGTCCACCTGCTCAGCAGATGCGTCTGGCTCTACAGCCTCAACTTCATCGTGCTGTTCCGTGATAATTTCTTCAGGGGCTTGCCCCTCAGGCGTTTTCTGTTCTTTACTACTCATGAATTTCTCCGCGTTTTTCTGCATTCATCTCGCTAACTTCGCTTATTATGGGGATCAGTTTCCGGGATTCAAGGGAACAAGACAGATTGTCATCATTCATCAGGCACAAGGACCTCCAGAAAATGAATAATCATTTCAGGTGTATTGGGATCGTCGGGCATCCGCGTCACCCTACCGCACTAACGACACATGAAATGTTGTATCGCTGGTTGTGTAGCAAAGGCTATGAAGTGATGGTCGAGCAGCAGATTGCTCAGGAGCTGCAGCTGAAGAGCGTCAAAACCGGCACGCTGGCGGAAATTGGCCAACAGGCCGATCTCGCCGTGGTGGTGGGCGGCGACGGCAACATGCTAGGCGCGGCACGCACGCTGGCGCGTTATGACATCAAGGTCATAGGCATCAACCGTGGCAATCTCGGTTTTTTAACCGATCTCGACCCGGACAATGCCCAGCAGCAGCTGGCCGACGTGCTGGAAGGCCACTATATCAGTGAAAAACGCTTTTTACTGGAGGCGCAGGTGTGCCAGCAGGACTGTCAGAAGCGCATCAGCACCGCGATTAACGAGGTGGTTCTTCATCCCGGAAAAGTGGCGCACATGATCGAGTTTGAAGTCTATATCGACGAGATCTTTGCCTTCTCCCAGCGTTCTGACGGGCTGATTATCTCCACCCCGACCGGCTCAACCGCCTACTCGCTGTCTGCCGGCGGCCCGATCCTGACCCCCTCTCTGGACGCCATTACCCTGGTGCCGATGTTCCCGCACACGCTCTCCGCCCGCCCGCTGGTCATCAACGGCGACAGCACGATCCGTCTGCGCTTCTCGCACCGCCGTAACGACCTGGAGATCAGCTGCGACAGCCAGATAGCGCTGCCAATTCAGGAAGGTGAAGATGTGCTTATTCGCAGGTGTGATTACCACCTGAACTTGATTCATCCGAAAGATTACAGCTATTTCAACACATTAAGCTCAAAGCTAGGCTGGTCAAAAAAATTGTTCTGATTTTGCACCCAGGACTTTACTGTATATAAAACCAGTTTATACTGTATGAAAACACAGTTATGGTTTTTCATACAGGAAAACAATTATGCTGGCACAACTGACCATCAGCAACTTTGCCATTGTTCGTGAGCTTGAGATCGATTTCCACAGCGGCATGACGGCGATCACCGGGGAAACCGGTGCAGGTAAATCCATTGCCATTGATGCCCTCGGCTTGTGCCTTGGCGGCCGCGCCGAGGGCGACATGGTGCGCATGGGCGCAAACCGTGCCGACCTGTGTGCCCGCTTCTCCCTGAAAGACACCCCTGCCGCCCAGCGCTGGCTGGAACAGAACCAGCTTGAAGATGGACGTGAGTGTTTACTTCGCCGCGTGATCAGCAGCGACGGTCGCTCCCGCGGCTTTATCAACGGCACGGCGGTCCCGCTCTCCCAGCTTCGTGAACTCGGCCAGCTGCTTATTCAGATCCACGGTCAGCACGCGCATCAGCAACTCGTCAAACCCGAACAGCAGAAAGCGCTGCTGGATGGCTATGCGGGTGAGTACGCGCTTACTCAGCTTATGGCCGAGCACTATCGCCAGTGGCATCAGAGCTGCCGCGAGCTCGCTCAGCACCAGCAGCAAAGCCAGGAGCGTGCCGCCCGCGCGGAGCTGCTGGAATACCAGCTCAAAGAGCTGAATGAATTTAACCCGCAGGCGGGTGAGTTTGAGCAAATCGACGAAGAGTACAAGCGCCTGGCGAACAGCGGGCATCTGCTCTCAACCAGTCAGAATGCGCTCAACCTGCTGGCGGATGGCGAAGACGTGAACCTGCAGAGCCAGCTGTATAACGTCCGCCAGCTGCTTACCGAACTGGTCGGCATGGACAGCAAACTTTCTGGCGTCCTGGACATGCTGGAAGAGGCGGCCATTCAGATCTCTGAAGCCGGTGACGAACTGCGTCACTACTGTGAGCGTCTGGATCTCGACCCGAACCGTCTGTTTGAGCTGGAACAGCGTATCTCCCGTCAGATCTCGCTGGCGCGCAAGCACCACGTTACGCCGGAAGAACTGCCGGGTTACTATCAGTCTCTGCTGGAAGAACAGCAGCAGCTTGACGATCAGGCAGACTCGCTGGAAACCCTCTCCCTGGCGGTGAGCCTGCACCATGAACAGGCGCTGGCCACAGCGCAAAAGCTGCATGAAATCCGTCAGCACTATGCTCAGGAGTTAAGCCAGCATATTACCGATAGCATGCACACGCTGGCGATGCCGCACGGCGTCTTCACCATTGACGTTCGCTTTGAAGAGAATCACCTGACGGCGGAAGGTGCGGATCGCATCGAATTCCGCGTCACCACCAACCCGGGGCAGCCGTTGCAGGCGATTTCCAAAGTGGCCTCTGGCGGTGAACTGTCGCGTATTGCGCTGGCGATTCAGGTGATCACCGCGCGTAAAATGGACACCCCGGCGCTGATTTTCGATGAAGTGGATGTCGGCATCAGCGGCCCGACGGCGGCGGTGGTGGGTAAACTGCTGCGCCAGCTCGGCGAATCAACGCAGGTGATGTGTGTCACCCACCTGCCGCAGGTCGCGGGCTGTGGCCATCATCACTTTATCGTCAGCAAAGAAACCGACGGTGAAATGACCGAAACGCACATGAAGCCGCTGGATAAACGTGCGCGTCTGCAGGAGCTGGCACGCCTGCTCGGCGGCAGCGAAGTCACGCGTAATACGCTCGCGAACGCGAAAGAACTGCTGGCGGCATAAACTTTTTCGGGATCTCAGGGTCATACAGAACAACAAAAACGCCGCCAGACCGGTTTCAAAGTGGGGCAAGGTCTATTATCATCGGCATATTACATATGAGCCGCGTTCTGCTCGGGCCCGAAAAGGAATCAAATCACTATGCGTTGTAAAATGCTGACCGCTGCCGCAGCGGTTCTTCTGATGTTGACCGCAGGCTGTTCCACTCTGGAGAAAGTGGTTTACCGTCCTGACATCAACCAGGGGAACTACCTTACCCCTAACGATGTGTCCAAAATCCGCGTGGGGATGACACAACAGCAGGTCGCTTATGCACTGGGAACCCCGATGATGTCCGATCCGTTCGGCACTAACACCTGGTTCTATGTATTCCGTCAGAAGCCGGGCCACGAAGATGCGACCCAGCAGACCCTGACGCTGACCTTCAGCAGCGCCGGTGTGTTGACCAACATCGACAACAAGCCTGCCCTGACCAAATAATCCGGTGTCAGAAATGCAAAAAGGTGCTCATTGAGCACCTTTTTTGTTTTGTGTTGATCCCCTCGCCGCTTTGGGGAGAGGGTAAGGGGAAGAAAGCGCTACTTACTGGCCTTCTCCGCGCGCTGACGACGCAGCTCTTTCGGGTCGGCAATCAGCGGACGATAAATCTCCACCCGGTCGCCCTCTTTCAGCACATCGCCCAGCTTCACCGGACGGCTATAAATCCCGACCTTGTTCTTCGCCAGGTCGATATCGCTGCGAAGCTCAAGTATGCCGGAAGCGCGGATCGCCTCTTCTACGGTTGCACCCTCTTCCAGCGTCACTCGCTGCAGATACTGCTTTTCCGGCAACGCGTACACCACTTCTACAGCAATCTTATGCGACACTGTAAACCTCTTTGGCGCGGGTGGTGAACGCCTGAACCATATTCGATGCCAGCTCTTTAAAGATGCGGCCAAACGCCAGCTCAATCAGCTTATTGGTGAACTCGAAGTCCAGATGGAACTCAATGCGGCAGGCGTCAGCGCTCAGCGGCGTAAACTTCCAGCCCCCCATCAGGGTCTTAAACGGACCATCCACCAGATGCATCAAAATACTCTGATTGCTGGTCAGCGTATTGCGGGTGGTGAACGTCTTGCTGATCCCCGCTTTAGAGACATCCACCGCCGCGGTCATCTGCGTCGGCCCGGACTCCAGAACGCGGCTCCCGGTGCATCCCGGAATAAATTCTGGATAAGACTGAACATCGTTCACTAACTGATACATTTGTTCCGCGCTGTAAGGCACAAGCGCAGTACGGCTAATCTGAGGCATAGCATTTCCCATGGTCACACAACGGACAAATAATAACATTTATCACCTGTTAAAAAAACGCTAAGCCTCATCTCGTGCTAAGATAGCGCGTTAGACCTCACAGGACGCAATGAGGTGACTTTTTGAAATCAGATTACCGACGGCTTTACGACACTTATGACGAAGAAAAAAGCACATAAACCAGGCTCGGCGACCATTGCGCTCAACAAGCGTGCTCGCCACGAGTATTTCATTGAAGAAGAATTCGAAGCTGGCCTTGCGTTGCAGGGCTGGGAAGTAAAATCGCTGCGCGCCGGGAAAGCCAACATCGGCGATAGCTACGTGATCCTGAAAGATGGCGAAGCCTTCCTGTTCGGCGCAAACTTTACGCCGCTGACCGTCGCCTCCTCACACTACGTGTGTGACCCAACGCGCACGCGTAAATTGCTGCTGAACAAGCGTGAACTGGAATCCCTCTACGGACGCATCAACCGTGAAGGTTTCACCGTGGTCGCCCTGTCTCTGTACTGGAAAAACGCCTGGTGCAAAGTGAAAGTTGGCGTCGCGAAGGGTAAAAAACAGCACGATAAACGCACTGACCTGAAAGAGCGCGAATGGCAGTTGGACAAAGCGCGCATTATGAAAAACGCAGGACGTTGATTCTGCGCACTTATTGTACTATTCAATAAGTTAGCGTTCCGGGCTGGTATCCAGGAAGTGAAATCTGGTATACTTAGTTCAACACTATTGGGGCTGATTCTGGATTCGACGGGATTTGCGAAACCCAAGGTGCATGCCGAGGGGCGGTTTGCCTCGTTAAAAGCCGCAAAAAAATAGTCGCAAACGACGAAAACTACGCTTTAGCAGCTTAATAACCTGCTCTGAGCCCTCTCTCCCTAGCTTCCGCTCTTAAGACGGGGATCAAAGAGAGGTCAAACCCAAAAGAGATCGCGTGGAAGCCCTGCCTGGGGTTGAAGCGTTAAAACTAATCAGGCTAGTTCGTTAGTGGCGTGTCTGTCCGCAGCTGGCGTGCGAATGTAAAGACAAACTAAGCATGTAGTACCGAGGATGTAGAAATTTCGGACGCGGGTTCAACTCCCGCCAGCTCCACCAAAATTCTCCATCGGCGATCACCAGAGTCGACTGATGAAGTCCTGAAAGCCCGCACGGCGCAAGCCCTGCGGGCTTTTTTGTGTCTGCTACTGTCCGAGAGCATCCGGCTAAACCCGGTGATTATTGGTATCCGTTTATGTATACGGCAGAATGTTTACCTAAAAGCGTATACCAATTCATGAAGGAACGGCCACGATGGCACGGAACCCACTGAAATTATGCACTCTAAAGCGTTAGAGAAGGATCTAACGCTGCATGATGGCGACGTGCTTTTCCTGATAGTGAAAACAGTGGCAAAAAGCGCTGGCACTTTCGCTTTCAACGTCCGGCAACAAAACAGAGGGCAATCATAGGACTTGGTGCTTTTCCTACCCTTTCGCTTGCGGATGCCCTAGGGTTAAGAGCGGATTACCTTGCCCTATTAGCCACGGGGTTGACCCGCAAATTCAGGCCGAAGTTGCAGAGAAACAGCAGCAAATCGCTCTCGCAGTACTCCACTCGGACGGGCAATGGCCGAACGAATAAAAAGCGAGGGTAAGACGCTTAATGAGTTGGTAGCAAAAAAAGCGAAAACTTTTTTCGGCCCACAGGCAAATTTTAACAACCTTTCGGAAGTACAAAAAAAATCAGATCTATGCAGGTATCGTTGAATCCGCAGGCAAGTCAAACCCACTAGTAAACATGAAAATGATGCAGCTCTCGCGCGTTGCAAGGGGGTTAATTGTTCTTTCGATTGCGATTTCTGTTTACGAAATTTATGCCGCTGATGATAAGGTTTCTGAATCAGGCAGACAGATAGCGATTAATGGTGCAGGTATTGCCGGTGCTGCCGCAGGTGGTGCAATGGCGGGATTAATGTGTGGGCCAGGCGCACCTGTTTGCGTGCTCATCGGTGGCTTCGTCGGCGGCGCGCTTGCCGCATGGGAAATGGGACGTTTGTGGAATTGATTATGCAGCAGGTTAATTCAATAGCATTGGTTAAGGTTCACGAAGCTTCCGATGTATCCCAGGCTCAATCTGACGTTGTGCTCAATGGTAAAAGCACCGGCATTATTGTACCGGGGCAAGTTCTTGAAGCAGCGGTCCAGGTTAATGAGCAGCGTTACATCCTGTTTCTGACGGATGACATTATTTTTGAAGAATCCCTGACAATTGTCCTTATTGACGTTCATGACGGGCTTAAAGAAATTGTTCATTTGGGCAATGAGTATTCGACAGGAAATTTTGCGGATCTCCAGGTCACTGACGATAGCGTGGATTTCAGGTTTATTGGGGATTATATCTGGACACTGAAAGTATCAGATTCACCTCGCCTGCGGCTTCCTTTTGTTTCCGATCCAAAAGGTGTTAAACGGGAGTATGGTCTGAAAAAGTACATAACGATTTCTGCCGCACCGGCGTCGGAAAACGTAAGCTGAAGTCATTATTTAACCGAATGAAAAGGCTTTCTGCTGAGCGAGATAAAAGTTCTTGAGAATTATGCAGACCCAGATAGCCCACCAGAATCCCCCTCGGTAATAACCCTATTTAACTGATGAAATCCAGAAAGCCCACACGGTACAACCCCTGCGGGCTTTACAGTACCATCACCTCATCGTTCCCCCATCCCTTTGACAAACATCAACACCCTCTACCCCCTCCTGTGCAAAATTACCCACACCACCCAGCGCTACGGAATAGCCGCTCACCCCGGAAGGAGCCCCACCATGTACAGACCCATAACCGTCATAATATTCATTCTCCTGACCCTCGCCGCCCTCGCGGAAATAGCCGTTTTATCCTTTGGATAATCCTCAGGCGAAATACCCCTCATCGGGGCATGTTGATCTCATTACAGTTTTTTCCTAAAGCCATCCCGTTTCGCCTGTGCCATGCTGAATCACGCTCATAACCGATAACGTTAAATGAGGATATTATGAAAAAAACAATTATCGCATTATCTGCCGTTCTGCTGGCTTCCCCAGTATTTGCTGCGACCACACATGCAACTGACGATACCGTCGCGGCGGCGAACGCAAACGCCAACGAGGCGAAGCAAAAACTGCACGAAGAGCAGAACAAAGGTGAAGAGCTGAAGCTGAAACAGAAGCATGCTGCGGAAGGTAAAAGCGAAAGCTTTGGCAGCAAGGTCAGCGAAGATTCCCAGAAAGCCTGGCATAAAACCAAAGAAGGCACCGAGAAAGGGTGGGATGCCACCAAAGAAGGCGCTGAGAAAGGCTGGAACAATACCAAAGAAGGTGCCAGCGAGTTGGAAAAGAAAGTCACTGAGTAAATATTTATGCTCGCAAAAAGGTCGCGCTTGCGGCCTTTTTTATTTCTTCGAATATAATTAGCACCTCAGGCGTTTACGCAGTGCGCATTTATCGGAGAAACCACTATGTATCGCCTTTTGGCCTTTCTGGCCGTTCTGCTGTTATGCCCTTCTCTGCATGCTGCCCCGAAAAGCTACATTATCGACACCGATAACACCGCCATTCGGCTGTCGTGGCATGCCTTCGGCGGCATCCTTTCCTGGGCGACGTTCAGCGGCGTGACGGGAGCCGTAACGCTCGACCCGGAAAACGACGTCGACGATCATATTCACGTCACCATTCCCGTAGCGACTCTCGTAGCCTCAAACAAGCTGCTCACCTGGCAGCTCAAAAGCGACATGTTTTTTGAATCCGAGCGTTACCCGACAATCGAGTTCATCAGCTCTCGCGTGGTCGCCCAGGGCGACGGGCGGTTCAGGGTGTTCGGCACGCTGACCGTGCGAAACATTGCCCGTCCGGTGATCCTGGAGGCCATCGTGAAAAACCCGCATGCGCAGGCCCTCACGCTGGATGCCACCACGGCGATCTCGCGCGCGTCCTACGGAATGGATAAGTTTGCCCTGGTCGTGGACGATCGAATTGCCATTACCATTGCGATTCAGACGAATAAAGTGCCGTCATCCTGAGATCAGGCGCTGTAGCTGCTCCGCGTTTCCCCGCAGATGAGACGGCGGGTTGCGGCCAATCAGGACAAACTGGTAGCCCGCATCCTGCCACCACGCCAGGTTCATGCTGTGCCGCTTCTCCTGGCGGAGAGAGGCCGTCGCCTTTTCATCAACAGGAGAGATACAAAGCGCCATCGGGCCGTAGTCGGCGTTGATCCAGGCAATCTGCGCGATCGAGGTGGTTTCATAGCGCAGCATGCGCACCATTTTAAGCTCTGCCCCCTGAAGGGTAAGCTGCGACATGTTCAGCTTCAGGCCGATGTCCTGCGCAGCCCGTTCCAGCCCGCTCTGCAGGACCGGCGTCGCGCTGTCCATATCCAGCAGCGTCTCGACGCTGTACAGGGACATATATTGCGCTTCGAGGTCGCGGATATGGGCATTCTCATCCGCAGGCGCAGCTGCGGGACGCAGCAGGTAGCCCAGCCCGGAGCCAACCATCAAAAAGCTGACCGATGCGGCAATCAGCGCCCGCCTGCTGACGCCGACCGGCGAGGAGGATTGTGGATCGGGAAGAGCTGCCAGACGCGCCTGCATTGTCTCAAGAGGCGCGTCATCCAGCAGGGAGGCAAACGCCCCGGCGTAATCCTGGCTGCTTTTCATCAGTTCGTCGGTTCGCCCGGCGAGGCGTTCGTCATTTTTCAGTTGTTCTTCAAACTGCTGCGCGTCGGCGCGGCACATCTCGCCATCTATCCAGGCCACGATAGCGTCGTCGTTATAGGGCGGTACAAAACGGTGCGCGTTCAAGAGCGTTTCTCCTTTACCGGAGGCAGTGCGTCAGCGGATCTGGCAAGCCGAGCCCGCGCCGTTGCCAGCCGGCTCATCACGGTTCCGATCGGCACCGCCAGAGTGTCTGCCGCCTCCTGGTAGGTAAAGCCTTCGACATAAACCAAAAATACCGCGTTGCGCTGGGCTTCAGGCAGCGCGTTAACGCGCTGCATTACCTGAAGGTAATGCAGGCGCGTCTCATTCTGTTCGTGGGTGTCCGGCGCCAGCAGCTCGTCGCTGGGAACAAATCCCTGCCCCTGTCGAACGTGTCGTGCCCGAAGCTCAGAGATCCAGATGGAGTGCAGGATCGCGAACAGCCACCTGTCGATGCGCGTGCCAGGCGTATACTGGCTGCTTCTTTCAAGCGCACGCACGCAGGTGGACTGAACCAGCTCTTCGGCGATATCCCTGTTTCGCGACAGCACCAGCCCATACCGCCAGAGACGCGGCAGGTGTGCGGCTAACTGTTGACGAACCTCACGGGTAGCGATGTGTTTTCCCTCCACGAGAAAATCAGGATTCCGGATGTCCGTTGATAGCGGCCTGCAGGTCGCGATACTCCTCACAGGACTGGCCACAAATACCGGCAATCACCTTCAGCTGTTCTTTCGCGAGGTCCGGGCGTCCTTTTACCATCCACGCTTCACCGAGATATTCCCGGGCTTTGGCATAATCCGGGGCGATAGCCAGCGCGCGCTGGTAGTAACCAATCCCTTCGTCCGTGCGGCCCAGTTTGCGCGTGGCGAACCCGCGGTAGTTCCACGCTTCAGCCGTATTGCCATTTTTCAGCGAATCAAGCAGGTTCAGCGCCGCCTGGTATTCTCCTTTCTTCGCAAGATGGTACGCATAGTTGGTTTTGTCCTGATCGCTGAGGCTGCTGCTCTTGTCCGGCACGCATTTCTGTGTGGCGCTGTCATATACCTGTCCGGAAGGACAATCGGGCGTTTTGCTCTCGGTACTATTATTGCCCATGGCCAGCGCCAGTGGGGACAGCAGGGAAAAAATCAGCACCGGGATCAAACGAAACGAGGTCGTGTTCATACAAAGCTCCAGGGTAAGAAGGAAGTGACGTCAGTTAACGCCCGACTGACGATTTTTATTCATTCTCCCCGTATTTTTTTGTTGTCGCAAAATCATGCCGACATCGTAGCCGCAATGGAAATAAATCAGGTTATTTTACCCTTTCCTTAACGCTATTCATTTCGCGTGATAGCAGAACTTCAACCCCTCACAAGAATATATTTCATTGTACGAGTGATATAATATATTTTATATCAAAAATGTTACCCTAACTTAAATGCATATTAAGCACGCTTAAAAAACAACGTTGATCATTATATTGAAAATGTCCCCTACCAATTATCATACTGCGTTAATGATATTTATAATCAGCATCAAAAGGAAAAAACAAAAGCATATAAAACAATATGTTATGCAATTTAAATTATTAACACCCCCCATGTATTAATGCCCTCTTCATTGTTTTGGCACTTATTTACGAAAGCTTAAGTTGCACAACTATCGTTTTCTGTCTATATCATTTTTATATTCCGAAAAATAATTCCTCTATTAAATACAGGGTTTTATAAGACGCAAAACACCCATAAAAACTGTTCTCTTTTATAAGTCATTAGATTCGCTCTGATGTTGCCACTCTGAATTCTGGCGGGCATCGTGCGCGCAAAAAACGACGGTGAGTGCTGCGTTATAACAGCGACTGCGCCGGGGGCGCCCTTTACCTTCTGCAGAGATGGCTCGTCTTGCTCGCCGTTCATGACACATCTGCTGGAGTAATACCTAAATGAGCCAAATCTCTGTTATTTCGAAACTTACTGGCGTGGAAACGACCACGGAAGGCACACAGGTTACGCTGAGCCATTCCTCTGTCGTCGAGCTCCATGTCGAGCGAGCGAGCGTCTCCCACTTCGCGCGAAATGGTAACGATCTGCTGGTTACGCTCCACTCCGGCGAGGTGATCACCCTTAAAAATTTCTACGTCGCGGACGCGCAGGGCGTGAGCCAGCTGGTGCTGCAGGACAGCCAGGGCGCTTTATGGTGGATTGAAGATCCAACCGGAGCCGCCACGTACGAATCTATCGCGTCCACGGACGTGCTGCTTGCGGCATCAGGAAGTGATGCCGGTGGCGCCGCCATCTGGCCGTGGGCTCTGGGCGGTATTGCCGCGGCGGGCGGCATCGCGGCGGCGGCAAGCACCGGCGGCGGTGGTGGTGATAATGGCAGCAGTAACAATTCGGCCGATCCGGATACGACAGCGCCGAACGCGCCTTCGGGCCTTAAGTTTTCTTCAGATGGCAAAACGGTCACCGGTACCGCAGAACCCGGCAGTACCATCACGCTGAAAGACGCGAACGGTAACGTCATTGGCACAGGAAAAACGGGCAGCGATGGCAATTTTACCGTCTCTCTCGACACGCCGTTGACCAACGGCGAGCAGGTGACCGCCACCGCGACGGATAACGCCGGGAATACCAGCCCGGGCACGAATCTTACCGCCCCGGACACCACTGCACCCGATGCGCCAGCCATCACCAGCGTAACTGACGATACGGCTCCACAGACGGGGGCAGTCAGCAACGGTGGCAGCACCAACGATCAGCGCCCGCAGCTTACCGGCACCGGTGAAGCGGGCTCGACCGTGACGATTTATGACGGCGGGATCGCCATTGGTACGGCGGTCGTCGCCAGCAACGGCACCTGGACCTTTACTCCTTCAGTTGATCTGGGCGAAAGCACTCACCAGATTACCGTGCGGGCAACCGACGCTGCCGGCAACACCGGGCCTGCCTCGCCGGTGTTTACCCTGACGGTGGATCTTACTCCACCGGACGCCCCGACCGCGATTGTGCTGACCGACGATACGGGCGTTATCAAGGGAACCATCACGTCGGGCGCGCCTACCGATGCTTCACTGCCGATCCTGGCGGGAACGGGCGAGCCCGGCGGAACCATCACTATTTACGATAACGGCGTAGTGGTTGGCACAACGACGGTGCTGCCCAACGGCACCTGGAGCGTAACGCCGAACGGTCCGCTTCCGGACGGGACGCACTCCATAACCGCCACTGAAACCGATGCCGCCGGAAATCTGAGCGCGACCTCAGAGCCTGTCATCTTCACCGTGGACACCACGCCGCCGTTAGCCCCTGGAAACCTCGTGGTTTCAAATGATGGCGGCACCATCAGCGGTACCGCAGAGCCGGGCAGCACGGTGACCATCCGTGAAGGCGGCGCACTCGTTGGCACTCCAGTTGTTGCCGATAGTCAGGGTAACTTCAGCCTGACGCTGACCCCGCCGAAGCTCAACGGCGAAATCCTGACCGCTGACGCCACCGACACGGCAGGCAACACGAGTCCTACCACCTCCGCGGCGGCACCGGATATTACTCCACCGCAGACGCCAGTTATCGTGTCGGTGGTTGATGACGTACAGGCCTCCACCGGCCCCGTGGGCCCGAACGGGATCACCAACGACCGGGCGCCGACCGTGAACGGGACGGGCGAAGCGGGCTCGACCATCACGATTTATAACGGCAGCGATGTCCTCGGTACGGTGGTTGTTCCCTCTTCCGGCCTGTGGAGCTTTACGCCGCCCGCACCGCTAACCGATGGCACGTACGTGCTGACGGCGAAGGCGACGGACCCCGCCGGTAACCCGAGCGGGTTATCAGACTCCTGGACAATTGACGTCGACGGGACGGCACCTGGCGCCCCGGTGATTTCACAAGTCGTGGACGATGTCCCCGGGCGCACCGGCGCGATTGACCTGAATGGGACCACTAACGACACCACCCCGACGCTCAGCGGTACCGCCGAAGCAAACGCGACTGTCACCGTACGCGTGGACGGTGTTGCTGTTGGTACGACCGTCGCCAATGGCCTTGGCGTATGGATCTTCACCCCTTCCACCCCGATCGGTGAAGGCCCCCATGATCTTACCGCCGTCTCGACCGATGCGGCAGGCAACACCAGCGGCGTCTCCAACACCTGGACTCTGACGGTTGACAGCGTGGCGCCTGCTGCCCCGATCATCACCCAGGTGGTGGATGATGTGCCGGAACGCCTCGGCGCGCTCAACCCTAACGACAGCACTAACGACACCACGCCGACGCTCAACGGCACGGCTGAACCCGGCTCAACCGTCACCATCCGCCTCGATGGCACCGATCTTGTCACGGTTCCGGTCGACAACAATGGCGCGTGGACCTATACCCTCACGACGCCTCTTATCAGCGGGCCTCATACCTTTACCGTTGTCGCCACCGATACGGCGGGTAACACCAGCCAGCCGTCAGGCGGCTTCACCCTGACCGTCGATACCACGCCACCAGTGGCGGCAACCATCGCCACTGTGACCGATGACGTCGGCGGCGTTCAGGGTCCGCTCAGCAGCGGCGATACCACGGATGACACCAAACCGCTGCTGCAGGGCACCGCTCCGGCCGATGCGGCGATCACCGTTTATGACGGCACCACCCTGCTCGGCACCGCCACCCTCGACGGCAACGGCGGCTGGAGCTTTACGCCCGTAACCCCACTCACCGACGGCCCGCATTCGCTGACGGTTCACGCCACCGATGCCGCGGGCAATACCACCATCTCCAGCCCGTTTGTGTTGACGGTAGATACCGTCGCGCCTGTCACGCCGGACGTGCCGGCCATCACCGTCAATCCTGACGGAACAGAAACAACGCTGAACCCGGGCGAAACCACCCGCGACACCACGCCAACCCTGAGCGGTACCGGCACGGCGGGCGATACCGTGACGATCTACAACAACGGCGTCAAAATCGGCGATGCTGTCGTGGACAATACCGGCAGCTGGTCGTGGACACCATCAACCCCGCTGCCCGGCGGTACCTATGACATCACCCTGACCGTCACCAACGTGGACGGCACGGGCAACGAAAGCGCCCCGTCGCAGCCGGTTACCATCACCATTGATACCGAGGCGCCGGCTACGCCTGCGGCACCGACCGTCACCGACAGCGTCACCCAGATCACCGGCCCCGTACCCGATGGCGGAACCACCAACGATCCGCGCCCGGTCCTGAGCGGCACCGGGACGCCGAACGATATCATCAACATCACTGACACCGTCAACGGCATATCGACCGTCGTGGGCACCGTCACGGTAGACAGCAGCGGCAACTGGAGCTGGCGTCCTGGCAGCGACATTGCCGAGGGCAGCCACGCCTTTACCGCCACCGCCACCGATGAAGCGGGCAACGTTTCTGACGCTTCTCCTGCGATTACGATCGTCGTGGATACCCTGGCACCGGCTACGCCAGCGATCAGCGCCGTGGGCGGTGAACCGAACGGAGGCTACATTACGGATACCACGCCGACAGTGGGAGGAACCGGCGTTAACGGTGAGACGGTGATCGTCTACAACAACGGCGTCGAGCTGGGTCGTGTCGTGGTGGCTAATGGAGAATGGAGCCTGACGCTCCCCACGCAAACGGACGGCCCGCTCAACATTACCGTAGCGGGCGTGGACGCAGCGGGTAACCTCAGCGCGCCCAGCCAGGTCTTTACCGTCACGCTGGATACCGTTGCGCCTGAGATCCCCGTCATTAGTGCCGTAGCCGACAGCCAGCTTTCCAATAACGTGCTCTACACGAAGGACGGCACGCCAACTCTTACCGGGACCGGTGAACCCGGCACCACCGTTATCGTTTCCGTAGACGGCACACCGTCTACAGTGCTTGTGACGGTCCAGCCGGGTGGCAGCTGGAGCTGGACCGCCGACACGACGCTGCCAGATGGTCCTCATACGTTCACCGTCTCTTCCAGCGATCCAGCGGGTAATTCCTCCGGCGATTCAGTACCGCTGAGCGTGACGGTGGATACTGCCGCGCCTGCCGACCCGGTCAACATGGCTCTGGCTCAGGAAGGAACGCCGCTGACCGGTACAGGTGAAATAGGAAGTACTATTACCGTGAAAGATAGCGGTGGCACGGTCATTGGTACCGGCGTTGTCGGCAGCGACGGCAGCTTCTCGATTGCGCTGAGTCCGGCGCAGCTGGATCCGACCACGCTGACCGTGAACGCTACGGACGCCGCAGGGAATGCCAGCGCGGGCGTGCCTTTTGTCGTCACCGACTCGTCGCTTGAGCTGCCGCAGGTGCCCGTCATCACGGCGATCGTCGATGATGCGGATCCGGTAACTGGCGATGTGAAAGGCAAAACGACCAACGACACCACGCCAACGCTTACCGGCACGGCCGAAGCGGGCAGCCTGATTACCATCTATCAGGACGGTAGCGCGACGCCATTGACGACGGTGACCGCCGACGGCAGCGGCAACTGGAGCTATACGCCGGCGGCGCTTGGCGAGGGGCTGCACACCTTTGAAGTGACTGCGACCCTCAACGGCCAGACCAGCGGCCGCTCTCCGGCGGCCAGCGTCACCGTCGACCTCACCGCACCGGGCACGCCAACTATCGGCGCGGTGATTGACGACGTCGGTCCGGGCACCGGCCCGCTGACCAGCGGCCAGACCACCAACGACAACCAGCCGACCCTCACCGGCACCGGCGCGGTGGGCGATACCATCTCCATCTACAACAACGGGACGCTGCTGGGCAGCGTGCTGGTAGGCAACACCGGCACCTGGAGCTACACCACGCCCGCCCTGGCAGAGGGCAACCATGTCCTGACCATCCGCGAGACCGATCCTGCGGGGAATCAGAGCGGCCCTTCGGCGGGCTTCACCGTCGTGGTGGACTCCGTTTCCGCCACGCCGGTCATCACCAACGTCACGGATAATGTCGGCACCGCCGCCACCACGGTGGTCAGCGGCAGCGAAACGAACGACGCCACGCCAACCCTTTCGGGGACAGCGGACGCAAACAGCGTGGTGACCATTTTCGACGGCGGCACCCAGATTGCCGTGGTAACGGCTGACGGCACCGGCGCATGGACGTTTACCCCTGACACCGCGCTCGGCGAAGGCTCGCACAGCTTCACCGTCCGGGCGACCGACCCGCTGGGCAACGTCAGCGCGGTCTCTGCTCCCTGGAGCGTGGTGGTTGACCTGACCGCTCCGACGGTTCCGACGCTGGATAATGTGAACGACGACGTCCCTGGCGGCGTCCAGGGTAACCTCACCAGCGGCCAGGTAACCAACGACAGCACCCCAACCATCAGCGGCACCGGGCTGGCGGGCAGCACTATCCACATCATGAATAACGGCACGCAGATTGGTACAACGACCGTTGACGGAAGCGGGAACTGGTCCTTTACGCCGACCGCGCCGCTGAGCGACGGCAGCTACTCCCTGCGCGCGTATGCAACGGATACCGCAGGCAACGCCTCGGCGAACTCATCGGTCTTCGCTTTTACCATTGATACCGCAGCCCCCGGCGTACCGCTGGTGACCAGCGTGATTGACGATGTCGGTCCGGTCACCGGGACGCTCACGTCGGGTAACAGCACCAACGACGCGCGTCCAACCTTCAACGGCACGGGCGAAGTGGGTTCTACCGTGCACGTGATCGTTGATGGCAACGAAATTGGCACAGCGGTGGTCAATGCCCAGGGCAGCTGGACCTTTACCCCGGGTACCGATCTGGGCGAAGGGCCACACGCCATCACCTTCAACGCCACCGATGCGGCGGGCAATACCGGCGGCACAACGACGCCGTTTACCCTGACGGTGGATACGGGCGTGCCGTCGGCGCCGATCATTTCAACCGCGGGTGACAACGTGGGCAGCATTCAAACCCCGCTCTCTTCGGGGCAGAGCACCGACGACACCACGCCAACGCTGAACGGCACCGCGACCGCCAACGCCACGGTCACCGTTTATGAGAACGGGCAGCCGGTCGGCACCGTTCAGGCGGACGGTACCGGAGCATGGAGCTTTACGCCATCAGCGCCGCTGGCCAACGGCAGCCATACCTGGACCGCCACGGTCACCGATGCAGCGGGCAACGTCAGCCCGACCTCGCCGGGCTTTACCCTGATTGTTGATACCGCGGCACCAAACGCGCCGGTTATCAGCCAGGCGATAGACGACGTGGGCAGCATCACCGGCCCGCTAACGTCCGGGCAAACAACCGACGATACCGTTCCGCGCCTTGTCGGGACCAGCGAACCGTTTGCCACCGTGAAAATCTATGAGGGAACTACGCTTGTCGGAACAGGCACTGCGGATAGCAACGGGAGCTGGAGTATCTTGCTCAACACCACGCTGACAGCGGGCGCGCACAGCTTCACCGCGCAGGCAACGGATGCGGCGGGCAATACCAGCCTGTCGTCCACCAGCTTCAGCCTCACCGTTGACACCACGCCGCCTGCGCTGCCGGTGCTGACCAGCATTCTGGATGACGTGGGCAATGCGGCGACGCCGGTTGCAAACGGCGGGTTCACCAACGACGCGCAGCCAACCCTCAGCGGCACGGCGGAAGCCGGGTCGACGGTGAAAATCTTTGATAACGGCGTACAGATCGGCAGCGTGACGGCGACCGGCGGCGCGTGGAGCTTTACGCCATCTCCGGCGCTGAGCAACGGCGCGCACACGTTGACCTTTACCGCCACCGATGCGGTGGGCAACGCCAGCGCACCTACCGCCGGGTATGTGATTAACGTCGATACCCTCGCGCCGGGCGCGCCGGTCATCAGTTCGGTGATTGATGATGTCGGCAGCGTTATCGGTCCGGTGACCGGTACGAATCCGACCAACGATACGCGCCCAACGCTAAGCGGGACAGCCGAAGCGAATGCCACGGTCAGGATCTACGATGGTATTACGCTGGTCGGCACGGTGACCGCCGATGGCAACGGCAACTGGACCCTGCCGCAAACCACCACGCTGACGCAGGGCACGCATAACTTCACCGCCACGGCCACCGATGCGGCAGGCAACACCAGCGCGGCGTCAGGCGTGACGACGATTATCGTCGATACGACCGCCCCAACGGCGCCGACCGGGACCCTCAACGCCGACGGTAGCGTCCTGACCGGGAGCGCGGAGGCGGGAAGTACCGTCACAATCCGCCTTGCGGACGGCTCGACGGTGACCGCGATTGCGGGCAACAACGGCACCTACAGTTACACCTTCATTAACAAACAGATCGAAGGCCAGACGCTGCAGATCACCGCTACCGACGCCGCGGGCAACACCTCCCTGCCGGGCTCCGTCCTTGCGCCGGTGTTGCCGCTCTCCGCCAGCAATAACGTTGAAGAGCTGAACCTCAGCACCACGGCGACCGTGACCAACAGCCAGTACAGCGACTACGGCTTCCTGCTGGTCGGCGCCGTGGGCAACGTCCTGACGCTGCTGGGCAATGACACGGCGCAGGTGAACTTCACGGTGGGCAACGGCGGCAGCGCGGATATCGTGGTGAATGCTAACGCTACGGGGGCGGTGCTCTCTCTGCTCAACACTCTTGAGCTGGTAGTTCAGCACTACGTCAACGGCGTCTGGACTACCGTGGTGGATACCGGCCAACCGCAGTTTGCCGATCTCCTGACCCTCGGCGCTACCGGCGTCTCGCTGAACCTGACCGGGCTGGCCGACGGTAACTACCGCGTGCTTAGCTATAACACCAACCTGCTGGCAACCGGCTCCTACACCAGCCTCGACGTGGCGGTGAAAGAGACCGGTCCGGGTACGGTTACCGGCGATACCAGTCTCAACGGCAACGTGATCCTTGATACGGATCCGACCGCCGGCAGCGACAACGCGCCGGCCGGAACCACTATCTCCACGGTGACTAACGCGCAGGGCGTTACCACCAGCGTGAACGCCGACGGCACGGTGATCCAGGGCAAATACGGTACGCTGACCATCAACCGCGACGGCAGCTATACCTATAACCTGACCGACACCAGCGCCGCGGTCGTTGGCCGGACGGAGAGCTTCACCTACACCATCACCCATAACGGCGTCAGCGCGTCGGCGAACCTGGTGCTGTCTCTGGGTGCCGGTACGGTAATCAACGGCATTGTGGCAGTGGACGACACGGCCTCGCTGACCTTTGACACCACCGTGAGTGAGGTGAATAACGGCGCCTCGTCTCAGAACGGTTTTACCCTGGTGGGCATTAATCTCGGCAGCACGCTGGGGCTTAACCTGCTGGACGACATGACCAACCCGATCATCTACAACGTGGAGGAAGGGACGACCCGCACCATGACCATCCAGGCCTCCGTGGGCGGCGTGGCGCTGGCGTCGGTGTTCGACCTGTACGTCTATAAGTTCAACAATGCGACCCAGACCTTCGAGCAGGTTCGCGTCGAGTCGGGCTGGCTGCGCGCTCCGCTGCTGGGGGGTACGTCACCGCAGCTGACGCTGAACCTGCCTGCCGGGGAGTATCTGTTCCTGCTGAATACCGCATCCGGGATCGCCGTACTGACGGCCTACACGCTGAACGTCCTGCAGGACCATGTCTACAGCGTGGCGAGCATCAGCGAAACCACCACGGGCGACGTGCTGGCGAATGATCCGGTTCCAGCGGGCACGCTGGTTACCGAAGTGAACGGCGTGGCGGTCAACAGCAGTGGAACCACCACCATTCAGGGAGAATATGGCACGCTGACCATCAATTCGTCCGGTCAGTACACCTACACCCTGAGAAGCGGCGTGGGGGCGGACCATATCAGCACGCCGGATACCTTCGTCTACACCGTTACCGCGCCTGACGGCTCGAAGGATACGGCATCGCTCAACATCACCCCAACCGCGCAGGCGATGAATGCGGTGAACGATGTCAGCGCCACGATGGACCTTACCTCGGTACATCACACGTCGGTCTATTCGGATACGACCGTGGGCACCGCCAGCTGGACGACGGCCCTACTCTCGTCAACCCAGGGCAGCGGCAGCGGAACCTTCGTGGTCGACGCGAATACCGCGCTGCACAACGCATCGCTGCATTTTAACGTGGCATCGCTGCTGTCGCTGACCGGGTTGACGGTGAACTGGTCCATCAGCGACGGCTCTGGCGTGATCCGCAGCGGCTCCTTCAGCGGGGCCTCGCTGCTGGGCGGCAGTATCGACGTCGCGCTGACCGGGCTGGATCTCAACGCCGGGACCTATACGCTGAACTTTACCGGTAGCGTCCCGGGGCTGAGCGTCGGAAACATCACCATTACCCCAAGCGTGAACGGCACCACCTACTCGCTGAGTAATTTCGACGTCACCGGCAGCCACACCGTCAACGGCAATATCTTTGACGGCACCGACTCCGGCGGCGTGCTGGATCAGCTCCACTCGGTGGATACCCGTCTGAGCGTGACCGGCTACAACGGCGTGACCACCACGCTGGATCCGTATACCGGCAGCGCAACGGTGAATATTGTCGGCCACTACGGCACGCTGGCGATCGGCGCTGACGGCCATTACACCTATACCCTCAACAGCGGGGTATCGCTCTCAACCATGACCTCGAAGGAGACCTTCAACTACACCCTGACCGACTCTGCAGGAAGAACGGACAGCGCCACGCTGACCATCAATATGGCGCCGCAGTTCATCAGCTCTGAGCATAACGACGCCATCACCGGTACGGCCTACGGCGATACGCTGATTTACCAGGTGCTGAACAGCACTGTGGGCAACGGTACGGGGGGTAACACCAGCAGTGCCGCGGGCGATCACTGGACCGGCTTCTCGCTGGCGCAGGGCGACAAGATCGACATCGGCGATCTGCTGGTGGGCTGGAACGGTAGCGCCGCGACGCTCGGGAATTATCTCCATGTCACTAATAGTAATGGCAATACCGTGATCTCCATCGACCGTGATGGTGCAGGGGGCACCTACACTAATACCACGCTCGTTACGCTTGATGGCGTTCAGACCACCTACGACGAGCTTGTTAACCAGCAACACATCATTACCTGATACCACCTGCAAGAGATGACCCGGGCGCGCAGCGCCCGGGCATAAATAATAAAGCCGTATTTTTTTATAGGGACATGACATGGGAATGAAGATGCCTTACTGGTGGCTCTCGTGCTGCCTGATATCTGTGCCCGCTTTCTGCGCAAATCCGGCGGCCACCATCAATACCGGACAGCTTCGCGAAACGCAGGAACTCCCCTCGCTCAACGGCCGCGTCGCACCTGCGGCTGGCAAAGCCGCACCCGGTTCATTGCAGCTTGGCGATGCCGTTAACCGCGCCGTCACCTGGCACCCGGCCATCAGCGAAGCCGTGGGGAAACTCTACCAGCAGAGCGAAGAAGTAGACGTCGCTAAGTCAAAATACTATCCGCAGATTAATGCCGGCGTGGACAACGGTTATTCCCACGACGGCGACCAGAACGGCTTTACGCCGTCGCTGGTGCTTTCTCTCTCACAGATGCTCTACGACTTTGGCAAAGTGGCAAGCCAGGTACGCGCCGAGAGCGCCGGCGTTGCCCAGCAGCAGGCCAACGTGCTGGTGAGTATCGACACTATCGCCCACGATACCGCCGTCGCCATGGTGCAGGTGCAAACCTGGCAGCAGATGGTTGAGACCGCTAAAGAGCAGCTCGACGCCCTCTCCTCTATTGGCACGCTGACCCGCCAGCGTAACGACGAAGGGGCCACATCGCTCTCTGACGTGGTGCAGACCGATGCCCGAATCGAAGGCGCGCGAGCTCAGCTGATGCAGTACCAGGCCAGCCTGGACAGCGCCCGCGCCACGCTGATGAGCTTTCTCGGCTGGAACAGCCTGAACGCGATAAGCAATGACTTTCCGCAAAAGCTGGGCCGGAGCTGCGACATCGCCGAGCCGGACGACCGCCTGGTTCCCGCCGTTCTCGCCGCCTGGGCGCAGGCTAACGTCGCCCAGGCTAACCTGGACTATGCCGACGCGCAAATGACGCCAACCGTCTCGCTGGAGCCGGAGGTGCGCCACTACATGAACGATCGCTACGCGGGCAGCGACACGCGGGATCGCACCCAGTATTCCGCATGGGTGAAAGTTCAGATGCCGCTCTATCAGGGCGGCGGCCTCACCGCACGGCGTAACGCTGCCGGACACGCGGTGGAGGCGGCGCAGTCCACCATTCAGCGCACGCGTCTTGATGTCCGCCAGAAACTGCTGGAAGCCCGCAGCCAGGTGATGAGCCTGCAAAGCACGCTGCAAATTCAGGGCCGTCAGGAGGCGCTCAGCGCACGCACCCGCGAACTGTACCAGCAGCAGTATCTTGACCTCGGCTCGCGCCCGCTGCTCGACGTGCTCAACGCCGAACAGGAGGTTTATCAGGCGCGCTTCACCCAGCAGCAGACCCTAGGTCAGCTGCACCAGCTGCAGCTCAACTGCCTGTATAACACCGGACAGCTGCGTCACGCGTTCGATCTTGATAACCGCACCATCCAGACCGTGGAGATCCAGCCATGAAGCAGCGTGATATCCCGCAAGGTGAAAACATGACGGATGAGGCGCTGGCGCAGTGGGCACAGGCCTTTGGTTTTGTTGCCACGCGCTATCGCGTCGCCTGCTCGCCCGGCGCGCTGATTGCAGGCGCACCCTGGCTGAAAGGCAAACCGATGGTGCCCGCCCTCACCCAGCTGGCCCGCGAAGCAGGGCTGTCGTTTCAGCTCCTTACCGACGATCGACAGGCGATCAACAGCTGGCGTCTGCCGGTTGTCGTAGCGATGAATGACGGCAGGATCGGCGTGATCGAGCATTTCGACGGGGACGATACGCTGGAAGTCAGCTTTTTCGACGACGAGACCTACACCAACCGGCTGTCGATGACGGCGATGCTGCCCGCTATACGCCACGTTATTGCCCTGCGTCCACTCGCCGCGCTGAAGGACAGCCGCGTGGATGCCTATATCTCCAAATATCGTCCGGACTGGCTCTACCGGCTGGTGATGCGCGATCTCCGCCCCTACAGCTGGGTGATGCTCGCCGCGCTGTTTATCAACGTGCTGTCGCTCTCCGGGATCGTCTTTTCCATGCAGGTCTATGACCGGGTGATCCCCGCCCAGTCCTACCCGACGCTGTACGTCCTGACCATAGGGGTGCTGATTGCCACCCTGTTTGGTTTTGTGCTGCGCGTGGCGCGCGGGCACATTATGGATCTGCTGGGCAAGCGCTCGGATATGCGCGTTTCGGATCGCGTATTCGGCCACGCGCTGCGGCTGCGCAACAGCGCGATCCCCCGCTCCACCGGCAGCTTTATCTCGCAGCTGCGCGAGCTGGAGCAGATCCGTGAGATGGTGACCTCATCCACCATCTCGACGATTGTCGATCTGCCCTTCTTTTTACTGTTCGTGGTGGTGCTGGCGATCATCGCCCCGCAGCTGGCGTGGATCGCCCCGGTCGCGGCGGTGATCATGGTCCTGCCCGGCCTGCTGCTGCAGAAGAAGCTGGCGGAGCTGGCAAAGCAGTCGGCGCATGAATCAACCCTGCGCAACGCGGTGCTGGTGGAGAGCGTGCAGGGCCTGGAGGACATCAAGCTGATGCAGGCGGAAAACCGCTTTTTGCAGCAGTGGAACAGCTATATCCAGATCACCGCAGAATCCGGCCTGCGCACTCGCGAGCTGACGCAGAACCTGATCAGCTGGGGGATGACCATTCAGAGCCTGGTCTACGCCGGGGTGATTGTGGTCGGCGCGCCGATGGTGATCGACGGTACCCTGACCACCGGCTCGGTGGTCGCCGCGTCGATGCTGGCTTCCCGCATGATCGCCCCAATGGCGACGCTGTGCGGCGTGCTGGCGCGCTGGCAGCAGGTCAAAGCCGCAAAAGAGGGGCTGGACAGCATCATGCAGCTTCCCACCGAAAACCAGCGCGAGGAGACGCCGATCCGCCAGGACGTCCTGCGCGGACACTATCTTTTCGAGCAGGCGCAGTTCCGCTATCAGCCGGACGATCCGCGCATGGCGCTGCGCATTAATCTCCTGGAGATAAGGCCGGGAGAAAAAGTGGCGATCCTCGGGCGCAACGGCGCGGGCAAATCAACCCTGCTGCAGGCGATGGCGGGCGGGATGGACCTGGCGGCGGGCGAACTGCGGCTCGACGGCTTCAGCCTGCCGCATCTCGACGTGGCGGACGTGCGGCGCAACGTCGGCTTTATGACTCAGAACGCGCGGCTGTTTTACGGCACCCTGCGCGAAAACATCACCCTCGGCATGCCGCGCGCCACCGACGAAGAAATTTTCGAGGCGCTGGAGCTGACCGGCGCGGCGGGCTTCGTCCAGAAGCTGCCCAAGGGGCTGGACTATCCGATCATGGAAAACGGCGTAGGGCTCTCCGGCGGGCAGCGCCAGTCGATTCTGCTGGCGCGAATGCTCCTGCGCGATCCGAATATTGTGCTGATGGATGAACCCACCGCGTCGCTGGATGAGCACACCGAGCGGGAATTCATCCAGCGCCTGGGCGACTGGCTCGGGCATCGCACCCTGATCGTCGCCACGCACCGCGTACCGGTTCTGGAACTGGTGGAGCGCGTCGTGGTGTTAAAAGAAGGGATGCTGGTGATGGACGCGCCAAAAGCCCAGGCGCTGAGCAACAGCCGTATGCAGCAGCAACAGCAGCAGGCAGCAACCGGACGGGAGTGGAAAAATGAAAATCAGTCAGCGTGACGTGGCGGCAATGGACGATCTGGATAACGCCCTCGACTCCGAAAGCGGCTACACCGGCGCGCGCCGGATCGTGATCTTCTCGCTGCTGATGTTTGTGGTGCTGGGCGTCTGGGCGTGGTTTGGCGTGCTGGATGAGGTGTCAACCGGTTCGGGTAAAGTAATCCCTAGCTCGCGCGAGCAGGTCTTACAGTCTCTCGACGGCGGGATCCTCACCGAGCTGAACGTCCACGAAGGCGATCAGGTGCAGGCCGGACAGGTGCTGGCGCGGCTTGACCCGACGCGATCTGAGTCGAACGTCGGCGAAAGCGCGGCGCGCTACCGCGCCTCACTGGCCTCCAGCGCCCGCCTGTACGCCGAGGTGAACGATCTCCCGCTGAAGTTCCCCCCTTCACTGGCGAAATGGCCGGATCTGATTGCCGACGAAACGCGGCTGTACAACTCGCGCCGCGCGCAGCTGGAGGATACCCAGCGGGAGCTTCGCGCCGCGTTAGATCTCGCCAATAAAGAGCTGGCCATTACCCAGCGGCTGGTGAAAACCGGGGCCGCCAGCCACGTGGAGGTGCTGCGCCTGCAGCGGCAGAAAAGCGATCTGGAGCTGAAGCTCACCGACGTGCGTTCGCAGTATTACGTCCAGGCGCGCGAGGCGTTATCCAAAGCCAACGCTGAGGTGGATATGGTTTCAGCCATCCTCAAGGGCCGCCAGGATTCCGTCACCCGTCTGACGGTAAAATCCCCGGTGCGCGGGATCGTGAAAAATATCAAGGTGACCACCATCGGCGGGGTGATCCCGCCCAACGGCGAGCTGATGGAGATTGTGCCGGTGGACGATCACCTGCTGATCGAAACTCGCCTGTCGCCGCGCGATATCGCCTTTATCCACCCGAACCAGGAGGCGCTGGTCAAAATCACCGCCTACGATTACGCCATTTACGGCGGCCTGCACGGGGTCGTTGAGACGATTTCTCCGGATACCATTCAGGATGAGGCCAAGCCGGAGGTGTTCTATTACAGGGTGTTTATCCGCACCAGTCAGGATTACCTGGTCAATAAGGCGGGCAGGCACTTCTCGATTGTACCGGGGATGATTGCGACGGTGGACATTAAGACCGGAGAGAAAACGGTGCTGGATTATCTGATTAAACCGTTCAACCGGGCGAAAGAGGCGCTAAGGGAGCGATAGCCAATCGCCGGGTGGCGGCTGCGCATTACCCGGCCTACATCCCCCCAGGCCCTTGCAAGCGCAGCGCCGCCGGGCATTAAACCGCACGCCAGAACTGGAACCTGCCTCGGAGGATTAATCTTTAGTCATGCATCCCACTTCCCTTCAGCCATCGCCCAGGTAATATTAACCGCAGACAAAACGCACTTGCGCACAGTGCAGGAGTGCATTACTATTCATTCAGCTTCACGGACTGGAGCTCGCCAGCATTATGATTAGTTATTTTCGGGATCAATGGCTTGAGGATTTTTTTCTTTACGGCAGATCGAGCAATGTTATCCCTTCAAATCTGGAAACAGCGCTTGCGAGAAAGCTCGATATCATCAGGGCAGCAACCTCGCACAGGGATTTGCGATCGCCACCGGGCAATATGTATGAAGCATTGAATCCTCCGCTGAAGGGCTATTCCTCCATCCGGGTAAACAGGCAATACAGGCTCGTATTTTGCTGGACAGAGGGTAAAGCAGAAGATCTCTACCTCTCTCCACACAAGTACACGCAACACAAGTGAGGCATCATCTATGACACTTCAACAGGCACTCCGCAAACCCACCACGCCGGGCGACGTGTTGCAGTATGAGTATCTTGAACCGCTCAATCTGAAAATCAGCGATCTGGCGGAGATGCTCAATGTTCACCGCAACACCATCAGCGCGCTGGTCAATAACAATCGCAAGCTTACTGCCGATATGGCGATCAAGCTGGCAAAAGCCTTTGATACCACGATTGAATTCTGGCTGAACTTACAGCTGAACGTCGATATCTGGGAAGCGCAATCTAACGCCAGGACGCAGGAGGAACTAAGCCGTATAAAGACCGTTGCGGACGTCATGGCTAAGCGAAAATCTGGCCAACCGGATGTAGCCTGATTCGAACAGGCGCGGAGATCTTACTCCGCCGGGCGAGGTGCGGCGCTGTTATACACGCCAACATAGCGCGCAAATTTCCCAATAAACACACCGGCAAACACGCCGCCGGAGACGATCGCCAGCACGCTCATGGCGGGCTGCTGCATCGCCTGGGGAGAGACCGCGCTCATCACGCCCAGCACATACTTCACCCCGAACGCCAGCATCATAAACGGCAGCGCGGTGTAGTCGGCCTGGCGGTAAAGGCTGCGCGGCGCCTCTGCGCGGGTAATCACAGCCTGCTTAATCAGGACATACCCCAGCGCGGCACCGGCAAGGATCCCCGCCGTCCACAATGCAACAGTCCCGGGAGTCAGCGTGCGATAGACTATCAGATCGTAAATATCCCAGATAAGAAAGATGCCCGGAATAATGGCAAGCCGCTCCAGCGTCACGGTGGCGGGCCGTCGGGCTTTAAGGCCGCGGGAGATAAGGAAGATAAACAGCACCCACACCCAGACGGGCGTGTGCGTCACAACACCGATCAGAAATTCAAACATGGAGATCACCATGAACGATCGCGGCCCCTGCCGCCCTGAACGCATATTGCGCATAACGGCAGGAACGCCATTATGCGCAGGTCTTTTACAGCGATTTTTTCAGGCGTTGAACCGCTTCCTTCAGCTCTTCATCCGTTGGCGTGACAAATGACATACGCAGCGTGGAATGGTCTGGCTCATTGCAGTAGAAAAATTCGCCCGGCACAAATACTACGCCGTTACTTAACGTTTTTTCCAGCCAGCGGGTGGTATTACTACCATTTTTCATATTCGCCCACAGGAACATGCCGCCCTTCGGCTTGTGGAAAGACATCACGTCGCCAAGCTCAGCCTCCAGCTCTGTTGCGAACGTCTGGTATTTCTGGCGATAGGCTTCGCGGATCGTTTTAATCTGATCGGCCAGACGGCCGGTCTTCAGATACTCATACGTCATCAGCTGCGACAGCGTGCTGGTGTGCAGATCGGTGGTTTGCTTCAGGTTCACCACCGCGCGCTTCAGCCATTCCGGTACCACCACCCAGCCCACGCGAGTGCCCGGCGCGAGGATTTTAGAGAAGGTAGAGGTATACACCACGTTCTCTTCGTTGCCGATATCTTTGGCATGAGCAATTAACGGGCGGAAGACTTCATCGGTATAGTTAATTTCGCTATACGGATCGTCTTCGATGATCACGAAGTCATAGCGCTTCGAGAGTTCCACCAGCTGTTTACGACGCGCCTCAGAAAGCGTCACGCCGCCCGGGTTGCCAAACGTCGGGACAATATAGACCGCTTTGATAGTTTTATTTGCCACCAGCACTTCGAGCTCGTCGACCTTCATGCCGTCACCGTCGGTGCCGACGGATTCAAAATTCGCCTGCGCCAGGCCGAATACCTGCAGCGCAGCAAGATAGGTTGGACGCTCGACGACGACAATATCGCCCGGGTTAATCAAAGCACGCGCCAGCACGTCGAGGGACTGCTGTGAACCAGAGGTCACGACCACGTCATCCGCCTTACAGCGAATGCCTCGCCCCTCGCAAATGCGCTGAATCTCTTCCCGCAGTCCCGGCACGCCTTCGGTCAGGCCGTACTGGAACGCCTCGCCAAAATGCTGAGATAATACGGCATCAGCGGCAATTTTCAGCCCTTCGCGATCGAACAGGTCTGGGTTTGGAATACCGCCCCCCAGCGAGATCACGCCCGCCATTTTGCTGTGTTTTAATAATTCACGGATGGCAGATGATTGCAGGCCCTGCGCGCTGCTGGCGAGTTTACTCACGGACATTCTTTGCTTACCTTCTGTTTTTATAGTGTGCCCAATCTTAGCAGAATATGGGCGATAAATTCCGTCAGCTTAGGCAGTTGACGTAAATCCTGACGCCACAATAAATGCACGGGTCTCGGCGCCGGAATATACTCTTCCAGCACCCGCACCAGCCTGCCGCTTTCCAGATCTTCCGCCACCAGCACCTCCGGCTGCAGCAGCAGTCCCGCTCCGGCTCTCGCGGCCATCCGGAGCCCGTAGCCGTCATTACATTTTAAGACCGCATCCCGCTTCCAGCGCACCTCGCCCTCGACGCCCGGCAGCCGCCACTCGTTGCGCGCGGTCCACACGCTGTGGGACAGGCAGAGATGATCCACCAGATCGGCAGGGGTTTGCGGCGTACCGTAGCGTGCCAGGTAGTCCGGCGCGGCGCAGATAACCATCCGGTAAGGGCAGAGGTATTTCGCCACCAGATCGTCGTTGTGGATGTCGCCAATACGAATGGCCAGATCGATACCCTCCTCCACCAGATCCACCATCCGGTTGGTGAGATCCAGCTCGATGCGCACTTCCGGGTAGCGTTGTAAAAAAGAGGCCGTAAGCGGCGCGATCGCGCTGCCGCCAAACGAGGTGGGCGCCGTCACGCGCAGGGTCCCGGACGGTGCGGCGCGCAGGCGTTCCACGGCGCTTTCGGCGATCGCGACCTGCTCCAGCACCCGCTTCGCCTCGTCGAAATAGACGCGTCCGGCATCCGTCAGGCTCTGACGGCGCGTGTTACGCTCCAGCAGGCGGGTGCCAAGCTGGGATTCCAGCAGCGCAACGTACTTCCCCACCATCACCGCCGACATCTCGAGCCGTGCTGCCGCAACGGTGAAGCTGCCGCTTTCAACCACCGCAATAAAGGTCTCCATGCTGCGAAGCTTATCCATATTCCAAACCTCTGGTTAGCAATCTTCTAACTTTAGCCCAGTTTATCCGTATTTTAATTTATTAAAGAATGAAGGCTCACAACATAAGGAGTCGGCTATGAAAATCGTCATTATTGGTGCCAGCGGTACGGTCGGTCGTGCGGTAACGGAAGAGCTGAGTCGTCGCCACGAGGTCATCCGCGTCGGCCGCACGCAGGGCGACGAGCAGGTGGATATCACCTCGCAGGCGAGCGTTCAGGCGCTGTTCGAGAAAATCGGTCCGGTGGATGCCATTGTGTCCGCCAGCGGTGGCCTCTACTTTGGCCCGCTCGCGACCATGAAAGATAGCGACTTTAACCAGGGGCTACAGGATAAGCTGCTAGGACAGGTGCGCCTGGCGCTGACCGGCCAGCACTACCTGAACGAAGGCGGCTCGATTACGTTGATAAGCGGGATCGTCGCGCACGAGCCGATTGCGCAGGGCGTAAATGCCACTACGGTGAATGCGGCGCTGGAAGGGTTTGTTCGCGCCGCAGCCTGCGAATTGCCGCGCGGGATCCGCATCAATCTGATTAGCCCGACGGTTCTCACCGAATCCGTCGAAACGTACGATGGCTTCTTCCCGGGCTTCGAAAGCGTGCCTGCCGCGACGGTGGCGCAAGCCTATCGCCGCAGCGTGGAGGGCGTGCAGAGCGGGCGGGTATACAAGGTCGGCTACTGAGCCGTGCGCGCGGCGATCGGCACCAGCATCGGGCGTGGAAGCAGCGCTTACCCGGCCTACATAAGTGCGGCCTGATGCCCTCCCCCCCTCTCCCACAGGGAGAGGGAGAAATGCACATCAATCCACAACGCCCCAGACGAGGTTACCCTTGTGGAACGTTGCGGTACGCGGAGAGATGCGCGCCACGGCTTCGGCGGAACAGGAGGCGTCCACCAGCACAAAGCTGGCGTCATCCTGCGCTTTCGGCCATACGCGATCGCCTTTGTCGTTCAGGGGCAGCACGTCGCCGGTCGCGATACCTAATGCGCGGGAGAGCGTCTGCTCGTTCGGGCGGATGTAGAGCTGGGCGTAGAGATTAGCTTTTTCCAGCATGTCCCCCAGACCGTACGGCGACCAGTGGTCGATCACGCTGTCGGTTCCCGTCATCACAAACACGCCCTTGTCCCGCAGCTGCTTCAGCGGCATATGCAGGGTGCCAATCGGCACGGTGGAGGCGATGGTCACCTGCTGCGCCGCCATGCGGGTGGCGATCTCATCCACCTGCTTTTCGTTAAGCGTCGCCAGCGCAAAGGCGTGGCTGATGGTCAGCTTCCCCTTCAGCTCCGGCGTTTTCTCCACGGTTTCGACCATGTAGTTCACCGCCGCCACCCCCGCTGGGCTGGTCTCGTGCAGGTGAATATCCACTCCTTTGTCGTAGTCCAGCGCAATCTGGAACATCAGGTCGAGAGATTTCTCCATCGCGCCGTCGACGTTGGTCGGGTCCAGCCCGCCCACGTAGTGCGCCCCGGCCTGCATAGCCTCACGCATCAGCTTTTCGGAATGGGACAGCAGTAGCCCGTGCTGTGGGAAGGCGACGATTTCACAGTCAAAGCCGGGCTTACGGCGCGATAAAACCGCCTGCAGGTTTTCAAGATTCTTCAGGCCGGAGGTCGGCTCGATATTGCAGTGGCTGCGGGCTATGGTGGAGCCTTTCGACTGGATAAGATCGATCAGCTTTTCCGCTCGCTCCTGGGTGTAGGGCTGAAGCTCCGGCAGCAGCTTCTGTTCCAGGCGGATCATATCCTGAATGGTGGTACCTGCCGGGCGGTTGAGGGAACGCCACGGGCCGCCGTAAAAGGTTTTATCCAGGTGAATGTGCATGTCGCGCATCGCCGGAAGCATCAGCTTGTTGCCCGCGTCGTAGTGCGGCAGCGTGGCGTCGGCGTGGCGCTTGTTATCGCGCAGGGCGACGATCTTCCCGTCTTGAATCTCCAGCGTCTTCAGCTCGGTGCGGGTGCTCGTCGCCACGTTGCCGTCAAAATTAAACCCGGCTTCGAGCAGCACGTTGTCCAGATAGTAATGTTTCGCGGTGATATTCACAGGCTTACCGGTCTCGCAGAGTGGCTTTGCGGAGTCAGCAGCATACGCGACGGATCCGGTCGCGCCAAACAGCGCGCAGGCGGTAACCATTTTGCCGCTCTGGCTGATGAATTCACGGCGGCTTTTATTTTCACTCATCTTATCTTCCTTCATTCACAATATGGGTACCGGTTTCTCCGCGCAGCGCGGCGGGCAGGCAGTCCGGCGAGGTGATGATCACGCGCTTGCCGCCGTGATGTAAAAACGCCAGCGAGGCGACGATTTTGGGCAGCATGCTGCCCGCCGGGAAATGACCTTCTTCCATGTAGTGCGTCATCTCCGCTACGTCGACGGTCTCCAGCGCCTGTTGATTTGGCTTACCGAAGTTGACACACACCTTTTCCACGCCGGTGGTAATCACCAGCACGTCGGCGCCGATCTCGCGCGCCAGCAGCGCGGTGGAGAGATCTTTATCAATCACCGCGTCGACGCTCTGGTAATCGCCCTGCGCCGAGCGCACCACGGGAATACCGCCGCCGCCCGCGCCGATCACCACGAAGCCTTTTTGCGTCAGTGTCTTGATCGCGTCGGCCTCGACAATGCGCAGCGGCTGCGGGGAGGCCACCACGCGACGATATCCCCGGCCCGAATCTTCAACAAAGTGCCAGTCCGGGTGCGCGAGCTGCAGTTCGTCTCGCTGCGCCTCGCTGAAGAACGCGCCGATCGGCTTCGTGGGGTGCGCAAAGCCGGGATCGTTTTTATCCACTTCCACCTGCGTGACGACCGTGACCGCCTTTTGCTCGCCGCGCGCGGCAAGGCGGTTGTTCAGCGCCTGCTGGATCAGGTAGCCAATGCCGCCCTGGGTGTCCGCCACGCAGTTTGCCAGCGGCGTCAGAGGGAGCCCTTCCCGCTCGTGGGCGATTTCAGCGCGGCGCAGATCCAGCCCCACCTGCGGACCGTTGCCGTGGGTAAGCACGATGTCATAGTCGGAGGCCAGCATTTCGAGCACCGTGTCTGCCACCGCTTTGACCGCCTGCGCCTGATGTTCAACCGACTGGCTGGCGTTGTCTTTGATAATGCTGTTGCCGCCGATGGCAACGACCATAAGCTCTTTCATACGTGTTCCTTCGCAACATTACCCGACGCGGCGCTCGCAACTTCCCGGCTGTCGAGAAAATGCTTCACCACAAACATGCCGCCCATCATCAGATACGCGGTGACGAACATCAGCGAACTGCCTTCGGCAAAACCCACCACCGGGGCGTGGATCACCCCGAACAGCGCCAGCAGTGCCCCGCCCGCCGCGGCCACGGCTCCGCGCAGCGGTTTGTTGATAATGGCAAAGATGGCGATACAGCCCCACAGCATGCTGGCAAGCGGTGCCCCGTTCCCCAGATGGACTAATCCTTCGTAGTAGATCCCTTTGCTGTGCAGCACGTCGGTACCGATTTTGGCGGCATTCGTGCCCGCCGCTCCCATCACGCTGTTCATCATGGTCAGCGCCCAGTTGGCGATCCACGGGAACAGGCAGATGAAGATCACGGGCACTTCCACCTTCGGCGTTTCCCTCACCACCTGGTTGGCGGTGACCACGCCGATAAACACCAGAATCGGCACGATGGCGGTCATCGGAATGATGGCGAGCATAAACGCCCCCAGCCCGAAAAGCGGCACAATGAACATGGTCACGCCGGAGGCCAGCGTGTAGCCGATGCTGGCCCCCATCGCTTTCCAGCCGGGATGGCCGACGTAAACCGTCACCGGGAACGGGTTCCCCATCAGGCAGCCGAGCATGGAGGCCAGACCGTTCGCCAGCATGACTTTACGCGTCGGGTATTCATCCCCCGCCGCGTGGGCACTTTCGATGTTCTCCAGGTCAAAGATGTAGTTCGCCAGCCCCAGCGGTACGGCAGAGGCAAGATACGGCAGCGCGTGCGGCAGGCCCTGCAGGAAGCCTTCCACATGCACCTGCGGCGGGTTAAAGCCGAAGGATGACATGGACGCTTTAATCGCTTCCGGGCTCTGCAGGCCAGAGATCCACGCCAGTGCGGTACCGGCTATCAGCAACAGCAGGCCGGTAGGGATTCTGGCGAAAATCGGCTTTTTGCCGAACCAGTTGATGAAGATCAGCAGCAGGACGATGAACGATACGGTCGGCGCTTCAAACGCCTGCAGCATCGGGTTCATCGCCAGCAGCAGCAGGCCTAAACCGGACAGGCATGACAGCAGCACGGTGCGCGGGATCATCTTGCGGATGGTTTCGCCCAGGAATGAACCGCCCGCAAGAATCATCGCCTCAACGAAGCACCAGACCAGGCCAATCTGAATAGCGAACTCCGCATCGCCCGTTTGCTGATACACCGGCATCAGCACCAGGAAGGTCACGGTAAAAATTGACGGCGCGCTGGGGCCGGACGGCAGCGCTGTCACGTCCGTGCGCCCGGTCTGGCGCGCCATCTGCATGCCGAACCACGCGTAGCAGATACTCGCGACCAGCACCGCCAGCCCGAAGGCCGGCGCGATGCGTCCATAAACAATCTCCTTCGGGATGCCGACGACAAAAATGAGCAACCCCATCATGGTCAGCAAATTGGTCAGGTTGTTGGTCATCAACCCGAAATAAGCCGCCCAGTCACCTCTTTTCCACTCCAGTTTCATGTTTTTCATGGATGCATGCCTTATAAAAAGTAGCGATCGCGGAATGTCAACAGCGCCTTTTCAAAACAGCTAAACGGCGGGTGAACGATGCCCGCCCCAATCATGCCGATGCCCGCGTCTTTGTGTGCAATGGCGGTATTGATGACCGGCAGAATGCCGCTGCCAGCGACCTTCGTGATGTCGATGGCGGTTGGAATGCCCATAAACGAGAGCAGCGGAATGGTGACGTTCGGATTTTCGCCGAGGGTGATTTCGCGCATCTGGCGGGAGAAGTCGATGGCTTCCTCCACCGTCCCGCCCACCAGGGCGACAATCGCCGGGGCCGTCGCCATCGCAAAGCCGCCGATGCCGTAGGTTTCGGTGATCGCGCTGTCGCCGATATCCAGCCCGGAATCTTCCGGCTTATAGCCCGCGAACATCGGGCCAATCACCTGCTGCGCCGGGCCGGTGAACCACTGCCCCGGAAGCCCCGAAACGCGCAGGCCGAATTCGTAGCCGTTGCGCGCCATGGTGGTAACCACGGTGCTGTATTCAATGCCGTGGGCGGCGTCCAGCGCGGCTTTACACATCGCCATCCACGTCGGGCCGGAGAAGTAGTCGCTGCTGGCAACAAACTCGAACACCTCGCGCTGCTGCTCCACCGGATAGCCCGCCTGAATTAGCCCCGGCGTCAGCGCCTGGATCAGCAGCGTGGTGCCCGCGTTATTGCGGTTGTGGCACTCGTCGCCCATGTGCAGCGCCTGGGCCAGCATCAGGCGCAGGTCGATTTCGCCGATAATCTTCATCGCGTCGCGCAGCATCGGGCCGAGCACGTCGCGCATCCAGTTCAGTCGGTCAATGACGCTCTGGTCGTTGGCCCCCATGCGCAGGATCTTCGCCATCTGCTCGCTAAGGTTGGTGAACGCGCGGTTGCCGTAGGTTTTGTTTTCAACGATGTGCATAAACATCGACGCGGAGGTGACGCCCGCCATGGAGCCCACGCAGTCGTGCTCGTGGCACGGCGAGAAGGCGATCTTCCCGGAGGCGGCAAGTCGCGCCGCGTCGTCCAGATCCTTCGCCAGCCCTTCAAACACCAGCGCCCCAGTGACCGCGCCCTTCATCGCGCCGCACATGTTTTCCCAGGAGACTGGCGGACCGGCGTGCAGAATGGTGGTGCGGGTCATCCCCGGCACAACGTTAATCGCCTGGTCATAGCCCACCAGCACCGGATGAGACTGAATAATGCGCTCAAGGGCGATTTGGTTGGCAGCGGCGATTTTCTCCGCCAGCGGTTTTTCCGCCAGCTGGTCGAGCGCTTCAACGACCTGCATATTGCCCTGCCCCGGCGGCGTCCAGTCGAGCTGGGTCACGGGAACGTGCTGTTTTTTGAGATCGTCGCTGAACATCGCGAGACCCACGTTAATGACGTTCAGCGGCTGGTTAAATAAGGTAGTCATTATGCGTTCTCCCCTTTGCAGACAAATTCGCGTGCCAGTAATCCGGTATTGGTGCTGCTGCTGGCCCAGATGACGCCGGCGTCGGTCAGCAGCTGACACTGCTGCGCCAGCGACTGCGGATCCTGGTCGGTGCCGAGCACGTAGCCGAGGATCTCCAGCGGACGGTTATCGGCCTTCGCGATGGCCTGTGCTTCTTTAATGGCGTCGATCATCACGCCGACCGGATCCTCGTGGGCGCCGAAGCCGAGCACAAAGTCCATCACAATCACCCCGACTTCCGGGTCGCGAGCCTCCTGCAGCAGGCGGCTGATGCGGTTGGTCGGGTCAATCATCGGGTGCGGCTTGCCGTTGGTGAAATCGTCATCGCCAAAATCGAGGAAAGTGTGGGCTTTACTGACGCTAATGTCGCTCAGGCGCTTAGCCGGATCCGGCTGGATGTTGCTGTAAACGTCGTCGAATTTCGCAAGAGCGGCAAACATCGCCTCGTCGCACAGGGTGCCGCCGCAGAACAGGCCGCGAATGTACTTCTGCTGCGGGGTCAGGCGAGCGCGCACCTCTTCAATTAATGGCCAGTTGAGCGGGTGCAGATCGAGGGACTCTTTTTTGATGCCGGTGAGCAGGACGGCCTTCAGCGCCGCCTCTTTGGTGCCGCGCGCGAACTGCAGTCCGTCCTCATCGGCGGGCGGTTCATTGCGACCGAGGAAGCACGCGATCACGGGCTTACGACAGGCGCGCGCGCGGGCCAGCACTTTCTCCGCCACCGCTGGCGCGGGCGGCTTGGAGATCAGCGCAATCACTTCTGTACCCTCGTCGGCTTCCAGCATTTCAATGGCGTCAAGCATCATCAGGCCGCCGATCTTCTCGCTGAGATCGCGTCCGCCGGTGCCGACCAGCTGCGACACGCCGCCGCCGAATTCATGGATGCGCACGCTCAGCTCCTGGCTGCCGGTGCCGGATGCGCCGATGATACCAATCGGTCCACGACGTACCGCGTTGGCGAAGCACAGTCCCGCGCCGTTGATGATTGCAGTGCCGCAGTCCGGCCCCATCATCAGCAATTTTTTCTGGTGCGCCAGCTGCTTCAGCGCCAACTCGTCGTCGAGCGACACGTTATCGGAAAACAGCATCACGTTGAGATCGTTTTCCAGCGCCTGCCGCGCTTCGCGGGCGGCGAAGGTACCGTTGACGGAAATCACCGCGAGGTTGCTGTCCGGGCGATGGGTTTTGGCGCTGGCAATCGTCGCATAGCGCGCTTCATGGGAGCCCGCGCTCTCTTTACGCGTGAACAGCGCTTCAATAGCGGCCAGCGTTTCTTCATTCGCCGCGTCGCCTTTAATGACAATCATCAGGTCGCCGTTTTTCGCCTCATTTAATTCCGGCGTTAACAGCCCGAGGTTTTTTAAAACGCCCTTATTCATTTCCGTTGCCATGGCGACAAAGGCCTGTTCGACGCCCGGCAATTTATTGGCTTTAGTGGAAACGGACATTAACGATACGGAGTCAAAATAGGTGTTCTTTTTAATCACGATTTTCGTTGGCATTATTTGCACCTGTTCGCGGATAAAAGGGGACCGCCGTCGTGCAAAATGCACGTCGGTAAAAATGCTTTATTTAATTAGCGGCCAGCCGGAATGGGCTGACCGACCGTCTTATGCGCCCGCCGCCAGCAGCAGGTCTGCAATCTCGGTGAAGCCTTTCTCCCGCGCCAGTTCGAGCGGGGTTTTGCCGTATTTGTCGGTCATATGCGGGTTCGCGCCGTGCTTGAGCAGCAGCTTCACGATCTCCTGCTGCTTTGCGCCGCCGTCGTTGAGTACGATGGCTTCCAGCAGCGGCGTCCAGCCGACAAAGTTGGTGTGGTTAACGTTGATATCGGTTTTTTCCAGCAGCTCGCGCACGATCTCCACGTGCCCTTTTTCACTGGCAGGCGTAATGCCCACGCCGCCAAAACGCGTCAGGCGGTCGAGATCCGGGTTCGCGGGTAATACCAGCCGCAGGAGAGTTAAATCGTTCGTCAGGCAGCTAATCAGGAAGGGGTTAAAGCAGGTCTGATCCTGTTTATCAATATCCGCCCCGGCGGCAATTAAGAACTCCACGCAGGCATAATGTTTTTTCAGGCTGGCAATAATAACGGCGGTTCTTTTCTGGCGGTTCGTGGCGTTAATATCCACGCCCTTCTCCAGACAGGCTTTTAGCGCATCGCTATTGCCCTCTTCTGCCGCCAGCAAAAATTCCGTAACCAGTTCAGTTGCAGACATATTCAGACTCCCGATGTTTTTATTTCTGTTGACCTGAGAATAGCAACAGCCTGGTCATAAAAGAATCCGCTTAAAAATGATTCATCGACAGACAATTCATTGTTGAGATAAATTCAATAAACCGGTCAAAATGTGCGTCTGTGCAACCTTTTTCTTATGGTTAACCGCTTTTTAGCGCGTCAAAACGCATTATGCTTATGTCTGAAAAAGCCTTGTATGGCGCGGCATTGATGAAATAGCCAGAACTGTGATCGGCTTCAAATGCGTTGTAACGACGCTGTTAAAATATGTTCAAAACTAATGGCTGAAGGGAGTGAGATATGAATTCCATCTTTACCGAGGAGAACCTGCTGGCCTTTACCACCGCCGCACGCTTCGGCAGCTTCAGCAAAGCCGCCGCCGAACTGGGTGTAACGACCTCCGCCATCAGTTACACCATTAAGCGCATGGAGACCGGGCTGGACGTGGTGCTGTTCGTCCGCAGCACGCGCAGCATTGAGCTAACCGAGTCCGGCTTTTACTTTTACCGCAAAGCCACCGACCTGCTTAACGACTTTCACGCCATCAAGCGCGGGATTGATACCATTTCACAGGGCATCGAGGCGCGTGTACGCATCTGTATCAACCAGCTGTTGTATACGCCGCGCCATACCGCGCGGCTGCTACAGGTGCTGAAAAAGCAGTTCCCCACCTGTCAGATCACCGTCACCACCGAGGTCTATAACGGCGTGTGGGACTCTATCATCAACAACCAGGCCAATATCGCCATTGGCGCGCCGGACACGCTGCTCGACGGCGGCGGAATTGACTACACCGAAATCGGCGCCATTCGCTGGGTGTTTGCCATCGCGCCGGAGCACCCGCTGGCGTTCGTTCCGGAACCGATAGCGGAAAGCCAGCTGCGCCTGTATCCCAACATCATGGTGGAAGATACCGCGCATACCATTAACAAAAAGGTCGGCTGGCTGCTGCACGGGCAGGAGGCGATTCTGGTGCCGGACTTTAACACCAAGTGTCAGTGTCAGATCCTGGGCGAAGGGATAGGCTTTTTGCCGGAATATATGGCGCGGGAGGCGGTTGAAGATGGCCTGCTGGTGACGCGGCATATCAATAACCCACGTCAGGACTCGCGCATGCTGCTCGCCACGCAGCATGCCGCAACCGGCCAGGTCACGCGCTGGATCAAGAAGGAGTTTGGCCCTGCGGGGGTACTGACCGATATTTATAGCGATTTACTGTGGCGCGCTTAGCTTTTGCTCTGTACCCAAAAAGCGTGAATGAGGCCGGGGAAGTAACCCAGCAGCGTGAGAAGAATGTTGATAATAAACGCCCAGCCAAACCCTTTGCCTAACAGCACGCCCAGCGGCGGCAACAGGATGGTAAAAACAATACGCCAAAAACCCATATTAAAACTCCGTGCAAGCTAATCCATTGAAAATAATAGAGTGAACCATTTCTAAGCATAGCCAGTTTACCCGGCTGCGCCAGTTCCCGACCCCGCGTTTACCCTCGTTTACGCTTTTGACGCTGGCTTAATGCGCACAATTACTTTAGCATTACCTTAATTAAGAAAACACTAAAGTACCATGACTGAACTCGAACAGCTTCAGGCCAGCGCCGAGCAGGCCGCCACACTCTTAAAAGCGATGAGCAACCCGCGTCGGCTGCTGATCCTCTGCACCCTGTGCGGAGCACCCGGCACCAGCGCGGGAGAACTGGCGCGAGCCACGGGGCTTAGTCCTTCCGCCACGTCGCAGCATCTGGCGCGCATGCGTGAGGAAGGTCTGATCGACAGCACCCGCGACGCGCAGCGCATTCTCTATTTCATTAAAAAAGATGCGGTGCATCAGCTCATCAGCACCCTGAAAAAGCTTTATTGCCCGTAAGGAGCCGCTATGTCACTTCCCCTTATTTCGCCGCGCGAGGCCAGTGCCCGCATCGCTGAAGGCGCAAAACTGATTGATATTCGTGATGCCGATGAGTACGCCCGCGAGCATATTCCCGCCGCGCGGTCCGTGCCGCTGGGTACCTTACCCGGTGGACTTAAAACGCAGGCGGGTGAAACGGTGATTTTTCACTGCCAGTCCGGCGCCCGTACCTCAGGCAATGCCGATCGCCTGGCGCAGGCTGCCGTTGCCGCTCAGGCATTTGTGGTCGAGGGTGGCATTCAGGGCTGGAAGCAGGCCGGGCTGCCGACTGTCGAAGACAAATCCCAGCCGCTTCCGCTGATGCGTCAGGTGCAAATTGCCGCCGGGCTGCTAATACTCTGTGGCGTGGTTCTGGGCTATAGCGTCTCCAGCGGCTTTTTCCTGCTCAGCGGCTTTGTCGGTGCCGGGCTGCTGTTTGCCGGTGTGACGGGCTTTTGCGGCATGGCGCGGCTGCTTAAGGTGATGCCCTGGAACCGTCGTACCTCATAAGCAGTAATCGGTGAAATACGCTGTACCCGGCGTCATACGTGGGCTAATGTGAAGATCGCTAAAACGATGAGGAGGTAATATGTTTTCTGTCGGTGATTATGTGCAACCGCGTAAAGGCGGCCCGAAACTGAAAGTGCTCGAAGTGAACGGTGACAGTATTGTGGCGGTCCAGGCCAGCAATGAGCAAGGCGAGAAATATACGCTGAAAGCCGCCGATGTGGCGCCGTATACCGAAGAAGGTGATTTCGGCGTCTGCTGAACAGATAACCGGGCGGCATGTTCCGCCCGGTTAACGCATTAGATTAGAAAATCATCCAGTGATTTACCGTTTTCCAGCGCGCTGGCGATAGGCTTAGGCGTGCGGCCCTGGCCGGTCCACGTTTTCTCTTCACCGTTCTGGTCAATAAAGCGATATTTTGCTTCACGCGGCTTACGCTTTTTCGTTTGCTTACCCGCCAGCGCCAGTTCAGAGCCCAGCAGATCGGTCGGTGAAATACCATCGGCTTTCATCAGTTCCAGCAGGGCATTAATTTTTTCCTGCTGCTCGGCGCGCTGCTGCTCTAATTCCGTCAGTTCACTCCGTTTCTCTTCAGTAACGACCCTGACCTTTTCCAGCATTTCCTCAAGAACGTCCAGGGATAATTCACGCGCCATGGCGCGCAGGGTTCGGATATTATTAAGATTCTGTAACGTCAAAGACATATTATTTGAAAACCTTTCTTTGGGGTAAATAGATAAATCGCCGACAGAATAATTCATTTGAGTTGAAATATCTACCCAAGGGTCCGTATGGGCTTCAGTGTAAATATATTAAAATCTCATTGCGAATAATAGCGCACGGGGCTGCCAGGAAACAGGGGAATCTAATCACCGCATTAATATAAATGGTCAACTTTACTCCAAATCGCAGCATACTTCGCCGCTGTCAGAAGGCGGATTCGTCGCCTGCGCCATCAATAAAACCAAACTATTGATTTTGATATAAAAAAAGCCAAACAAGAGAGATTATAACGATCGGAGCAAAAAACGAACAACTTTAGAGAATTTTGTGGACAAAAGGCGATTAAATAAAAATTAATCACTAGTTGTTAGTTCAAACTCAGAGATATACGCTATACACGTCAAACAAACCAACCTAAAGCACTATGCGCTGAAGGGAAATCGTTTCTTTTGTGTTCTTCTCAAGGAGTTCAGACATGTTCTCGCCGCAATCTCGCCTGCGCCACGCGGTGGCGGATACCTTCGCGATGGTTGTTTACTGTTCCGTCGTGAACATGCTGATCGAAATATTCCTCTCCGGAATGTCCTTCGAGCAGTCACTTTCTTCTCGTCTGGTGGCGATCCCGGTCAATATTATTATTGCATGGCCTTACGGATTATACCGCGATGCGGTAATGCGTTTCGCACGTCGAATTAGTCCTGCAGGCTGGGTGAAAAACCTGGCAGACGTCCTGGCGTATGTAACGTTCCAGTCGCCGGTTTACGTGGCCATTCTCCTGACAGTCGGTGCAGACTGGCACCAGATCGCTGCGGCAGTGAGTTCGAATATTGTCATTTCGATGCTGATGGGAGCCGTTTACGGCTATTTCCTCGACTACTGCCGCCGCCTGTTTAAGGTCAGCCAGTACAGCCAGGCAAAAGCGTGATGTGAAGCGACTGGCGCACGCCAGTCGCGGATTTACTGTACGTCGCCAAACAGTCCCTTCAAAAATCGCTCCAGCGCCATACGCGAACTGAAACCGTGCGGAATACCATAATGCTCATGCCGTTCACCGCCTAAATAGAGCGGAAATTGCTGATAATGATCGCAGGTTTTAATATCCGAGGCAGGCTCAGCAAATGACAGGCTTCTGTCTTTCAGCGTCGGATGAATAATGAGAGCGGTACGTCCCATTCTTGCTTCGCGGTTAACATAAACATAATTCTCGCCGCGGCGATATCCATACGCTTTTGGCGTCACCTCATCCATGGTGAATCCCTCTTTTTCAAGAACGCGTGCCACCTCGTCAGGTCGTAAATACATATCTTTTCCTCGTTATCTTTTCCTGCCCGGCAACCTTACAGTATTCAGCAATAGCAGGGCTTTCAGAATAGTCCATAAACTGCCGGATAACGCGTGATGGGCTTCAGATATTAAATTTCTGAACTAAACTGAACGGGAACACAAAATTACGGAGGATCGCATGTTTAACAGACCGAACCGAAACGATATTAACGACGACGCTCAGGATATTCGTAATGATGTCAGCCAATTAGCGGATACGCTGGAAGAGGTGCTGAAGTCCTGGGGAAGTGACGCGAAGGACGAAGCGGATGCCGCAAAGCGTAAGGCTCAGTCTCTGCTCCGTGAAACCCGCGCACGTTTAAACGGCCGCACGCGTACGACACAGGCTGCCTGCGATGCGGTCAGCTGCGCAACGACCTTCGTACGCGAGAAACCGCTCTGTACGCTCGGCACGGTAGCGGCAGTCGGTATCTTCGTGGGCGCTCTGCTTAGCCTGCGTAAATAACCCGATCGCGCACCGTTATCTGCCCCGGTGGTCAGTAGCTGCCGGGGCTTTTCTTTATCTTCTCGCCTGTAAAACCCGTATAGCCTGCCCTGCCCCGCTGGGCTCATCATCGGGACATCATCAATCTAAATTTCCCATATCTTGTATGGTTGAAACTTAAGACAACTACATCTAGTATTCCTTTTAGCAAGACACACACAACCTGACGCGATGATTCGCGCCGTTCTCTCATTTTAAATGGAAATACGAATCATGAGCATTATTATTTACACTCGTAACGATTGTGTTCAGTGCCACGCGACCAAACGGGCGATGGAAAGCCGCGGCGTGGCGTTTGAGATGGTGAATATTGACCAGCAGCCCGAGGCCGCAGACACCCTTCGCGCGCAGGGTTTCCGTCAGCTTCCGGTGGTGGTAGCCGGGGAGACCAGCTGGTCTGGCTTTCGCCCGGACATGATCAACCGCCTCGCCTCGCAGGCCGCACGGGCATGAGCAGACTGGTGTTCTTCTCCAGCAACTCGGAAAACACGCTCCGTTTTATTGAGCGCGTCGGGCTGCCTGCGGTGCGCATTCCGCTCAACGAGCGGGAGCGGATCCGAGTAGAGGAACCGTACATTCTGGTGGTGCCCAGCTATGGCGGAGGCGGTACGGCGGGCGCGGTACCTCGTCAGGTGATCCGCTTTCTGAACGATCCTCATAATCGCGGGCTAATCCGCGGCGTGATCGCGGCGGGGAATCGCAATTTCGGCGATGCCTTTTGCCGCGCCGGGGATGTCATCTCTCAAAAATGCGGCGTGCCGTATCTCTATCGCTTTGAGCTGATGGGGACGCAGCAGGACGTCGAAAACGTGCGTAAAGGAGTGAACGAATTTTGGCAACGACAACCGCAGAACGGGTGATCCAGGCGACGCCGGATTACCACGCATTAAACGCGATGCTTAACCTCTATGACCGGGAGGGACGCATTCAGTTTGATAAAGACCGTGAGGCGGTGGACGCCTTTTTTGCCGCCCACGTGCGGCCCAACAGCGTGACTTTTGCCAGCCAGAATGAACGTCTCGACCATCTGGTTAACGAAGGTTACTACGACGCGCGCGTACTCACCCGCTACGACCGTGCCTTTGTGGTGAAGCTGTTTGAACGCGCCCACGCCAGCGGTTTTCGTTTCCAGACTTTCCTCGGCGCGTGGAAGTACTACACCAGCTATACGCTGAAGACTTTCGACGGCAAACGCTACTTAGAGAGCTTTGAAGATCGCGTGGTGATGGTCGCATTGACCCTGGCGCAGGGCGATGAAGCGCTGGCGCAACAGCTCACCGACGAGATCCTCTCCGGCCGCTTCCAGCCCGCCACGCCGACCTTCCTCAACTGCGGTAAAGCCCAGCGCGGCGAGCTGGTTTCCTGCTTCCTGCTGCGTATCGAAGATAACATGGAGTCGATTGGCCGCGCGGTGAACTCGGCGCTGCAGCTTTCCAAACGTGGCGGTGGCGTGGCGTTTCTGCTTTCTAACCTGCGTGAAGCGGGCGCGCCGATCAAGCGCATCGAAAACCAGTCTTCCGGCGTGATCCCGGTGATGAAGATGCTGGAGGATGCGTTCTCTTATGCTAACCAGCTTGGCGCGCGCCAGGGTGCGGGAGCGGTTTACCTGCACGCGCATCATCCGGACATTCTGCGTTTTCTCGATACCAAACGCGAAAACGCCGACGAAAAAATCCGCATCAAAACCCTGTCGCTGGGCGTGGTGATCCCGGATATCACCTTTAAACTGGCCAGGGAGAATGCCGACATGGCGCTCTTCTCGCCGTATGACGTTGAGCGTATTTACGGCAAAGCGTTTGGTGACGTGGCGATAAGCGAGCTGTATGACGAGCTGGTAGCCGACAAGCGCATTCGCAAAAAATATATCAACGCCCGCGATTTCTTCCAGACGCTTGCGGAGATCCAGTTTGAGTCCGGCTATCCGTACATCATGTATGAAGATACGGTGAACCGCGCGAACCCGATTGCCGGGCGCATCAACATGAGCAACCTGTGCTCGGAGATCTTGCAGGTCAACAGCGCATCGGCCTACGACGAAAACCTCGACTATGCTGACATCGGCAAAGATATCTCCTGCAACCTCGGGTCGCTGAATATCGCCCACACCATGGATTCCCCAGACTTTGGCCGCACGGTGGAGACCGCCATTCGCGGGCTAACGGCGGTGTCGGACATGAGCCATATCCGCAGCGTGCCGTCTATTGAAGCGGGTAACGCCGCGTCGCACGCCATCGGGCTGGGGCAAATGAACCTGCACGGCTATCTGGCGCGGGAGGGCATCGCCTATGGCAGTCCGGAAGGGCTGGACTTCACCAACCTCTATTTCTACACCATTACCTGGCACGCGCTGCACACTTCGATGATGCTGGCGCGCGAGCGCAACCAGCGGTTCGCGGGCTTTGAGCAGTCCCGCTACGCCAGCGGGGAATACTTCAGCCAGTATCTGGAAGGCGACTGGCAGCCGAAAACCGAAAAAGTGCGCGAACTGTTTGCCCGCGCGGGGATTACTCTGCCGACGCGCGAGATGTGGCACCAGCTGCGTGACGACGTGATGCGCTACGGCATTTATAACCAGAACCTGCAGGCCGTACCGCCAACCGGTTCGATCTCCTATATCAACCACGCCACGTCGAGCATTCACCCGATCGTGTCGAAAATTGAAATTCGTAAGGAAGGCAAAACCGGGCGCGTTTACTACCCTGCCCCGTTTATGACCAATGAGAACCTGGCTTTATACCAGGACGCATATGAGATCGGCCCGGAAAAAATCATCGACACCTACGCCGAGGCGACGAAACACGTGGATCAGGGGCTCTCGCTGACGCTGTTCTTCCCGGATACCGCCACCACGAGGGATATCAACAGGGCGCAGATCTACGCCTGGAAGAAAGGCATCAAAACGCTCTACTACATTCGCCTGCGCCAGCTTGCGCTGGAAGGCACCGAAATTGAAGGCTGCGTGTCCTGCGCGCTGTAAGGAGAAAGGATGAAACTGTCACGCGTGAGTGCCGTGAACTGGAACAAAATCCAGGACGACAAAGACCTGGAGGTGTGGAACCGCCTGACCAGCAACTTCTGGCTGCCGGAAAAGGTCCCGCTCTCCAACGATATTCCGGCCTGGCAAACGCTCGGCCACGCCGAGCAGCAGCTGACGATCCGCGTCTTTACCGGCCTGACGTTGCTGGACACCATTCAGAATACCGTTGGCGCACCTGCTCTGATGAGCGACGCGCTGACGCCGCACGAAGAGGCGGTGATGTCGAACATCAGCTTTATGGAGGCGGTGCACGCCCGCTCTTACAGCTCGATTTTCTCCACGCTGTGCCAGACCAAAGACGTGGATGCAGCCTATACCTGGAGTGAAGAGAGTGAGTCATTACAGAAAAAGGCGGAGCTGGTACTGACGTATTATCGGGCCGACGAGCCTCTGAAGAAGAAAATCGCCAGCGTATTCCTGGAATCGTTCCTCTTCTATTCCGGCTTCTGGCTGCCCATGTACTGGTCGAGCCGGGGCAAGCTCACCAACACCGCCGATTTGATTCGCCTTATCATTCGTGATGAAGCGGTACATGGGTATTATATCGGCTATAAGTATCAGAAAGGGCTGGAGAAAATCAGCGAGGCAAAGCGCGATGAGCTTAAAGGCTTTGCGCTCGATTTGCTGATGGATCTGTACGACAACGAGCTGAGCTATACCGAGGAACTCTACGCCGGTACCGGCTGGGAGGAAGACGTGAAGGCCTTCCTCTGCTACAACGCCAACAAGGCGCTGATGAACCTGGGCTACGAGGCGCTTTTCCCACCGGAGATGGCGGAAGTGAACCCGGCCATTCTGGCTGCGCTGTCGCCCAACGCCGACGAAAACCACGATTTCTTCTCGGGATCGGGCTCATCGTACGTGATGGGCAAAGCGGTGGAAACCGAGGATGAAGACTGGGATTTTTAATGAACGCTAACGTTCGTTAATTTAATATAAACCCAACAATTTCATCTCTAATATTTACAAAGCAACTACACTGTCATTTCCACGCCATATTCGCCTGAATCGTCCGATTCAGGCGAAATTCCCCGACTCCAGAGCAAAAAATTGAGAAAAATTCAAATCACGCTCGGCCCTTTATTCATGGGAAATTCAGCCGTTTCGCTTACGTCAAAATTCTGCCTTTAGCTCGAGTCAGGGTTGTCTCAGATTCTCAGTATGTTAGGGTTATGCCCGTTAACAATTTACCATGGTAATCATATCGGCATAAACAAATAACAGGACACTCTCTATTGCATGGCAATTAAATTAGAAGTGAAAAATCTTTATAAAGTATTTGGCGAGCACCCGCAGCGCGCATTCAAATATATTGAGAAAGGCCTCACAAAAGAGCAAATTCTGGAAAAAACCGGGCTATCGCTTGGCGTTAAAGACGCCAGTCTGGCCATTGAAGAAGGCGAGATTTTTGTCATCATGGGATTATCCGGTTCGGGTAAATCCACTATGGTTCGCCTTCTCAATCGCCTGATTGAACCCACCCGCGGACAGGTGCTGATTGACGGCGTGGATATCGCCAGAATATCAGACGCCGAGCTTCGCGAGGTGCGCAGAAAGAAGATCGCAATGGTGTTCCAGTCATTCGCGCTAATGCCGCATATGACGGTGCTTGATAATACCGCTTTCGGCATGGAATTAGCCGGCACGCAGGCTCAGGAACGTCAGGAAAAAGCCCTGGATGCACTGCGTCAGGTCGGGCTGGAAAATTATGCGCATGCGTACCCGGATGAACTTTCCGGCGGTATGCGCCAGCGCGTGGGATTAGCCCGCGCATTAGCCATTAATCCAGACATATTATTAATGGACGAAGCCTTCTCCGCCCTCGATCCGTTAATTCGTACCGAGATGCAGGACGAGCTGGTAAAATTACAGGCTAAACATCAGCGAACCATTGTGTTTATTTCCCACGATCTGGATGAAGCCATGCGTATTGGCGACCGTATTGCCATTATGCAAAACGGTGAAGTGGTGCAGGTCGGCACACCGGATGAAATTCTCAATAATCCCGCGAATGATTATGTACGCACCTTCTTCCGCGGCGTGGATATTAGCCATGTCTTTAGCGCCAAAGATATTGCCCGTCGAACGCCAAACGGCATTATTCGTAAAACCCCAGGTTTCGGCCCACGCTCGGCGCTTAAGCTGCTGCAGGACGAAGACCGTGAATACGGGTATCTGGTTGAACGCGGCAATAAATTTGTCGGCGTTGTCTCCATCGACTCTCTGAAAACCGCGCTTGGCGAAAACAGGGGCATCGATGCGGCGTTAATTGACGCTCCGCTTGCCGTGGACGCCGAAACGCCGCTCAGCGAGTTGCTTTCTCACGTGGGACAGGCACCGTGTGCCGTGCCGGTCGTGGGTGAAGAACAACAGTACGTCGGCATCATCTCAAAACGCATGCTGCTGCAGGCTTTAGATCGCGAGGGGGCAAACAATGGCTGACCAATCAAACCCGTGGGGCACCGCTGATGCATCGGACAGCGCTACTCAATCCGCCGATGCGTGGGGTTCCACGCCAGCTCCTGCCGATGGCGGCGGCGCGGCAGACTGGCTCAATAGCGCACCCGCGCCTGCGCCAGAGCACTTCAACATCATGGATCCGTTCCATAAAACGCTGATCCCGCTGGACAGCTGGGTCACGGAGGGGATCGACTGGGTGGTGACGCACTTCCGCCCGGTTTTCCAGGGGATCCGCATTCCGGTGGATTACATCCTGAACGGCTTCCAGCAGCTGATGCTGGGCATGCCGGCGCCGGTGGCGATTATTCTGTTCTCTCTGATTGCCTGGCAGTTTGGCAGCGCCGGGATGGGGATCGCCACGCTGATTTCGCTGATTGCCATCGGCGCGATTGGGGCCTGGTCGCAGGCGATGATCACCCTGGCGCTGGTGCTGACTGCCCTGCTCTTCTGCATCGTCATCGGCCTGCCGATGGGGATCTGGCTGGCGCGCAGCCCGCGGGCGGCGAAGATTATCCGTCCGCTGCTGGATGCAATGCAGACTACCCCGGCATTCGTCTATCTGGTGCCGATTGTGATGCTGTTCGGCATCGGCAACGTGCCGGGCGTGGTGGTCACCATTATCTTCGCGCTGCCGCCGATTATTCGTCTGACCATTCTCGGGATCAACCAGGTGCCTGCGGACCTGATCGAAGCGTCACGCTCGTTCGGCGCCAGCCCGCGCCAGATGCTGTTTAAGGTTCAGCTCCCGCTGGCCATGCCAACCATCATGGCGGGCGTTAACCAGACGCTGATGCTGGCCCTTTCGATGGTGGTGATTGCCTCGATGATCGCCGTTGGCGGTCTGGGTCAGATGGTGCTGCGCGGCATTGGCCGTCTCGACATGGGGCTGGCTACCGTTGGCGGCGTCGGGATTGTGATCCTCGCCATTATTCTTGACCGCCTGACCCAGGCCGTCGGTCGCGATTCACGCAGTCGCGGCAACCGTCGCTGGTATTCCACCGGCCCTGTCGGGTTACTCACCCGCCCATTTATAAAATAAGGAACAACGATGCGACATAACGTACTTTTTGCCACAGCGTTTGCCACCCTTGTCTCCACCAGCACGTTTGCGGCAGACCTGCCGGGCAAAGGCATTACCGTGCAGCCGGTGCAGAGCACCATTTCGGAAGAGAGCTTCCAGACCCTGATCGTCAGCCGCGCGCTGGAAAAACTGGGCTATACGGTTAACACGCCGAGCGAAGTGGATTACAACGTGGGCTACACCTCGATTGCCTCCGGTGACGCCACCTTTACCGCCGTCAACTGGCAGCCGCTGCACGACGACATGTATGCCGCCGCCGGTGGCGACAAGAAATTCTATCGTGAGGGTACCTTCGTGACGGGCGCGGCGCAGGGTTATCTGATCGACAAGAAAACCGCCGATAAGTACCACATCACCAATATTGAACAGCTGAAAGATCCGAAGATCGCCAAACTGTTTGACACCAACGGTGACGGCAAGGCCGACATGATGGGCTGCTCGCCTGGCTGGGGCTGTGAAGCGGTGATTAACCACCAGAACAAAGCTTTCGATCTGGCGAAAACGGTCGACGTGAGCCACGGCAACTATTCAGCGATGATGGCCGACACCATTGCCCGCTTCAAAGAGGGTAAACCGGTGATCTACTATACCTGGACGCCGTACTGGGTGAGCGACGTGCTGAAGCCGGGTAAAGACGTGGTGTGGCTGCAGGTGCCGTTCTCTTCCCTGCCGGGCGAGCAGAAAGATATCGACACCAAACTGCCGAACGGCATGAACTACGGCTTCCCGGTGAACACCATGCATATCGTGGCGAACAAAGCCTGGGCGGAGAAAAACCCGGCGGCGGCGAAGCTGTTTTCGGTAATGAAGCTGCCGCTGGCTGACATCAACGCCCAGAACGCGATGATGCACGCGGGCAAATCGTCTGAAGCGGATGTCAAAGGCCACGTCGACGGCTGGATCAAAGCCCACCAGCAGCAGTTTGACGGCTGGGTGAAAGAGGCGCTTGAGGCGCAGAAGTAAAACATTTTTCCTCACCCTAACCCTCTCCCAAAGGGAGAGGGCCGGGGTGAGGGGATCAAACCGCACCCAACCTAAACCGCACAATCCATCACCCAACAATCCCCCAACTTTCACAATCATTAGCTATTATGGTTTCCGGAAAAATAATCACTCAACTAACGATTCCTGAAACTAATGACAAAAACAACTCAAGGGCTTAGCCCCGCACTCATCCTTTTAATGTCCGTGGCAACGGGTCTGGCCGTCGCCAGCAACTATTACGCGCAGCCTCTTCTCGACACCATCGCCCGCGCGTTCAATCTCTCCGCCAGCTCCGCAGGCTTTATCGTCACCGCAGCACAGCTAGGCTATGCCGCCGGGCTGCTGTTTCTGGTGCCGCTGGGCGATATGTTTGAACGCCGAATGCTGATCGTCTCCATGACCCTGCTGGCCGCCGGTGGGATGCTGATCACCGCCAGCAGCCAGTCGCTGACGATGATGATCGTCGGAACCGCGCTAACGGGACTGTTCTCCGTGGTGGCGCAAATTCTGGTCCCGCTCGCCGCGACTCTCGCCTCTCCGGAAAAACGCGGCAAGGTGGTGGGTACCATCATGAGCGGCCTGCTGCTGGGGATTTTGCTGGCTCGTACCGTTGCAGGGCTGCTGGCAAGCCTCGGCGGCTGGCGCACCGTATACTGGGTGGCGAGCGTGCTGATGGTCGTTATGGCGCTGGCGCTGTGGCGCGGGCTGCCAAAAGTGAAGCAGGAAAATCACCTGAACTACCCGCAGCTGCTGGCCTCCGTTTTCAGCCTGTTCACCCAAGATAAGCTTCTGCGCACTCGCGCCCTGCTGGGCTGCTTCACCTTCGCTAACTTCAGCATTCTGTGGACGTCGATGGCGTTTCTGCTGGCCGCACCGCCGTTCAATTATTCCGAAGGGGTGATTGGCCTGTTCGGCCTGGCCGGTGCCGCAGGCGCGCTGGGCGCGCGTCCCGCAGGCGGGCTGGCCGACAAGGGCAAATCCCACCTGACCACCTCCGCAGGACTGATTTTACTTCTGCTCTCCTGGGCGGCGATCTGGTACGGACACATCTCGGTGCTGGCGCTGATCGTCGGTATCCTGGTACTCGATCTCACCGTACAGGGCGTTCACATTACCAATCAGACCGTTATCTATCGCGTGAAGCCAGAGGCGCGTAACCGCCTGACGGCCGGTTACATGACAAGCTACTTCATCGGCGGCGCTGCGGGTTCGCTAATTTCAGCGTCAGCGTGGCAGCATGCGGGCTGGTCGGGGGTGTGTGCGATTGGGGCCATCGTCGCTACCATCAACCTGCTAGTATGGTGGCGTGGTTACCACCGCCAGGATGCAATTAACTAACATTTACATTGAGTTGGCCTCTTAGGGTGTTAAGAGGCCCTTCACTCTGTTAATGTAAACGTAATCATTTATCCCAGAAATTTTAATGTGGGTGACATATTTACAATTGGCATGAATAGTTCAGACCCCCGTCCTCACATCCTTTCCTCAGCGGGTTCATACCCTACGCTTTCTGTGCTCACCGGGTCACGGACTTACCCGGCGCTTTCTGATGGTGACATAAGTTTGGCGGATATAACCGCACAAATAATTCATTTACATTATTTGTCACCGTCGTTACTATATCGGCTGTAATTAATGAGGTTATGCCCAAATGGATAGTTCGTTTACGCCCATTGAACAAATGCTTAAATTCCGCGCCAGTCGCCATGAGGACTTTCCGTACCAGGAAATCCTGCTGACTCGCCTGTGCATGCACATGCAGGGTAAGCTGCTGGAAAACCGTAATAAAATGCTGAAAGCTCAAGGGATTAACGAGACATTGTTTATGGCGTTGATCACGCTGGAGTCTCAGGAAAATCACAGCATTCAGCCTTCCGAACTGAGCTGCGCGCTGGGCTCCTCCCGTACCAATGCGACCCGTATTGCCGATGAACTCGAAAAGCGTGGCTGGATTGAGCGCCGCGAAAGCGACAACGATCGCCGCTGCCTGCATCTGCAACTGACAGATAAAGGTCACCAGTTCCTGCGCGAGGTGCTGCCACCTCAGCACAATTGCCTGCACAAACTCTGGTCTGTCCTCAGCACTGCCGAGCGCGACCAGCTTGAGCACATCACTCGCAAGCTGCTCACCCGTCTGGACCAGATGGATGAAGACGGCGCCGTTCTTGAGGCGCTGCGCTAACGCGACGACACGCTCACCATTCCTGATTCATAAGAAAACCGACAGGCCAGCACGTCACACTGCTGGCCTTTCTGACAACAGGTCGGCTCAGCCGATGTGAAAATAAGAAGATCGTGGAGAACAACAATGAGCGCAAATGCGGAGAGCACTACCCCGCAGCAACCGGCCAACAAGAAAGGCAAACGTAAGAGCGCCCTTCTTCTGTTGACCTTGCTCTTTATCATTATTGCCGTGGCATATGGGATCTATTGGTTTTTAGTACTGCGTCATGCTGAAGAGACTGACGACGCCTACGTGGCAGGGAACCAGGTACAAATTATGGCGCAGGTGTCGGGCAGCGTGACGAAAGTCTGGGCTGACAATACCGACTTTGTGCAAAAAGGCGATGTGTTGGTGACCCTCGATCCAACCGACGCCCAGCAGGCGTTTGAAAAAGCACAGACCGCGCTCGCCTCGAGCGTCCGTCAGACCCGACAGCTGATGATCAACAGCAAACAGCTGCAGGCCAACATCGACGTGCAGAAAACCGCACTCGCACAGGCGCAGAGCGACCTGAACCGCCGCGTACCGCTCGGGACGGCTAACCTGATTGGCCGTGAAGAGCTGCAGCACGCCCGCGACGCCGTCGCCAGCGCTCAGGCACAGCTGGATGTGGCCATTCAACAGTACAACGCCAACCAGGCGATGGTGCTGGGCACCAGCCTGGAAAACCAGCCCGCCGTTCAGCAGGCGGCGACCGAAGTGCGTAACGCGTGGCTTGCCCTGCAGCGTACCAAAATCGTCAGCCCGATGACCGGCTATGTCTCCCGTCGTTCCGTCCAGCCAGGGGCACAGATTAGCCCGACCACGCCGCTGATGGCGGTCGTACCGGCAGACAATCTTTGGGTCGACGCCAACTTTAAAGAGACGCAGCTTGCCCATATGCGTATCGGCCAGACCGCGACGGTTGTCAGCGACATTTACGGCGATGACGTGAAGTACACCGGCAAAGTGGTGGGTCTGGATATGGGGACCGGCAGCGCCTTCTCCCTGCTGCCTGCGCAGAACGCCACCGGTAACTGGATCAAAGTGGTTCAGCGTCTGCCCGTGCGTATCGAACTTGATGCCAAACAGCTGACGGATCACCCGCTGCGTATCGGCCTCTCTACGCTGGTGACCGTTGACACAGCCAACCGCGACGGTCAGATCCTGGCAAGCCAGGTGCGCAGCAGCCCGGCTTATGAAAGTAACGCCCGTGAAATTAGCCTCGATCCGGTCAACAAGCTGATCGATGACATCGTGAAGGCAAACGCCGGTTAATCCGAAGGTGAGCGTTATGCAACAGCAAAAGCCGCAAAAACCGCTGGAAGGCGCGCAGCTGGTCATAATGACCATCGCGCTGTCGCTGGCGACATTCATGCAGGTGCTGGACTCCACCATCGCAAACGTGGCGATCCCGACCATTGCCGGTAACCTTGGCTCGTCGCTGAGCCAGGGGACCTGGGTCATTACCTCGTTTGGGGTGGCAAACGCCATCTCCATTCCGATTACCGGCTGGCTGGCAAAGCGCGTCGGTGAGGTGAAGCTGTTCCTCTGGTCCACGGTGGCGTTTGTACTGGCCTCGTGGGCGTGCGGCATGTCCAGCAGCCTGACGATGCTGATTTTCTTCCGCGTCATTCAGGGGATTGTCGCCGGGCCGCTGATCCCGCTTTCTCAGAGTTTGCTGCTGAGCAACTACCCTCCCGCAAAACGTTCCGTCGCGCTGGCGCTCTGGTCGATGACCGTTATCGTCGCGCCCATCTGCGGACCGATTCTGGGCGGGTACATCAGCGATAACTACCACTGGGGTTGGATCTTCTTCATCAACGTACCGATTGGCGCCGTCGTGGTATTAATGACGCTGCAGTCGCTGCGGGGACGTGAGACCCGCACCGAACAGCGGCGAATCGACAGCATCGGGCTGGCGCTGCTGATCCTGGGTATAGGCAGTCTGCAGATCATGCTCGACCGCGGTAAAGAGCTCGACTGGTTCAACTCGCAGGAAATTATCATCCTGACCATTGTCGCGGTGGTGTCGATAAGCTTCCTGATCGTCTGGGAGCTGACGGACGACAACCCGATAGTCGATCTCTCGCTGTTTAAGTCGCGAAACTTTACCATTGGCTGTCTGTGTATCAGCCTCGCCTATATGCTCTACTTCGGCGCGATTGTTCTGCTGCCGCAGCTATTGCAGGAGGTGTATGGCTATACCGCAACCTGGGCGGGTCTGGCCTCAGCGCCGGTCGGGGTGATCCCGGTCCTGCTGTCACCGATAATTGGCCGCTTCGCCCATAAGCTCGACATGCGCCGTCTGGTGACGTTCAGCTTCATCATGTATGCGGTGTGCTTCTACTGGCGTGCGTATACCTTTGAGCCAGGAATGGACTTTGGCGCCTCTGCGTGGCCGCAGTTCATTCAGGGCTTCGCGGTCGCGTGCTTCTTTATGCCGCTGACTACCATCACGCTCTCTGGCTTACCGCCCGAGCGTCTGGCGGCCGCGTCGAGCCTGTCGAACTTCACCCGTACGCTGGCGGGCTCCATCGGTACGTCGATCACCACCACCCTGTGGACGAACCGTGAATCTATGCACCACGCCCAGCTGACCGAAGCGGTGAACCCGTACAACCCGAATGCTCAGCAGATGTATAGCCAGCTTCAGGGGATGGGAATGACGGAGCAGCAGGCGTCCGGCTGGATTGCCCAGCAGATAACCAACCAGGGGCTAATTATCTCGGCCAACGAGATTTTCTGGATATCGGCAGGGATCTTTATCATCCTGCTGGGGCTGGTGTGGTTTGCCAGACCGCCGTTTGGTGCCGGCGGCGGCGGCGGCGGCGGCGCGCATTAATCCTCTGCGCTGGTAGCCGCCAACGGGCAACCGCCCCGGTTGTCCAGAACGCGACAGCGATTGTCAGTTTCGATAAAGCAGCGCTCCTGTAATCAATTCACGATAGTGAAAAGACAACAGGAGCGCATCATGCTGAACACACCCGCCGACAAGTACCAACCCTATCCGACCCTTTCCCTGCCCGACCGCCGCTGGCCAGAGCAACGCATCACCCGCGCGCCTCGCTGGCTCTCAACCGACCTGCGCGACGGCAACCAGGCCCTTGCCGAGCCGATGGACAGCACCCGTAAGCTGCAGTTCTGGGATTTGCTGCTGGGCTGCGGATTCAAAGAAATTGAGGTGGCTTTTCCTTCCGCCTCGCAGACGGATTTCAACTTCGTTCGCCAGCTGATTGAAGAGAACCGCATCCCGGATGACGTTACGATTCAGGTATTAACCCAGGCGCGGGAAGATCTCATCCATCGCACTTTTGAATCCCTGCGCGGTGCAAAGCAGGCCACCGTGCATCTGTATAACGCCACCGCTCCGCTGTTCCGCCGCCTGGTCTTCGGCATGGAGAAAGCGCAAATCGTTGAGCTGGCGACGCGCGCGACGCGGCTTATTCGCCAGCTGTGTGAGGAAAATCCCGACACCCGCTGGCAGTATGAATACTCTCCGGAAACCTTCTGCTTTACCGAGCCGGAGTTTGCGCTGGAGATTTGTGAAGCGGTGGCGGAGATCTGGCAGCCGTGCGACGAACGGCCTATGGTGATCAACTTACCCGCCACCGTCGAAGTGAGCACGCCGAACGTCTATGCCGACCAGATCGAGTATTTCTGTCGCCACTTTAGCCGCCGCCGCGACGTCTGCATCAGCGTGCATCCGCATAACGACCGCGGTACCGGCGTCGCCTGCGCGGAGCTGGCCGTAATGGCGGGGGCTGACCGCGTGGAGGGCTGTCTGTTTGGTAACGGGGAACGAACGGGCAACGTCTGCCTGGTGACGCTGGCAATGAACCTCTACAGCCAGGGGGTTAGCCCGAATCTGGACTTTAGCGATATGAACCGGGTGGTGGAAGTGGTGGAAACCTGCAACCAGCTGCCGGTGCACCCGCGCCATCCGTGGGCGGGACGGCTGGCCTATACCGCCTTCTCCGGCTCGCACCAGGACGCGATCAAAAAAGGCTTTGATGCCCGCAGGCCGGGCGATCGCTGGGAGATGCCTTACCTTCCCGTCGATCCCCAGGACATCGGCTGCACCTACGAAGCGGTGATCCGCGTAAACAGCCAGTCAGGAAAAAGCGGCAGCGCATGGCTCATCGAACAGAATCATGGCCTGAAATTACCTCGCGCCCTGCAGCATGATTTCAGCCAGCACGTGCAGCAGGAAACCGATCGCCACGGACAAGAGATGACGCATAATGCACTTTGGCAGCTGTTCCGCGCCCGCTACGGCCTGGTAGCATCGCCGAATTATGCGCTGCAATCCTACCGCAGCGACAGCCAGCAGGACGGCCAGCTGCGTCTGACGGCCAGCGTCGCCACACAGGGAGGAACGCGCCAGCTGGAGGGTCACGGTAACGGTCTGCTCTCCGCCGCTGCTCACGGCCTGAGCCGCTGGGTCAACGCCCCGTTCGTGATTAAGGATTATCACGAGCATACGTTAGGCGAACGTAGCGACAGCCGGTCGGTGGCCTACATCCGCTGCCTGTTCCAGGACGGCAGCAGCCGCTGGGGCGTAGGCATTGACAGCGACGTGGCGCGCGCGTCGCTTCAGGCGCTGTTTAATGCCGTCAATCGTTCTTAAAGTAATCGCTGGGGGAGACGCCCATCACCCGGCGAAACATCGCCGTAAAGGCGCTGTGGCTGCCGTAACCTAGATCCAGCGCCACGCGCAATACCGGCTGGCCCTGCGCCAGCCGCACTAAGGCTTCCAGCAGGCGCGCCCTTCTCAGCCACTCGCCGTAGCTCAATCCCGTCTGCTGCTGAAAATGGCGGTTCAGGGTGCGCTCACTCACGTTCATCATGCTCGCGGCCTGCGCGCTGCTCCAGCTTTCCCCCGGGTTTTGCCGGATTTGCAGACACAGGCGACGTAGCGCCTCGCTTTCCGGCTCCGGCAGGTGAAACGGCAGCACCGGCATAGTGCGGATTTCATCGAGAATCAGCTCATAGACGCGCTCATCCCGGCTTCCGGGTGAGTACGATTCAGGTAAAGCAAGGCAGACGAGGATCAGTTCGCGCAGCAGCGATGTGATCTGCACGATCTGGCAGGTGGCCGGAAGATCGGCCCGCGCCAGCGGATCGACAAACAGCGTTCGCGCCGCCACGTTACCGGTTATGCGGAGCGAGTGGCGGGTCCCCGCCGGCAGCCAGACGCCGCGACCGGGAGGCACAATCCAACAGCCAGATGCGGTATCCACCCGAACCACGCCGCTCAGGGTGTGCAACAGCTGCGCGCAGTCGTGCTCATGCCACGGCTCGCTGTCACCATGAATGTAATCATGTGCAAACGGAACGAGGGGACGATGGATAAAGGAAAAAGTCGAAGTTGTGGTCATGGGTTAAACAACCCTCACCCTACCCTCTCCCTGAGGGAGAGGGAAAAGGTGCACTAGATGTGCAGTTCCTGCAGCTTTTCTTTTGGCAGGGCCAGCTCTTCGTTACTGTTCACGCGAACATCACGCTCGATGATGTGGCGCGCGATTTCCTGCGCTTCTTCCAGAGAGTGCATCTGGTAAGTACCGCACTGGTAAACGTTCAGCTCAGGGATCTGGTTTTGCTCTTTCACCTTCAGCACGTCTTCCATCGCCGCTTTCCAGGCATCTGCCACACGTTTCTCTTCAGGCTGACCAATCAGGCTCATGTAGAAACCGGTACGGCAGCCCATCGGAGAGATATCGATGATCTCAACGCCGTTGCCGTTCAGGTGGTCACGCATAAAACCGGCGAATAAGTGCTCCAGAGTGTGAATACCTTTCTCCGGCATCACTTCTTTATTTGGCACGCAGAAACGCAGATCGAAAACGGTGATCGTGTCGCCGTGCGGGGTGTGCATGGTCTTCGCCACGCGGACTGCAGGTGCTTCCATACGGGTATGGTCGACAGTAAAGCTATCTAATAACGGCATACGTCACCTCCGACAGTGATTTTTTTTAAAATAAACTGAACTCTTCTACAGAATGCGCGTCTGAGTATATGAAAGACGCGCATTTGTTATCATCATCCCTGAATTCAGAGATGTATATTTTGGCCACAGCGATGTGGCCTTTTTCTTTTCTGCTTAAGCCTGCTTCGCCAGAAACGCCTCAAACGACTCGGTATCCGCCGCTTCAACCTCTTTCTGACGCACCACGGACGCTTCGCGTTCCGCGACAAAATCTGATTCGCTCAGGATTTCTAACGGCTCCTGTATCAGCATTTCACGGTACTCCGCCGAAAGTGAGCGACCCGTACCACCAATGCCCTGATCAATCATAGAACGCAGAATACGCGCTGAGAATGTCAGTTCCGGGTTATCAAAGCACGCTACCAGCTGGTCGCAAATCTGTTGATATGCGTCGCCACCGTCGATGCTGTCCATCGTCCGGGCAACTCGCTTCAGATCGCGGAACAGATCTTTGCCGACTTTCGTCAGCGGGAACTGTGCCGTTTCGCAGCCGATACCCAGCGTCAGACCCGGCTTACGCCCTTCCAGAATCACGCGGTTCCAGTTTGTACGGGTACAGAGCAGTTCGTCTGAACTCATTTCCGGCGCATCCGCCAGCACGCACCAGACCATAAACAGATCCAGGAAGCGAATCTGCTGTTCATCAACGCCAATCGGTGAGAACGGGTTGATATCCAGCGAACGCACTTCAATGTATTCGATCCCGCCGCGCTGCAGCGCATCCGACGGGGTTTCACCGCTGCGCGTTACGCGCTTAGGACGAATAGGCGCATACAGCTCGTTTTCAATCTGCAGCACATTGCTGTTGATTTGCAGTCGCTTGCCGTCTTTTTCGAGGCCGATTTTCTCGTACTCTTCCGACGGGGTTTTGATCGCCCGCTTCAATCCTGCCACATATTCGTGCAATTCGTTAAACGTAATACCGAGATTGCTTTGCGATTTATTGGTATAACCGAGATCGCTCAGCCGCAGAGAGGTGGCGTACGGAAGATAGTACATTCCGCACTCGGTCTTCTCGAACGGCAGCGTGGTCGGTTTCCCCTGCAGGAACGAAGAACAGATCGCCGGGGAGGCACCAAACAGATACGGGATCACCCAGCCGAAACGGTAATAGTTGCGGATGAGGCGGAAATAGCCCTCCGAGATCGCGTCTTTATCCGTTTCACCGCATTTCGCCTGCCAGAATGCAATTGGCAGCGAGAAGTTGTAATGCACACCCGAGATCGTCTGCATCAACGCGCCGTAGCGGTTTTTCAGCCCTTCACGATAGAGCGTTTTCAGCCGGCCGATATTTGACGTGCCGTACTGCGCCAGCTCAATCTCCTGGCCCTGCTCGATATAGCACGGCATGCTGAGGGGCCACATACGTTCGTCGCCCAGGTTGCGCGCGGTATAACGATGGATATCGCGCATGATCGTCAGCATATGATCAATATCACCCTCTACTGGGGTGATGAACTCCAGCAGCGCTTCAGCGAAATCGGTTGTGATCCATTTATGTGTCAGCGCCGAGCCTAACGCCTTCGGGTGACCCGTCGTCGCTAAACTGCCGTCTGCGTTAACGCGCAGCGTTTCACGCTCAAGACCACGCTGAATACCCTTCAATGCCTGAGGGTGGTTTTCCAGCCAGGCCAGCGCCTGAGATACGTCCGGGATCAAATTGACCTCCCGCCTGTCAAAGTAATGTTACTCAGCATAATTGTAATGGTTGACGATTGAAGGTCGCGTATTCATTCCACCAATTAGTGCCACCACGTCATACCCTGTAGTGTTGCCCACGCCACGAGAACATAGCGCAACGCCTTGCCAAGGCACAAAAAAAAGAGCACCGGTCCCCAGGAGATGCGCATCCATCCCGCCAGCAGACACAGTAAATCGCCTATTACAGGCATCCAGCTTAATAACAGCGTGGCAGCGCCATAGCGTTTTAGCCAGCCGACTGCCTTTTCCTGCCAGCGCGATTTTTCACGCAGCGGAAAGAAACGCCCAAGAATAACGTTAGTCAGCCCTCCAAGGCTATTACCCATTGTTGCTATTAATACAAGCAGCCAGGGCTGACTCACGCCGGACAACAGCATCGCCACCAGCACCACTTCCGAATTTCCCGGTAACAGCGTGGCGCTTAAAAAACTGCTGGCGAATAATGAGGCAAGTGACAGCACGTCACTCACAGTAAGCGTACATCCACCGCATCCATTCCGGCATCACGCGCGGCCTGGATGCCGAAATCGGCATCTTCAAACACGACGCATTTTGCCGCCGGGACGCCCATTAACTCTGCGCAAAGCAGGAAGGTGTCCGGTGCGGGCTTGTGATGTTTAACATGATCGGCGGCGACCACGGCAGAAAAATAGTGGCGCAGGCCAAGATGATTGAGCAAAGCTTCTGCAATCGCACTTTCGCTGCCTGTTCCTACCGACATCGGGCGACGCCCGTGCCACTCTTTTACCACATCAATCAGCGGCAGAGGGCGTACGGTATCTAAAAGCATGGCTTTTACTGCATCGGTTTTTTCGCGCGCGAGCAGGTGCGGGTCGAGATCGGCCTGATTCAGTTCAATCACGGCCTGTGCAATACGCCAGGTGGGAGATCCGTTGAGGGCAATCATCGCCTGAAGATCGAAACGCATACCGTAGCGGCCCAGGACGTCTGTCCAGGCTTGACGATGCGTGGGTTCGGTATCCAGGAGAGTGCCATCCATATCGAAGATCAAACCGTCATACTGTGCGTACATCGTGCTCTCGCTAAACGATTAACAAAGCATTACTTTATCGTAAATGGTGGTTTTTGTCGCTGACTGAGAGTGTGATTGCTGACGGAACGTCGAAGGAATAAACAAAGAAGGAGAAGATGGTGCATCCGGGAGGATTCGAACCTCCGACCGCTCGGTTCGTAGCCGAGTACTCTATCCAGCTGAGCTACGGATGCATCGGGAAATGCTTTCAGAAACAGTAAATGGTGCATCCGGGAGGATTACTCGGCTGCGCCTCGCCCTTTGGGCCGTTGCTAAAGCAACGTTATCCTCCCTGGTGCTTGCGATTAACCCGCAGACCTTGAAACAACAGCGTGGCTATTATCTCGGAGAATATGGTGCATCCGGGAGGATTCGAACCTCCGACCGCTCGGTTCGTAGCCGAGTACTCTATCCAGCTGAGCTACGGATGCATCGGGATTTACTACTGTACTGCTCGATATTCATATCACTTCTAAAGCAATATGAAGTAATAGATGGTGCATCCGGGAGGATTCGAACCTCCGACCGCTCGGTTCGTAGCCGAGTACTCTATCCAGCTGAGCTACGGATGCAAAATGGCGGTGAGGCGGGGATTCGAACCCCGGATGCAGCTTTTGACCGCATACTCCCTTAGCAGGGGAGCGCCTTCAGCCTCTCGGCCACCTCACCACACAACGCCTCTTTCGAGTGCTTCGAGCAACTCGTTAAGAGCTTCTCGTCGCTGCGTGGCGCATATATTACTTTCTGGGACTTATAAGTCAAACAATTTTCCAAAAGCTTTTATCGTTTGCACAAATCACACGCAATTCGCATGTAAAAGCCGCAAAGAGGGTGTTTTATAAGCGGATTTTGCAGGCTTCTTCACAGAAAACCTATGCAGAAAAGGCGGAGATAGGACGAGTTAAGGGTTATGGAGCGGTTAAAAAGAGAGCGATTGAAATTAAACGGTAACTTTGAGCAGGAAAAATGACAGGAGGGTTGCGTCTCGCCCGACAGCGAGACGCGACAATATCAGTAACTGGACTGCTGGGATTTTTCAGCCTGGATACGCTGGTAGATCTCTTCACGGTGGACAGATACTTCTTTAGGAGCGTTAACACCAATACGTACCTGGTTACCCTTTACCCCTAAAACTGTCACGGTGACCTCATCCCCAATCATGAGGGTCTCACCAACTCGACGAGTCAGAATCAGCATTCTTTGCTCCTTGAAAGATTAAAAGAGTCGGGTCTCTTGTATCCCGGCATTATCCATCATATAACGCCAAAAAGTAAGCGATGACAAACACGTAAAGTGTAAGCAGTCACGGCATCACATTCTGTTAAACGTAAGTTTAGCCGATATACACAAACTCAACCTGACTTTATCGTTATCGATAGCACAGTGAACAAGACGCCATAACGTTACCGCTATGGCGTCTGCTTGTGCTTTGTAGTTATTACAGTTTCGCGCTTACCCAGCTTTCAACGCTGGCCAATGCTGCAGGGAGTGCCGCCGCATCCGTACCACCGGCTTGCGCCATGTCCGGACGACCGCCACCCTTGCCGCCCACCTGCTGAGCGACCATACCAATCAGTTCCCCTGCTTTTACGCGGTCGGTCACATCCTTAGATACGCCCGCAATCAGAGAAACCTTACCTTCTGCCACTGTCGCCAGCACGATAACGGTAGAACCAAGCTGGTTCTTGAGATCGTCGACCATAGTACGCAGCATCTTAGGCTCAACGCCCGCCAGATCGCTGACCAGCAGTTTGACGCCCTTAATGTCTACAGCCTTGCTGGAGAGGTTTGCACTCTCCTGCGCCGCAGCCTGCTCTTTCAGCTGCTGCAGCTCTTTTTCCAGCTGACGCGTGCGATCCAGCGCAACGCGCACTTTCTCGCCCAGGTTCTGGCTATCGCCTTTCAGCAGCTGCGCGATATCGTGCAGTTGATCGCTCTGCGCATGCAGGCTGGCAATCGCACCTTCACCGGTCACCGCTTCAATACGACGCACGCCTGCCGCCGTACCCGACTCGGAAACAATACGGAACAGGCCGATGTCACCGGTGCGCGAGGCGTGTGTACCGCCGCACAGCTCGGTAGAGAAGTCGCCCATGCTCAGCACGCGAACACGTTCGTCGTATTTCTCGCCAAACAGCGCCATCGCACCTTTTTTCTTCGCGTCCTCGAGATCCATGATATGAGTCTCGATTGGCAGGTTACGACGGATCTGCGCGTTCACCAGATCTTCCACCGCACGGATTTCAGACGGCTTCATCGCTTCAAAATGAGAGAAGTCGAAGCGCAGCACTTTGTCGTTAACCAGAGAACCTTTCTGTGCAACGTGGGTACCGAGTACATCGCGCAGGGCAGCGTGCATCAGGTGGGTTGCCGAGTGGTTCAGACGAATGCGCGCGCGGCGAGCTTCATCAACGTTAGCCTGGACGCCCTCGCCCACTTTCAGAGAACCGGAAACCAGTTTGCCCTGGTGACCAATCGCCTGACCGTATTTTTGGGTGTCGCTGACGCTGAAGCTAAAGCCATTGCCCTTCAGTTCGCCCTTATCGCCAACCTGGCCGCCGGATTCGGCGTAGAACGGCGTTTTGTCCAGAATGACTACGGCTTCCTGGCCCGCGCTGATGCTGTCCACGGCTTTGCCGTCAACAAACAGGGCGGTCACTTTGCCGGTCAGTTCCAGCGCCTCATAACCTTTGAATTCAGACGCGCTATCAACGCGGATCATCGCGTTGTAGTCTGCACCGAAACCGCTGGACTCACGCGCACGACGGCGCTGCTCTTCCATCGCGGCTTCGAAGCCCGCTTCGTCAACTTTGATGTTGCGCTCGCGGCAAACGTCCGCCGTCAGGTCAACCGGGAAGCCATAGGTATCGTACAGGCGGAAAGCTGTTTCGCCATCCAGCGTGTCGCCCTTGAGTTTCGCCAGCTCTTCGTCCAGCAGCGCCAAACCGCGCTCCAGAGTACGGGCAAACTGCTCTTCTTCGGTTTTCAGAACCTGCTCAACCTGCGCCTGCTGGCGTTTCAGCTCGTCACCGGCTGAACCCATCACGCCGATCAGTGGCCCAACGAGTTTGTAGAAGAAGGTGTCCTTCGCGCCCAGCATGTTGCCGTGACGAATAGCACGACGAATGATACGACGCAGCACGTAGCCACGGTTTTCATTCGACGGGATAACGCCGTCTGCAATCAGGAACGCGCAGGAACGAATGTGGTCCGCGATAACGCGCAGCGATTTGTTGTTCAGATCGGTCGCGCCGGTGACTTCGGCAACGGCTTTGATCAGGGTGCTGAACAGGTCAATCTCATAGTTGGAGTTAACGTGCTGCAGAACCGCGGCAATACGCTCCAGCCCCATACCGGTATCAACGGAAGGCTTCGGCAGCGGCTCCATCGTACCGTCGGCCTGACGGTTGAACTGCATGAAGACGATGTTCCAGATCTCAATGTAGCGATCGCCGTCTTCTTCCGGGCTTCCCGGAGGGCCGCCCCAGATGTGGTCGCCGTGATCGTAGAAGATCTCGGTGCACGGACCGCAAGGACCGGTGTCACCCATCTGCCAGAAGTTGTCGGACGCGTAAGGCGCGCCTTTGTTATCGCCGATGCGAATAATACGCTCGCGCGGGATCCCGACTTCTTTTTCCCAGATTTCGTAGGCTTCGTCATCGGTTTCATAGACGGTAACCCACAGACGCTCTTTCGGCAGGTTGAACCAGTTTTCACCGGTCAGCAGTTCCCACGCATATTGAATGGCATCGTGTTTGAAGTAGTCGCCGAAGCTGAAGTTACCCAGCATTTCGAAGAAGGTGTGGTGACGCGCGGTGTAACCGACGTTTTCCAGGTCGTTGTGTTTACCGCCCGCACGCACGCAACGCTGTGAGGTTGTGGCGCGGGAATAATTACGCTTGTCGAGACCAAGGAACACATCCTTGAACTGGTTCATCCCGGCGTTGGTAAACAGCAGAGTCGGATCGTTGTTCGGTACCAGGGAGCTGCTGGCAACAACCTGGTGTCCCTTACTATGGAAAAAATCGAGAAACGCCTGACGGATCTCAGCGGTGCTCTTGCTCATAATTATCCTGAAATCAAGCTAACGAAATGTCGTAGCCAGCCTGTATCGGTAAACCGTTGGACAGACCAGCTACTGGAAAAAGTGGGAATAAGATAAGTTTTCTTTAGTGGGAAGTAAAATCCCGCATGCGTTCAATCGGCAAAATTACGCCAGATATCCTGAATATCTTCCATCAGAAAGCCGCGGTAGAGCAAAAAGCGCTGGATTTTGACTTTTTCTGAAAATTCACGCGGCAGCGGCTCGCCGTACTTGCGAATCGCCTGTTCTCTTGCCAGTTCGCACCAGTCAATATCGCATTCGCGCATCGCTTTTTCGATGGACTCCCTGGCTACCCCTTTCTGGTTTAGCTCCTGCCGGATGCGCGCGGGCCCGTATCCTTTACGGCCACGGCTGGCGAGAAACCGCGAGGCAAAACGCTCGTCATCAAGATAGCGATGCTCATAGCACCAGGCGATGACGCGGTCATAATCTTCCGCGGCGGCATCAATCTCTTCCGGGCCGTTTTTACTCATCACCGGCGCCGACAGTTTTCGCCGCAGCTCTTGTTCACTGTGGTCACGGACGGCCAGGATGCGCACCGCGCGATCCAGTAGGCGTGCATACGCGGGTCGACGTGTTGTCGGTTCACTCATAAAAAAACCTGCTGATTCAGAAATGCAAAAAGGGCCGCATCAGCAGCCCTTCATTGTTAAACGAGAGAATTAAAAGTCTTCGTTAGTTTCTTCAGCATCCGCGCTATCAACCGCGAAATCAGGTGTGGAGTCCTGGTTGTTCAGCAGAAGCTCACGCACTTTCTTCTCGATCTCTTTCGCCGCAGCCGGGTTCTCTTTCAGCCAGGAGATGGCATTCGCTTTACCCTGACCAATCTTGTCACCGTTGTAGCTGTACCAGGCGCCCGCTTTTTCAATCAGCTTCTCTTTCACGCCCAGGTCAACCAGCTCACCGAAGAAGTTAATACCTTCGCCGTAGAGGATCTGGAACTCAGCCTGCTTGAACGGCGCTGCGATTTTGTTCTTCACAACCTTGACGCGGGTTTCGCTACCGACGACGTTCTCCCCCTCTTTCACCGCGCCGATACGGCGGATATCCAGACGGACAGAGGCGTAGAATTTCAGGGCGTTCCCCCCGGTCGTGGTTTCCGGGTTACCGAACATCACGCCAATTTTCATACGGATCTGGTTGATGAAGATCAGCAGCGTGTTGGACTGCTTCAGGTTACCCGCCAGCTTACGCATCGCCTGGCTCATCATACGAGCCGCAAGGCCCATATGAGAGTCGCCGATTTCGCCTTCGATTTCGGCTTTTGGCGTCAGTGCAGCAACGGAGTCGACCACGATAACGTCAACAGCACCAGAACGCGCCAGCGCGTCACAAATTTCCAGTGCCTGCTCACCGGTATCCGGCTGAGAACACAGCAGGTTGTCGATATCGACGCCCAGCTTACGGGCATACACAGGGTCCAGCGCGTGCTCGGCATCGATAAACGCACAGGTTTTACCTTCGCGCTGTGCCGCGGCAATGACCTGCAGCGTCAGGGTGGTTTTACCAGAGGACTCTGGCCCGTAGATTTCTACGATACGGCCCATAGGCAGGCCGCCAGCGCCCAGCGCGATATCCAGAGAAAGCGAACCGGTGGAGATGGTTTCCACATCCATGGAACGGTCTTCACCCAGGCGCATGATGGAGCCTTTACCGAATTGCTTTTCGATCTGGCCCAGTGCTGCCGCCAACGCTTTCTGTTTGTTTTCGTCGATAGCCATTATTACTCCTGTCATGCCGGGAGAAGCGACTGTGCTTCACCGTGGATTTCTGTTCTGTTGGTGCAATTATACTGTATGGTCATACAGTATCAAGTGTTTTGTAGAAATTGTTGCCAGAGCGTTTTTAACGCATATTCCGTTGCCTGACGACGCACGCTTTCGCGATCGCCGCTGAAGCACTCCCGGCGGGTGATGCCTTCGCCTTTAGAAGTAGCAAACCCAAACCAGACTGTGCCGACAGGCTTCACGTCGCTGCCGCCGTCCGGGCCCGCAATGCCGCTAATGGAAATTGCGTAATCTGCGCGCGCCTCTTTGAGCGCACCAATGGCCATCTCGATCACCACCGGTTCGCTGACCGCGCCATGCTGTTCAAGCGTGGATTCGCGCACGCCAATCATCTGTGCTTTAGCTTCGTTACTGTAGGTCACAAATCCGCGTTCAAACCAGGCGGAACTGCCGGCAATATCGGTAATCGCTTTCGCCACCCAGCCGCCGGTGCAGGATTCCGCGGTGGTGATTGTCGCGCCACGCTGCTTCAGCGCAAGGCCAACAATCTCGCTAAGCTGCATCAATTCATGGTCAGTCATTCTCGCTCCAGGCATCAGAAAAACGTGCTGCACAAGATAGCACTTTCTCGTCAGATGTGGGGATGCACTTCAGGTTTTACGAGGGAGCTTCAGAAAAAAGCCGATGCGGGCGCACCGGCCGTGGAAATGTTATTTCATGCTGTCGGCGAGGGTGTTCACATTGTGGCGAAATGCCTTAACGTAGGTGTCTGCCACCCCGCCTTTTGCCGACAGCGCTTCCGGATACAGTTCGCCCCCCGGCTGTGCGCCCGTCGCCGACGCTATCTGCTTCACCAGACGCGGATCGAGCTGATTCTCCATAAACCAGGTTTTGACGCCGTCGGCTTTGATCTGATTGATAATCTCAGCAACCTGCGACGCGCTGGCCTCGCTCTCGGACGACAGTCCCTGAGGCGCCATAAACGTCACGCCGTAGGCGCGGCTGAAATAGCCGAATGCGTCATGGCTGGTCAACACGTTACGCTTCGCCTGCGGGATCTGGCTAAAGCGCGTTTTGGCCCAGCTATCCAGCTGGTTAAGCTGCGCGATATACGGTTTACCGGAGGCTTCCAGCGCGGCTTTGTCCTGCGGATCGGCTTTCACCAGCCCGTTCAGAATATTTTGTGCATACAGCGCCCCGTTCGCCGCGCTGTTCCACGCGTGCGGATCGGTCACGGTCTTTCCATCTTCCTCAAGCGTGTGAGTTTTCACCCCGGCTGAGGCGACGACCAGCTGTCCTTTGAACCCGGAGGCCTTCACCAGCCGATCGAGCCAGCCCTCCAGCCCCAGGCCGTTCACCACCACCACATCGGCCTTGCTCAGCGCCGCGCTGTCTTTCGGCGACGGTTCAAAGGTATGCGGATCGCCGTCCGGCCCCACCAGCGTCGTCACGTTCACATGGTCACCGCCCACCTCCTGCGTGATATCCCCCAGTATCGAAAAGCTGGTGACCACATTCAGCGTTTTCGCCATCACGCCGTGCGACATCATCCCCAGCGCGAGCGCCACTACTAATCCTGTTCGTTTCATCGTTTCCCCTTGCGTTAAAAAAGCGCGCGCAGGCTGCCAGCGAGCCTGCTTCGCGTGCCCAGTAAAATGGAAATAAAGAACAGCGCGCTGGCGGTGAGCACGATGGATGGCCCGGCAGGCAAACTCATTGCCCAGGAGAGGCTCAGCCCCAGCCATGCGCAGAAAATACCGCTGATGCCCGCCATCAGGAGTAACGCAGGCAGCGTGCGCACCCAGCAGCGGGCCGCCACGGCTGGCAGCATCATCAGCCCGACGGCCATCAGCGTGCCGAGCACCTGAAAACCAGCCACCAGGTTAAGAACCAGCAGCGCCAGAAACAGTCCGTGCAGCAGGCCGGGCAGCCAGCGGGCGTTCACCTGTAGCCAGGCGGTATCAAACGCTTCTGTGACCAGCCCGCGATAGAACAGCGCCAGCGTGATAAGGGTGAACATACACACGCCCGTAACAAACAGCGCGGCGTCGTTGTCCACGGCGAGGATGGAGCCAAACAGCAGATGCAGCAGATCGACATTCGACCCGCGCAGCGACACCAGCGTGACGCCCAGCGCCAGTGAGCCAAGGTAAAACCCCGCGAAGCTGGCATCTTCCTTAAGCGGCGTACGTCGGCTGACCAGACCGGCCAGCAGCGCCACGGTAATGCCCGCGATAAAACCGCCAATACTCATCGCCAGCAGCGACATGCCGCTGAGTAAATACCCCACGGCAACGCCCGGCAAAATGGCGTGAGAAAGAGCGTCGCCCATCAGGCTCATCCGACGCAGCTGAAGAAACACGCCGAGCGCGGTAGTGCTGACCGAGAGCGCAAGGCAAACCACCAGCGCGCGACGCATAAAGCCGTACTCAATAAACGGCTGAAAAAAGAGATGCCAGATCATGCCACCCTCACCCGCTCGGTTTTCCACTGGGGCACGTCAGCATCCAGCCGCAGCGTTTGCGGGAAATGGCGCGACACGCGCTCGCTGTCGTGCAGTACCGCGAGCAGCGTTTGCCCCTGCATATACATCTCCAGCATCACGTCCATCAGCACGTTGCAGGTGGCTTCATCGACGCCGGTAAAGGGCTCATCCAGCATCACCAGCGGCGCTTGCTGTACCAGGACGCGGGCAAACAGCATGCGCTGGAACTGCCCGCCGGAGAGCTCATCGATGGTGGATAACGCCATAGTTTCCAGCCCGACGCGCTCAAGAGCGCTGGCAAGGCGCAGCCGCGCTTCGCGACGAAACCCGGAAAACAGCGAAATGCCCGGCCAGCAGCCCATGCTTACCACGTCCTGTACGCTCAGCGGAAACTGCGCCTCCAGCGCGTGGCGCTGTGCCAGCCATCCGATTACCGGACGCTTCCCCTGCCAGCGAAAGCCGCCGCTGACGGGAGGAATAAACCCCGCCAGCGTTTTCAGCAGCGTGGATTTCCCGCAGCCGTTAGCGCCGATAATGGCGATCATGCTTCCGCGCTCAATCGTGCCCGAAAGGGGCCGCGTAATGGGCTGGCGTTCATAACCCGCGACCAGTTCATTCATCACAATCATGGCAATGCCACCGCCCAGCGCACGGCCAGCCCAATAAAGACAACCAGCACCAGCGCCAGCAAAAGCCGAACCGGAGCAGACAGAGAGAAAAGGGACGTTGACATCTCGACACCATATTAAACGTTATAACATAACAATAATCAAAGGTAGTTAAGATGTAAATGGCGGGTTTGCAGAAGGAGTGTGGCGAAATGTTTCTGCGGGAAATAGGTGCGCGCGGGTGCACTCACCCTAACCCTCTCCCAAAGGGAGAGGGGGAATAAGGTGACTTACTGACTAAACGGTGACGCCGCCGGTACGCGGGCCTGAGATACCGCCAGCCCGAGCTGCCATACGGCCATAGCATAGTGGGTGCTGTGGTTATAGCGGGTAATGGTGTAGAAGTTCGGCATGCCGTACCAGTACTGATAGCCCGTCCCGACATCCAGACGCAGCAGACTCACCTGATCGACATTGCCCAGCGGCTGGGTTGGCGTTAAGCCTGCCGCCGTCAGCTGTGCAACGCTGTATTTGGTTTTAAAGCCGTTTTCCAGCCCAAACGCCTCGCCGTTCGCCTGCACCGCAACTTGCCCGCCCGGCACCCAGCCGTGCGCTTTAAAGTAGTTCGCCACGCTGCCGATGGCATCCACCGGATCCCACAGGTTGATATGGCCATCTCCGTTAAAGTCGACGGCATACTGTTTATAGGACGACGGCATAAACTGGCCGTAGCCCATCGCGCCGGCAAACGACCCTTTCAGATCGAGCGGATCGTCCTGCTCGTTGCGCGCCATCAGCAGGAAGGTTTCCAGCTCGGAAGAGAAATACTCCGCGCGGCGCGGATAGTTAAAGGAGAGCGTCGCCAGCGCATCCAGAATGCGGGTTTTCCCCATCACGCGGCCCCAGCGGGTTTCCACGCCGATAATCCCGACGATGATTTCAGGCGGCACGCCGTACACCTGCCACGCGCGGTTAAGCGCATCTTCATACTGATTCCAGAACGCCACGCCGTTTTGCACGTTGTCCGGGGTAATGAACTGTTTGCGATAGCGCAGCCACGCCCCGTTTGGCCCGCTCGGCACCTGGGCCGTCGGCGCCTGTCTGTCCATCAGGCGCAGCACGTAGTCCAGACGCTTGGCCTGAGACAAAATTTCGTGCAGCTGCTGTCTGTCAAAGCCGTGCTTGCTCACCATTTTATCGATGAACTGCTCGGCCGCCGGGTTATTCGCGAAGTCGCCGCCCATCTGCATCATATTGTGCTGCGGCTCCAGCAGGAATCCTCCGGAAGGCGCGCCCGCCGTTTGCTGAACGGCTTCGGTCTTAGGTTTGCTACTACAGGCAGACAGCAGAATAAGCGCAGGCAACAGCGCTGCATAACGACGCTTGAACATGAGACATCCATTTAACGGGTTCGATAAGAACCCAGTATGGTAAAGCATCCGCAACACCTCAAGGAAGCGGTACGCACCTTCCCTACGCAAATCCGCGCTTTTTTCCATCGAAAATCATTAGCTCCACCAATAAACTTTCAAAATAATCCATTTTTCTTTCATTGTGAGATCTAACTAACACTTTAAAACCTTTCAAAGTGATTATTATTAGCCCAGCCAGACAAAAAAAAAAGCCTCACAGGAGAGAAGAATGATAGAAACCATCACCCACGGCGCCGAGTGGTTCATCGGGCTATTTCAAAAAGGCGGAGAAGTGTTCACTGGCATGGTGACCGGGATCCTGCCCCTGCTGATCAGCCTGCTGGTGATCATGAACGCGCTGATCAACTTTATCGGCCAGCAGCGCATTGAACGCTTCGCCCAGCGCTGCGCCGGAAACCCACTGTCCCGCTACCTGATACTACCCTTTATCGGCACCTTCGTGTTCTGCAACCCGATGACCTTAAGCCTCGGCCGCTTCATGCCGGAAAAGTACAAGCCGAGCTACTACGCCGCCGCCTCCTACAGCTGCCATTCGATGAACGGCCTGTTCCCGCACATCAACCCCGGCGAGCTGTTCGTTTATCTCGGGATCGCCAGCGGCCTTACTACGCTTGGCCTGCCGCTCGGCCCGCTGGCGGTGAGCTACCTGCTGGTCGGTCTGGTGACCAACTTCTTCCGCGGCTGGGTGACCGACCTCACCACCGCTATTTTCGAGAAAAAAATGGGCATCCAGCTTGAACAGAAGGTCCATCTTTCAGGAGCCACAGCATGAACCGGATCCGCATTGACAAAGGCACGGGCGGCTGGGGTGGCCCGCTGGAGTTCGACGCCACCGAAGGCAAAAAGATTGTTTACATCACCGCGGGTACCCGCCCGGCGATCGTCGACAGGCTGCGCGAGCTGACCGGCTGGGAAGCGGTCGACGGCTTCAAAGAAGGCGAGCCGCCGGAAGCGGAAATTGGCGTGGCGGTGATCGACTGCGGCGGCACGCTGCGCTGCGGTATCTATCCGAAGCGCCGTATTCCGACGGTAAATATTCACTCCACCGGAAAATCCGGCCCGCTGGCGCAGTACATCCTCGAAGACATTTATGTCTCGGGCGTAAAGGAGGACAACATTACTCTGGTGAATGGCACTGCCGCGCCGCAAAAAGCGGCCCCGCGCGAGTACGACACCAGCAAGAAGATCACCGAGCAGAGCGACGGCCTGCTGGCGAAGGTCGGGATGGGCATGGGTTCCGCCGTGGCGGTGCTTTTCCAGTCCGGGCGCGACACCATCGACACGGTGCTGAAAACCATTCTGCCGTTTATGGCGTTCGTCTCGGCGCTGATCGGCATCATCATGGCCTCCGGCCTGGGCGACTGGATTGCCCACGGCCTCGCCCCGCTCGCCAGCCACCCGCTCGGGCTGGTGACGCTGGCGCTGATCTGCTCCTTCCCGCTGCTGTCGCCGTTCCTCGGCCCGGGCGCGGTGATCGCTCAGGTCATCGGCGTGCTGATTGGCGTGCAGATTGGTCTGGGGAACATTCCCCCGCACCTCGCCCTGCCTGCCCTGTTTGCCATTAACGCCCAGGCGGCGTGCGACTTCATCCCCGTTGGGCTGTCGCTGGCCGAAGCGCGCCAGGACACCGTGCGCGTGGGCGTGCCGTCCGTGCTGGTGAGCCGCTTCCTGACGGGCGCCCCGACGGTGCTGATTGCCTGGTTTGTTTCCGGCTTTATTTATCAATAAGAGGTTCCTGCAATGACCGTGATTTACCAAACCACCATTACCCGCATCGGCCAGAGCGCGGCCGACGCGCTGAGCGACCAGATGCTGATCACCTTTCGCGAAGGGGCGCCTGCGGATATCGAAGAGTTTTGTTTTATCCACTGCCACGGCGAACTGAACGGTGAGCTGAAGGCCGGTAGCCAGCTTGAGCTGGGCGAGGCGCGCTATGCCGTGACCGCCGTCGGCGACGTGGCCGAACAAAACCTGCGCGAGCTGGGCCACATCACCCTGCGTTTCGACGGCCAGCCGCAGGCCGAGTATCCCGGTACGGTTCACGTGGCGGGCCCGGTTCCGCAGGCTGTCACCCCAGGCTGCACGTTAAAATTTGTTGCGTAATTAAGGAGATAGACATGAGTCAGGTTGCCGTTGTCATTGGTGGAGGACAAACCTTAGGCGAGTTCCTCTGCCGTGGGCTTGCCGCAGAGGGCTACCGCGTGGCGGTAGTGGATATTCAGAGTGAAAAAGCCGCCCGCGTGGCGGACACCATTAACACCGGGTTTGGCGAAGGAATGGCGTACGGGTTTGGCGCCGACGCCACCAGCGAGCAGAGCGTGATGGCGCTGGCCCGCGGCGTGGACGAGATTTTTGGGCGTACCGATCTGCTGGTCTACAGTGCGGGAATTGCGAAAGCGGCCTTTATCAGCGATTTCGAACTGGGGGATTTTGACCGCTCGCTGCAGGTCAATCTGGTGGGCTATTTCCTCTGTGCCCGTGAGTTTTCCCGTCTGATGATCCGCGACGGCATTCAGGGACGCATTATTCAGATCAACTCCAAATCAGGAAAAGTGGGCAGCAAGCACAACTCCGGCTACAGCGCGGCAAAGTTTGGCGGCGTGGGGCTAACGCAGTCTCTGGCGCTGGATCTGGCCGAGTACGGCATTACCGTGCACTCGCTGATGCTGGGCAACCTGCTGAAATCGCCGATGTTCCAGTCCCTGCTGCCGCAGTATGCCACCAAGCTCGGCATCAAGGCTGAGGAAGTGGAGCAGTACTACATCGATAAAGTGCCGCTGAAGCGCGGGTGCGATTATCAGGACGTGCTGAACATGCTGCTGTTTTACGCCAGCCCGAAAGCCTCGTACTGCACCGGGCAGTCGATTAACGTCACCGGCGGGCAGGTAATGTTCTGATCGAGCGGCCTGATGCCCTCACCCTAACCCTCTCCCGCCGGGAGAGGGTACACAATAAGGAGCCGATATGGTCACCGCACTCATCACCGTCGCCGCCCTCGCCTGGCTCTGCCAGATGGCGTTCGGCGGCTGGCAAATTTACCAGTTTAACCGCGCGTTTGATGCACTGTGCCAGAAAGGCCGCGTGGGCGTCGGGCGTTCCGGCGGACGCTTTAAACCGCGAGTCGTCGTGGCTATTGCGCTGGATGAAAACAATAACGTCTGCGATTCCCTCATCATGCGCGGCATGACCGTCTTTGCCCGTCCGGTGAAAATCCAGGCAATCAACGGCATTTCGCTGCAGGAATTGCAGCCTGATGTGATCTTTCCCCATGATCCACTCTGTCAGAATGCACTATCATTAGCGCTTAATCTGAAACATGGATAATTTCGTTGTGAAAGATATAGACTTGCGAAATTATCATTTCGCAACCTAAGGAACGAAGCGCCTATGAAACCTCGTCAGCGGCAGGCGGCCATTCTCGAGCATCTGCAAAAGCAGGGAAAATGTTCGGTAGAAGATCTGGCCCACTACTTTGACACCACCGGCACGACGATACGCAAGGATCTTGTATTGCTCGAAAACTCTGGCGCCGTCATTCGAACCTACGGCGGCGTGGTGCTCAATAAAGACGAAGCCGACCCGCCTATCGACCACAAAACGCTGATCAATACCCACCAGAAAGCGCTGATTGCCGAAGCCGCCGTAAAATTTATCCACGATGGCGACTCCATCATTCTGGATGCCGGCAGTACCGTCCTGCAGATGATCCCGCTGCTCAGCCGCTTTAATAACATCACGGTGATGACCAACAGCCTGCACATCGTCAACGCCCTGTCGGAGTTCGACAGCGAGCAGACCATCCTGATGCCCGGCGGCACCTTCCGCAAAAAATCCGCCTCATTTCACGGACAGCTGGCGGAGAACGCCTTCGACCACTTCAGCTTTGATAAACTGTTCATGGGCACCGACGGCATCGACCTGAATGCGGGCGTTACGACGTTCAACGAGGTATTCAGCGTCAGTAAAGCCATGTGCAACGCCGCGCGGGAAGTGATTCTGATGGCGGACTCGTCGAAGTTTGGCCGCAAAAGCCCCAACATTGTCTGTAGCCTTGAAAGCGTCGATAAGCTGATTACCGACGCGGGTATCGACCCGGCGTTCAAAAAAGCGCTGGAAGAGAAAGGAATCGACGTGATCGTAACCGGAGAGAGAGATGAGTGATTTTCTGTTAGAAACGGGCCGCCAGACGCTGATGCTGGAGCTGCAGGAAGCCAGCCGCCTGCCGGAACGTCTGGGCGAGGATTTTGTCCGCGCCGCCAACACCATTATCCACTGCGAAGGCAAAGTGATCGTGGCGGGCATCGGTAAATCCGGCCATATCGGCAAAAAGATTGCCGCGACGCTCGCCAGCACCGGCACCCCGGCCTTCTTCGTGCATCCGGCAGAGGCGCTGCACGGCGATCTGGGGATGATAGAAAGCCGCGACGTGATGCTGTTTATCTCCTACTCCGGTTCGGCCAAAGAGCTGGATCTCATTATTCCGCGCCTGCAGGAAAAATCCGTCGCCCTGCTGGCGATGACCGGGAAATCCCGCTCGCCGCTAGCGCTGGCCGCCAAAGCGACGCTGGATATTTCCGTTGAGCGTGAAGCCTGTCCGATGCACCTCGCTCCGACCTCCAGCACCGTGAATACCCTGATGATGGGCGACGCGCTGGCAATGGCGGTGATGCAGGCGCGCGGCTTTAACGAAGAAGATTTCGCTCGCTCGCATCCGGCAGGTGCGCTCGGGGCACGCCTGCTCAACAAGGTTCACCACCTGATGCGCACCGACGATGCTATTCCGCAGGTCAAACTCAATACCAGCGTCATGGACGCGATGCTGGAGCTCAGCCGCACCGGTCTGGGGCTGGTGGCGGTGTGCGATGACGACGGGTACGTCAAAGGCGTATTCACCGACGGCGACCTGCGCCGCTGGCTGGTGGGCGGCGGCAGGCTGGAAACCCAAGTGTCGGACGCCATGACCAAAGGGGGGCTGACGCTGAACGCCGAGAGCCGCGCCATTGAAGCCAAAGAGGTGCTGATGAAGCGCAAAATCACCGCCGCACCGGTGGTGGATGACACCGGCAGGCTGTGCGGCGCCATCAACCTTCAGGATTTCTATCAGGCCGGCATTATCTAACCCTTCAGTCCCAGACGCTTCGCCAGCCGGTGCAGGTTGGCGACGTCCATCTCCAGCGCCCGCGCGCACGCCGCCCAGCTGCGGTTATTCTGCTCCAGCGCGCGGGTAATCATCCGACGCTGGAATTCTTCCGTAGCCTCGCGCAGATTCTCGTTTGCGCTCTCAGGTGCGGCAGCCTTCACGGTCGGGGCAGTTTCCTCATGCAGTGCAAAATGCCGCGCATGAATTACCACCTCATCTCCCGAACGCGTCGCCCTCGCCAGCACCACCGCGCGGTGAATCGCATGCTCCAGCTCGCGCACGTTGCCCGGCCAGCCGTAGCTTAGCAGATGCGACCTCGCACCCGGGCTCAGCACCACGCGGGAAAGCCCCATCCTGAGACGGCACTGCTCGCAGAAAAAGCCCGCCAGCAGCACCACGTCGTCCCCGCGCTCGCGCAGCGGCGGCACGGTAAGCGGGAACACGCTCAGGCGATGGAACAGGTCGGCGCGGAACTGCCCGGCCAGCACCGCTTCACGCAGGTCACGGTTGGTGGCCGCCAGCACGCGAACGTCCACTCTGTGGCTGCGGTCATCCCCCACGCGCTGGATGTCGCCGTACTGCAGCACGCGCAGCAGCTTGGCCTGCAGCGACAGGGAGAGCTCGCCGATTTCGTCCAGAAACAGCGTGCCGTTATCGGCCATTTCGAACTTGCCGCTGCGGTTGCTGATGGCCCCGGTAAACGCCCCTTTAACGTGACCAAACAGCTCGCTTTCCGCCACGCTTTCCGGCAGCGCGGCGCAGTTGAGGTACACCAGCGGGTTCACCGCGCGCGGCGACGCTTCGTGAATGGACTTCGCCACCAGCTCCTTGCCAGTGCCGGTCTCCCCGAAGATCAGCACGTTCAAATCGGAAGCGGCAACGATCTCAATCTCTTTTTTGAGCTGCGCCATGCCCGGAGAGAGGCCAATCATCTCCGTATGCGTGACCTGCTCAAACGCCGCCGGGCTGCCGGGAAGGATATTCTGGCTCTCAAGCTGTTCAATCAGCAGCGCGTTGTTAAGCGCCCCGGCGGCCAGGGCGGCAATCAGGCGCAGCTCTTCGTCGCTAAAGGCATCGAACTGGTCCGGCGAAAGGCCGTCGAGGGTCAACGCGCCAATCAGATTTTGTCCGGCAAATAAAGGCAGGCCGATACAGGCGTGCACCTTCAGGCTCTCCTGGCCGGGAATAAGCCCATCGTACGGGTCGGGCAGATCGCTGTCCGCCGGAAAGCGCACCACGTCACCCGCGCGGGCGATAGTTTCCAGACGCGGATGGCCCTCAAGGGTAAAACGCCGTCCGAGCACGTCCTTCGCCAGCCCGTCGATAGCCAGCGGAATAAACTGCCGCCCCTCGTAGCGCAGCAGTGCGGACGCATCGCACTCAAGCACGTGGCGCAGCGTGGAGATCAGCCGCTGAAAGCGGTCCTGATGGCCGATACCGGTCTGCAGCTCAATGGCGATCTTCGCCAGCACGTCTACGGAAAAGCTCATAGTGACCTCGCTGTCATTTTGACAATGCATGTTGTCATATTGACACTTCTTTTGATAGTCATAATGACTACCCACTACGAGGCACGGCAACATTAATTCATTAAAATCAAATAATTAAAAACTGGCACGCAACTTGATATAAGCAAATCATCTTATTTGAATATGCTGTATTACGTAGAGGTTGCTATGTCTATTCTGGTTAAAAATAACATTCATTGGGTGGGTCAACGTGACTGGGAAGTGCGCGATTTCCACGGGACGGAATACAAAACGCTGCGCGGCAGCAGCTACAATAGCTATCTCATCCGCGAAGAAAAAAACGTGCTGATCGATACCGTCGATCACAAGTTCAGCCGCGAGTTCGTGCAGAACCTGCGCAGCGAAATCGACCTGGACGCCATCGACTACATCATCATCAACCACGCGGAAGAAGATCACGCCGGCGCGCTGACCGAGCTGATGTCTTACATCCCGAACACGCCGATCTACTGCACCACCAACGCCATCGACTCGATCAACGGCCACCACCACCATCCGGAGTGGAATTTCCACACCGTGAAAACCGGCGACGCGCTGGATATCGGCAACGGCAAGCAGCTGATCTTCGTGGAAACGCCGATGCTGCACTGGCCGGACAGCATGATGACCTACATGACCGGCGACGCGGTGCTGTTCAGCAACGATGCCTTCGGCCAGCACTACTGCGACGAACGCCTGTTTAATGACGAAGTGGATCAGACCGAACTGTTCGAACAGTGCCAGCGGTACTACGCCAACATCCTTACCCCGTTCAGCCGCCTGGTGACGCCTAAAATCACCGAGATCCTCGGCTTTAATCTGCCGGTGGAGATGATTGCTACCTCTCACGGCGTGGTGTGGCGTGAAAATCCCACCCAGATTGTGGAGCTGTACCTGAAATGGGCGGCGGACTATCAGGAAGACCGCATTACGATTTTCTACGACACCATGTCCAACAACACCCGCATGATGGCGGACGCCATTGCCCAGGGCATCAACGAAGTGGACCCGAACGTGGCGGTGAAAATCTTCAACGTGGCGCGCAGCGATAAGAACGAGGTATTGACCAACGTGTTCCGCTCTAAGGGCGTGCTGGTGGGCACCTCCACCATGAACAACGTAATGATGCCGAAAATTGCCGGTCTGGTGGAAGAGATGACCGGCCTGCGCTTCCGTAACAAGCGCGCCAGCGCCTTTGGCTCCCACGGCTGGAGCGGCGGCGCGGTAGACCGCCTTTCCACCCGTTTACAGGATGCCGGTTTTGAGATGTCCCTCAGCCTTAAAGCCAAATGGCGACCGGATATCGACGCCCTGGAGATCTGCCGCCAGCACGGCCGCGACATTGCGCGGCAGTGGGCGCTTGCACCGCTTCCGCAAGCAGCGAAACCGGTCGAACAGCAGGGCACCTGTGCCTGCGCCGCTGCGGCTGCCGCCGACCTCGGCCCGCGCATGCAGTGCAGCGTCTGCCAGTGGATCTACGACCCTGAGCTGGGCGAGCCGCTGCAGGACGTTGCGCCGGGTACGCCGTGGAGTGACGTGCCGGACAACTTCCTCTGCCCGGAATGTTCCCTCGGGAAAGACGTTTTTGATGAACTGGCAACGGAGGCAAAATGAGCCACGGCATCGTCATCATCGGCTCGGGCTTTGCCGCCCGTCAGCTGGTGAAAAACATCCGCAAACAGGACGCCAGCGTGCCGCTGACGTTGATTGCCGCCGACAGCATGGACGAGTACAACAAGCCTGACTTAAGCCACGTGATTAGTCAGAATCAGCGCGCCGAAGATCTCACCCGCCAGACGGCGGGGGAGTTCGCCGAGCTGTTTAACCTGCGCCTGTTCCCGTACACCTGGGTCACCGACATCGACGCCGCCGCTCACGTTGTGAAAGCGACAGAGAAAACCTGGCAGTACGACAGGCTGGTGCTTGCCACGGGTGCCTCTGCGTTTGTGCCGCCGATTGAGGGCCGCGAGCTGATAATCACCCTCAACAGCCAGCAGGAGTATCAGGCCAGCGAAACGGGGCTTCGCGACGCGCAGCGCGTGATGATTGTCGGCGGCGGGCTGATAGGCACCGAGCTGGCGATGGATTTCTGCCGGGCGGGAAAATCCGTGACTCTGGTCGACCATGCGGCGAGCATTCTGTCGTCGCTGATGCCCGCAGAAGTAAGCAGTCGCTTACAGCATCGCCTGACCGACATGGGGGTACATCTGCTGTTGAAATCGCAGCTGCAAAGCCTGAGTAAAACCGAAGGCGGCATTCGTGCCATGCTCGACCGCAACCGCAGCGTTGAGGTCGATGCGGTTATCGCGGCGACGGGCCTGCGCCCGGAAACCGCGCTGGCGCATCGCGCAGGCGCCGAAATACAGCGTGGCGTGAAGGTAAATAGCTATCTGCAAACCACGCAACCTGATATTTACGCGTTAGGAGACTGCGCTGAAATTAATGGTCAGGCACTTCCCTTTTTACAGCCAATCCAATTAAGCGCGATGTATCTTGCTAAAAACCTGCTCGGCGGCAGCGCGCCGCTGAAATTACCCGCCATGCTAATTAAAGTAAAAACGCCGGAATTACCGCTGCATCTCGCAGGTGAAACGCAGCGTCAGGATCTGAGCTGGAAAATAACCCTCGAACAGCAGGGAATGGTCGCGCATGGCGTAGACAACGAGGATCAACTACGCGCTTTTGTGGTCAGTGAAGATCGGATGAAGGAGGCTTTCGCTCTGCTGAAATTGCTACCTGCTTAACCCTCTTTTTGCCGGGTGGCGCTTCGCCTACCCGGCCTGCAAAAGGGTCATGCTTACTTAACCTTTGGATATTATTATTCACCGCCCCGATATCCCGGAGCTTTTTTTTACGAATCCTATTCATAAAATAAATGCAAAGCAGATATATCATCGCTATCAATCCCTTATTTATTATTTTCGTAAATACTTTAATATGGAAAAGCTTAAAAACATCATCTCGATTTATTATTGACGCCCGCCCCAGCCTGAAAAGATATGAGCAGCCGGAGGTAAATCATGGCGAATTTTTATAAATAACTCAATTATCTTTCTCGCTATTTCACACAAGCGAAGAATGCGGAATATATTTTATTCCGCAAAAGTCCTATATTTTCAGCATTTTTTATCGGTATGCCGCTTTGCGCCAGCCATTGAGGAAGTCGCGGAGGTTACGCTGTGCAGGAGCCGGATCAGGAACGCACCACCAGCGCGTCGTAGCCGCGCCAGCGGTAGTTGACCATGGAGATCAGCCAGCAGGAAACGAACAGCCCGACCACCACAAATCCGGCGTTGCCCAGGTTGTCGTTTACCGTGCCAATCAGATCCCACACGCCGCCGCTGAGGGCAAATTTGTCCATCAGCAGACCCAGCGCTTCCAGCCCGCCGATAAACAGCGCCACCACCACGGAGGTGCTGGTGATAGTCATGTTGTAGTAGAGCTTGCGCTGCGGCTTGTTAAAGGCCCAGCCGTAGGCGCCGACCATCAGCAGATTATCGAGGGTATCCACCAGCGCCATGCCGCTGGCGAAGAGTGCCGGGAAGATCATGATTGACCACACCGACATCCCGCTGGAGGCGCTGGCGGCAGAGATCCCCAGCACGCCAACCTCGGTGGCCGTGTCAAAGCCGAGACCGAACAGGAAACCCACCAGATACATCTGCCAGCTTTTATTGACGAGGCGGAAGGTTTTGCCAAACAGCCAGTTCATGACGCCGCCCTGGGCAGGCAGCGTGATGTAGCCCTGCACCGGCTGGCCTTTTTTCAGCGCCTGAAAACTGCGCCAGACTCCGCGCAGGATCACCATGTTCACCAGCGCCATCGCCAGCAGGAAGGAGGCGGAAACGGCGGTGCCAATCAGGCTGCCGGTTTCGTGGAACCATTCCATGTTTTTCTGAAACGCCGTCGCGGTGGCGACAATAGCAATGGAGGCCAGCACCACGATGGTGGAGTGCCCCAGCGAGAACCACGCCCCCACGCCGGACGGACGTTTGCCCTGCTGCATCATCTTACGCGTCACGGTATCAATGGCGGCAATGTGGTCGGCGTCCACCGCGTGACGCAGCCCGTAGCACCACGCCAGCAGGCTAGCGGCCATCAGCGCCGTGCTGCCGCTAAAGGTCTGCCATGCCCATCCCCAGGCCAGCAGGTTTGCCATTACCAGAGCCAGCAGCAGAAGCGCGGCGCGAGGTTCATTGCGTAACAGTCGTAACATTTTTAGTCCTTTGTAAACATGACCGGGCAGCGGCGATCGCCGCCTGCCCGAAGGAGATCGCTCCGTCACCTGCGGGCAGGTGCGAAGGAAAAAGAAGCGTAAAGTCAGAAAGATAATGACGCAGGCGCGCGCGCAGCAGACGGTTGTGCAGCACGCCGCCGCTGAGACAGATTGTCGACAGCGACAGGCGCCTGGCATGGAACGCGGCAAGATGCGCCAGCCCTTTTGCCAGCGCGTCGTGAAATGCCCACGCGCGCTCGCAGGGCTCCGCCTGCCAGCTCAGCCACCGCAGCCAGAATTGCGCGAGGTTATCCACTTCCAGCGTCACCGGATGGTCAACACCCGTGCACTGCGATGCCAGGGCTTCCAGCCGGCAGGCCGCTTCCCCTTCGTAACGCTGCGTGTCGATGCCGAGCGCACAGGCAACCGCGTCAAACAGGCGACCACAGGAAGAAGCTCGCGGCGCGTTGATGCCACGCCGGATCGCCGTCGCCAGCAGCGGCCAGTTCTGGCGCTGTACCGCACGCGTTTCAGGGTACTGCTGCCAGTCAGGCACAAACGCCAGGCAGTGGGCGAGTAAATTGCGCCACGGCTGCCGCGCCGCCAGATCGCCCCCCGGAAGCGCAACGGCAGGCAGCCCGCCCAGACGCTCGCACGCGAGATAGTTCACCCGCAGGCACTCCCCGCCCCACAGCGCGCCGTTCTCGCCCATGCCGATCCCGTCCAGCGTCAGGGCAATTGCGTCTTCGCCGTCGAGTGGCCAGCCGTTCTCCGCCAGGCACGCCGCCGCGTGGGCGTGATGATGCAGGACAGTTTCAACGGGCAGCCCCTGTACCTGCGCCCACTGACGCGCGCGGTACCCCGGATGGGCATCGCATACAATGCGCTCCGGCTGAAAGCCGTAAATTTCCTGCATCGTCGAGAGCGCGCTGCGCCACTGCGCTTCGACACCCTCGTCACCGAGATCGCCAAAATGCTGGCTCAACACCGCCTGGTTCCCACGCGCCAGGCAGAAGGTGTTTTTCATCTCCGCGCCGGTGCATAGCATGGCGGGAATATTCTCGAAACCCGCAGGCAACGTGATGGCATCGGGCACAAAACCGCGCGCCCGGCGCAGCATCGCCCCGTCTCGATCCATCACCGAGTCGTCCATCCGCTGCAGGATATCGCGGTTATGCAGCAGGAAACCGTCCGCGATGCCGCTGAGCTCCTCCAGCGCCTGCCGGCTGGTGATGGCTGGCGGTCTGCCGCTGAGGTTACCTGAAGTCATCACCAGCGGGCGCTGGCAGTCCATCATCAAAAGATGCTGCAGCGGGTTCGCAGGAAGCATGATGCCCACGGAATCCAGACCGGGCGCGATACCTTCCGGGAACGCGGGCAGCCAGGCTTTTGGCGTGAGCACAATGGGTGCGGCGGGTGTGCGCAGCAGCGTCTGAACCGTCTCCGGCAGGTCATCCGCATGCGGGATCATCACCGCCAGCGGCTTCGACGGGCGCTGTTTGCGTGACCGCAATTTCACTATCGCCTGTGGGTTTTGCGCATCGCAGACGAGGTGAAAGCCGCCCAGCCCTTTGACGGAGACAATACCGCCGCTTTTCAGCATCGCCACCGCCGCGCGCAGCGCAGCTTCACGGTCAGCAGTTATGTCGCCCGCACGCCACATAAGCGCGGGCCCGCAGTCCGGGCAGGCGACCGGCTGAGCGTGAAAACGGCGGTCGGCAGGATTGCGGTACTCTGCTTCACACGGCACACAGAGCGGGAACGGTGCCATTGCCGTGGCCGGGCGGTCGTAGGGCATCGCGCGGATAATGGTAAACCGCGGCCCGCAGTGCGTGCAGTTGATGAACGGATAGCGATAGCGGCGCTCGCCGGGGTCGCGCATTTCAGCCAGGCACGCCGGACAGGTCGCGGCGTCGGGGACGATCTGCGTGTCCATCGCCCCGCCCGCGCTGTGGCGGATGGTAAAGTCCTCCGGCACGTGCGCCCAGGTAAACGGCTGCGTTTCCACGTGGTCAATGCGTGCCAGCGGCGGGCAGTCCTGATGCAGCCTCGCGGTAAAGGCCCCCCCATTACCCGCGAGGCGCACCAGCACGCCCTCTCCGTCATTGCAGACGTCACCGGTCAACTGAAGCGCCTGCGCCAGCTGCCAGACGAAGGGACGAAACCCTACGCCCTGCACTTTGCCGCGCACGCGCAGCTGAACGCCGTTGCTGCTCATACGGTTCAGAACAGCAGTGATGACGAGGTGTCGAACGCCGCGCGACGGCGCTTTTCGGCGCTCATCTGCTCAAGCTTGTCGCGATCCACGCAGACCAGCGCGTGCGTCGGGCAGGCTTCCATGCAGGCCGGACCGGCGTCGCGGTGGTAGCACAGGTCGCACTTGTTGGCTTCGGCTTTCTCCGCCCGCACGCTCAGCCCCATACCGCTGTTGCGCACCACCGGACGGACCACCACCTCCATCGCGCCATACGGGCAGGCGACCACGCAGGTTTTGCAGCCAATGCAGCGCTCCTGCATCACGTGCACAAAGCCTTTCTCGCGTTTAATCGCCCCGTTCGGGCAGACGTTCGCGCACGGTGCGTCTTCGCACTGGCGACAGATGGCGGCGGTGGAAATATTCACGCCTTTGATGACGTGGATGCGCGGCAGGAAGGTGTCAGGGGTAAGCGACGCGCAGTCCTGCTCCGCCTGATGGGAAACCACGCACGCCACTTCACAGGTACGGCAACCAATACACTTACTGGCATCGGCCATAATAAAACGGTTCATCTGCTTCTCCAGCATTACAGTTATGCGCGGAGATATTCATAAACCGTGCCAATAATTAACTTATTGATTTTATTTGATTTTAAAAATTAAAGCGGTGCTGTCATCGTCACTTATGACGATGACAGCTGTCGACATCAGCGGTGTGGGCCGTCAATTACAGAGTCACGCAGGACAAGCTCGCCGGAGAAGGTTTGTTGATACTTAAACTCGCCGCCGTCGAGCATGAAGATCAGGCGGCTGATGGTTTCTTTAATCATCTCCGTCACCGGAATACGCACGCTGGAAAGCGACGGCACGATGTAGGGCGCGATGGCCACGTCGTCGAAACCGATCACCGACACCGCGTCCGGTGCGGCCACGCCGCTGTCGTGCAGCAGCTTCATGGCGCCGATCGCCATGTCGTCATTACTCGCCACCAGCGCCGTAAAGCGTTCACCGCGAGCAAGCAGTTCGGCAACCGCCGCCGCGCCGCTGGCGGGGTTCCACTTCCCCTGCGCAATCAGACCCTCGCGCAGCGGAATACCGTGCTGCGCCAGCGCGTCCTTGTAGCCGGAGAGACGCTCAACCCCGGTGGGAGAATCCAGCGAGCCGGTGATAAACGCGATCTCCCGGTGCCCTTTCGCAATCAGCTTCGACACCGCGTCCTGGCTGGAGGCTTTATGATCTGACCAGACGCTGTGGCTGCTGTTTTTCCGCAGGCGACGGTTGAGCACCATAATGGGCTGCTCGCACTTCTCGACGATCTCATCCATTTCATCCACGCTCAGAAAACGCGGATAGATGATCACCGCGTCGCAGCGCATATCGAGCAGGTACTGGATCGCCTCGCGCTCTTCATCCGCGCTATGCTTGCCGTCCGCGAGGATCAGCTGCCGCCCCTTTTCTTCCGTCATGCGCGCGGCGTGAAACAGCAGTTCGCTAAAATAGACGCCGTGATAAAGGGTGTTCGTCACCACCAGGCCCAGCGTCTGGGTGCGTTTGGTCGCCAGGTTTCGCGCCAGCAAATTCGGGCGATAGCCGCTTTCTTCAATGGCCTGAAACACCCGATCTTTGGTTTCCTGGCTAACGTAGCCATTGCCCGACAGCACCCGGGATACCGTGGCTTTCGAAACGCCTGCCCGCTTCGCCACTTCCAGCATCGTGGTCATGTTGTTATTCCGTCTGAATCTGATGGAGCGCAGTGTACTGCACTGCAAAAAAATTGTCGCAGCGATGAAATCACGCTTTCGATACTCCATTGCGATCTGCATCACGAAACGAAAAAATGGTCAAAAACCGATCTTGTTTCATTCATAGAAACTCATGATGATTATGTGGAACCGGTTTCCTACATTTCTCACAACAATAATAGGATCACATCCGATGGCCAAAAATTACGCTGCGCTGGCGAACGACGTCATCAGCGCGCTGGGCGGTAAAGAGAACATCGTCGCCGTCACCCACTGCATGACGCGACTGCGTTTCGTTCTGAAAGATGAAACCCTCACCGATGCCGCACGCCTGAAAAGCATCAGCGGCGTCCTTGGCGTAGTGCGCAACGACAACCAGTGCCAGGTGATTATTGGCAACACGGTGTCACAGGCGTACCGCGAAGTAGTAAGCCTGCTGCCCACGGAACTGCAGCCCGCAGTGCCGGAAGGACCGCAGAAACTGACGCTGCGCCGCATTGGCGCCGGGATCCTCGACGCGCTGATCGGCACCATGTCCCCGCTGATCCCGGCGATCATCGGCGGCTCGATGGTCAAGCTGCTGGCGATGATCCTTGAGATGACCGGCGTGCTGCCAAAAGGCGCGCCGACGCTGACTATTCTGACCGTCATCGGCGACGGCGCGTTCTTCTTCCTGCCGCTGATGGTGGCAGCCTCGGCGGCGGTGAAATTCAAAACCAACATGTCGCTGGCCATCGCCATCGCGGGCGTGCTGGTGCACCCGAGCTTTATCGAGCTGATGGCAAAAGCCGCGCAGGGTGAGCACGTTGAGTTCGCCTTTATCCCGGTGACGGCGGTGAAATACACCTACACCGTCATCCCGGCGCTGGTCATGACCTGGTGCCTGTCATACATCGAACGCTGGGTGGATCGTATTACCCCGGCGGTGACGAAAAACTTCCTCAAGCCGATGCTGATCGTGCTGATTGCCGCCCCGCTCGCCATCGTGCTGATTGGCCCGCTGGGGATCTGGATCGGTAGCGCCATCTCCGCGCTGGTCTACACCATTCACGGCTACCTGGGCTGGCTCTCCGTCGCCATTATGGGCGCGCTCTGGCCGCTGCTGGTGATGACCGGGATGCATCGCGTGTTTACGCCGACCATCATTCAGACCATTGCCGAGACGGGCAAGGAAGGGATGGTGATGCCGTCGGAAATTGGCGCCAACCTGTCGCTCGGCGGCTCTTCGCTGGCGGTGGCGTGGAAAACCAAAAACCCGGAGCTGCGCCAGACGGCGCTGGCGGCGGCAGCCTCCGCCATTATGGCGGGGATTTCTGAACCGGCCCTGTACGGCGTGGCGGTGCGTCTGAAACGTCCGCTGATTGCGAGCCTGATCAGCGGCTTTATCTGCGGCGCGGTGGCCGGTATCGCGGGTCTTGCCAGCCACTCGATGGCGGCTCCGGGGCTGTTTACCAGCGTGCAGTTCTTCGATCCGGCCAACCCGATGACCATCGTCTGGGTGTTTGGCGTGATGGGTCTGGCAGTGGTGCTGTCGTTTGTTCTGACCCTGATACTGGGCTTTGAGGATATTCCTGTCGAAGACGACGCCGAAAAAGCGCGCGCCCTGCAGACCGCACCGGTACAGAACAACGCAGCAAAAGCATAAATTGAAAGCGAGGTAAGAATGTCTGTTTTTCCACAAGGATTTTTATGGGGCGGCGCGCTTGCCGCCAACCAGAGTGAAGGTGCTTACCGTGAGGGCGGCAAAGGGCTGACGACGGTCGATATGATCCCCCACGGCGCGAACCGCCTGGCGGTGAAGCTCGGTAAGGAAAAGCGTTTTTCGCTGCGTGACGACGAATTCTACCCGAGCCACGAGGCGATTGATTTTTACCATCGCTATAAAGAGGACATCGCCCTGATGGCGGAGATGGGCTTTACGGTGTTCCGCACCTCGATCGCCTGGAGCCGCCTCTATCCGAACGGCGACGAACCGCTGCCGAACAAAGAGGGCATTGCCTTCTACCGGGCGGTATTTGAAGAATGCAAAAAGTACAACATCGAACCGCTGGTGACGCTCTGTCACTTCGACGTGCCGATGCACCTGGTGACGGAATACGGATCCTGGCGCAACCGCAAGATGGTGGATTTCTTCGCCCGCTACGCCCGCACCTGCTTTGAGGAATTTAACGGGCTGGTGAAATACTGGCTGACCTTCAACGAAATCAACATCATGCTGCACAGCCCGTTCTCCGGGGCGGGACTGGTGTTTGAGGAAGGCGAAAACGAAGACCAGGTGAAATACCAGGCCGCGCACCACGAGCTGGTGGCGAGCGCGCTGGCGACCAAAATTGCCCACGAGGTGAACCCGGAAAACCAGGTCGGCTGCATGCTGGCGGGCGGGAATTTCTATCCGTACTCCTGCAAGCCGGAAGACGTGTGGATGGCGCTGGAGAAAGACCGCGAGAATCTGTTCTTTATCGACGTGCAGGCGCGCGGCAGCTATCCGGCTTACTCCGCCCGCGTGTTCCGCGAGAAAGGCGTGGTGATTGTGAAAGATCCCGGCGACGACGAACTGCTTAAAAACACCGTCGACTTTGTCTCGTTCAGCTATTACGCCTCGCGCTGCGCGTCGGCGGACATGAACGCGAACAATACCAATGCGGCGAACATCGTCAAATCCCTGCGCAACCCGCACATTCAGGTGAGCGAATGGGGCTGGGGCATCGACCCGCTCGGCCTGCGCATCACCATGAACATGATGTACGACCGCTACCAGAAGCCGCTGTTCCTGGTAGAAAACGGCCTCGGGGCGAAAGATGTCGTTGATGAAAACGGCGAGATTAACGACGACTACCGCATCAGCTATCTGCGCGAGCACATCCGCGCGATGGGCGACGCGATTGAGGACGGCGTGCCGCTGATGGGCTACACCACCTGGGGCTGCATTGACCTGGTTTCGGCCTCAACAGGCGAGATGAGCAAGCGCTACGGGTTTGTGTACGTCGACCGCGACGACGCCGGGAACGGCACGCTGGAGCGGAAACGCAAGAAATCGTTCGGATGGTATAAGAAGGTGATTGCAAGTAACGGGGCGGATCTCGAGTAGCCTGTTTTGCCGGGTGGCGGCTTCGCCTTACCCGGCCTACAAAACCGTAGGCCCGGTAAGCGTAGCGCCGCCGGGCGCTGCTCAGAGCTGAGAAAAACCTCCATCCCCAACCCACCCGGCAAGCCGTGAATACACCACGTCCACCGCCTCTTTCACCGGCGGCGTCATCGGGTAATAAAACCCGACAATATCCGGCTGAATGCCCAAAAACAGCACCTCGCCCACGTCACCTTTGATCTGATCCACAAGGTAGTTCAGCGGCATATTGTGGGTGGTCATCATAAACATCTCGGCGATGTCGTCCGGGTCAATCAGGCGGATCTCGCCGGGGTTGAGCCCCATATCGGTGGCATCGACGATTAACAGCCTGTCCGGACGCAGTTCGCGAATGGCGACCACGTCGTTTTCCGGCGCGCTGCCGCCGTCAATCACCAGCCAACTGCCCTGCGGGTTGGCGGCACACATCTCTGCGAGCAGCGGACCCGCGCCGTCGTCGCCCATCATGCTGTTGCCGACACACAGTAAAACGTCAGTCACGTAATCTCCTCACCATCAGGTAGATGGCGCTCTCCTGATGAATATCATGCAGCATGCCGAGCAGCGTTTTGCTCCACGCCTGCTGCGCCGGGGTTTGCCTGCCGAGCGCCGCGTCAAAGGCGTTGGCGAGCATCGCAATGTGGTTCACATCGATCACGATCTCGCCGTACTTCGGCACGCCTTCCATCTTGCGCCGCGCCGTGCTGCCCTCCTCCAGCGTGGCGATCCACGCCAGATATTCCGGCCACGGGCAGCTCAGCGCCGCCTCCAGGCAGTCAATCACCCCGAGGTGATGCCCAATCGCCAGGCTGTAATAGACCACCTGCTGCGCCGCATCCGGCGTGGCATCGTTCTCATCAATAAACTTACGGCTCAGCTGGCTGAACACCACCGTTTCACTCATAGGATTCGCGCCTCATCGACGATGCTGTTCAGGTTCGCCACGATCTCATTGAGGCGCGGATCGTTTTCCGCCTCCAGCCAGCGCGCCACCTGATGGTCGCCCTGGCTCAGCAGGCGCAGATAGTCATCGGCAATCTGACGCCCGTAGCGATAGCCCGCCAGCCTGCGCGCCGTGCGGTCGACCTTCACCCGCAGCGGTTGCACCATGTCCGGGTGCAGAATGGCGGCAGGCTGGTTGTCCAGCTCGCCCGGTTCGCGGGCGTGGATTTTCTGCTCCAGCAGGCCGAGCGCCATGGCAAAGCCGTAAAGCGTGGCGGCGGGCGTCGGCGGACAGCCCGGAATGTAGACGTCCACCGGCACGATTTTGTCGGTGCCGCCCCAGACGCAGTAAAGGTCATGGAAGATGCCGCCGCTGTTGCCGCAGGCGCCGTACGAGATGCAGATTTTCGGGTCCGGCGCGGACTGCCAGGCGCGCAGCGCGGGCGAGCGCATGGCGCGGGTGACGGCCCCGGTGAACAGCAGGATGTCCGCATGACGCGGGGACGGTACCACCTTGATGCCGAAGCGCTCGGCGTCAAACAGCGGCGACAGCGTAGCGAAGATCTCGATCTCGCAGCCGTTGCAGCCGCCGCAGTCCACGCGGTAGACGTAGGCCGAGCGTTTGATTTTTTTCAGCAGCGACGCCTTCATGCTGGCGATGGATTCGTCCACCGTCATCGGCACCGGAATGCCGTTAGCGTCGCGCGGGCCCAGTAGGTTTTCCATCAGCTGGCCTCTCTCATGTGGCGGGTGATATCAATGCGGTCGGACGGCAGCAGGCACTTCTGACGCTTGCACGCCGGGCAGGTTTCAAAGCTTTCGCGGTGATGCTCCGCGCGGGCGTCGCCATTGTGCTGCAGCAGCGCGATGGCGTAGTCGATCTCTTTCTGCACGGCGAACGGACGTCTGCAGACGCGGCAGTTGCACAGCTCAAAGCGCGACTGCTGCAGAAAATCCTCTTTCTTCCACACCGCCAGCTCGTATTCCTGCGACAGGCGAATGGCGACCGTCGGGCAGACCTCCTCGCAGCGGCCGCAGAAGATGCAGCGCCCGAGGTTAAACTGCCAGGCCAGCTCGCCGGTTTTGAGATCCGTTTCCACCGTCAGGGCATTCGACGGACAGGCGTTGACGCAGGCCGCGCAGCCGATGCACTGCTGCGGGTTGTGTTCCGGCTTGCCGCGAAAGTTTTTATCCACCGGCATCGGCTCCAGCGGATAGCTGCTGGTTTGCGTGCCGGTTTTGATCGCTTTTTTGATAAAGGTAAACATGACTAATCCTTATTTCAGCGGCGAGTTCTTACGCTCGATGCTGTAGCGCTCAAGCTCTTTGTACGGCACCACCTGGCTTTTCTTCTTGCGCACGTCGACCACGGTCATGCGGTCGGTGCAGGAGTAGCACGGGTCGAGGCTGCCGATGATCAGCGGCGCATCGGAAACCGTGTTGCCGCGCAGCATGTAGCGCAGGGTTGGCCAGTTGGCGTAGGTGGCCGCACGGCAGCGCCAGCGGTAAAGCTTCTGGTTGTCGCCGGTCATGCTCCAGTGAATGTCGTCCCCGCGCGGCGCTTCGGCAAAGCCGAGGGCAAAGCGGTTCGGAATGTAGGTGAAGCCCTCCACCATCAGCGGGCCGCCAGGCAGGTTATCAAGGCCGTAGTCGATCATGTTCAGTGCCGTGAACACCTCGTTGATGCGCACCTTGAGGCGAGAGATGACGTCGCAGCCCTGCTCGCTGTGCACGGTCATCGGCAGCAGGCCGTAGCCGACGAACGGGTGATCGGCACGGGTGTCGCGGGCGTGGCCGCTGGCGCGCACCATCGGGCCGACGTTGCTGAAGTCGCGGGCAATTTCCGGGTCAAGACGGCCGACGCCGACGGTGCGCTGCTCGATGTTTGGCGTGCTGAGCAGCATATCCACCAGCTCCTGCACGTCGCGGCGCATCTGCTGCGCCAGCTGGCGGGTCTGGATCATGTCGTTTTTCAGCAGGTCGCGACGGATCCCGCCGATCAGGTTCAGACCGTACGTTTTGCGCGCCCCGGTGAGGATCTCCGCCATCTTCATCGACGCTTCGCGCACGCGGAAGAACTGCATAAACCCGGAATCAAACCCGACGAAGTGACAGGCCAGGCCGAGGTTCAGCAGGTGCGAGTGCAGGCGCTCCACCTCAAGCAGAATGGCGCGGATCATCTGCGCGCGTTCCGGCACCACGATCCCCATGCCGTTCTCCACCGAGGTAGTGTAGGCGGTGCTGTGGGCGAAGCCGCAGATGCCGCACACGCGGTCAGAGAGGAAGGTCACTTCGTTGTAGCCCATGCGGGTTTCCGCCAGCTTTTCCATCCCGCGGTGGACGTAGAACAGACGGTAGTCGGCGTCGATAATGTTTTCGCCGTCGACGAACAGGCGGAAGTGGCCCGGTTCGTCGGAGGTGACGTGCAGCGGGCCGATCGGCACCACGTTGTTCTTCTTGCTGCCCAGCTCGTTGATGAACTCGTAAGTTTCGCTGTCGGTAGTTGGGGCCGGACGCTGGCGGTAGTCCATGCTGTCTTTACGCAGCGGATAGAGTTCGTCCGGCCAGTCGTCAGGCAGCACCAGGCGGCGCTCGTCCGGCAGGCCGACCGGCACCAGACCGTACATGTCGCGCACTTCGCGCTCGCCCCAGACGGCCGCGGGCACGCGGGGCGTGACGGACGGGTATTCTGGCTTAGCCGGGTCGACTTCGACGCGCACGGTGATCCAGCACTTCTCGCCCTGCTCCATCGACATCACGTAGTACACCGCGTAACTGCCGCACAGCTGGCGCTCGTCGTTACCGAACAGCACCGACAGCCAGCCGCCCTGCTGGTAGTAGAGAAACTCCACCACTTCCGGCAGATAGTTCACCTTAATGGTGACGGTTATCTGGTCTTTGGTTTGCCAGGACTCCTCCAGCACCACGCCGGGGAAAGCCTGATGCAATGCGGCGAGATACTGCTGACCTTTCTTTTCTTCAGACATAAATACTCTCTTTAATCACGCCACCAGCAAGGAGACGAACGCTAAAAATGCAAAACCAAACCCGGCCCAGGTGATGCGGGACGTTTCCAAAAAACGCAGACGCGCCATGCTGTTTTCGAACAGGGCAATCACCAGCACGCCGACCAGCAGCTTGAGGGCGGCAACCACGACGGCCAGCAGCAGACCGCCCGCGGAGAAGTGCGTCATCTGCCCCCACGGGAAGAAGACGCCGACAAACATTTGCAGCACCACCAGCTGTTTGAGGCTAATGCCCCACTTCAGCACCGCAAAGCCGTAGCCGCTGTACTCGGTGAGCGGCCCTTCCTGCAGTTCCTGCTCGGCTTCCGCCAGATCGAACGGCAGTTTGCCCATCTCGATAAAGGTGGCGAACGCGCAGGCGCACAGCGCCAGCACCAGCGGAATGGAGCGGGCAACCGGCCAGTGGTAGACGGCGTGGGTGATAAAGCTGATGTGGGTGGAGCCCGCAACCTGCGCGGCAACCCACAGCCCCAGCAGCAGGATCGGCTCAACCAGCACGCCGAGCATCGCCTCGCGGCTGGCACCGATGCCGGTAAACGGGCTCCCGGTGTCCAGGCCCGCGATGGCAAAGAAGAAGCGGGCGATAGCGAAGAGGTAGATAAGCGTGATCAGATCGCCGAGCGCCGGCAGCGGCGATCCCACCGTGACCACCGGCAGCGCGGTGGCGATGGTCAGCATCACGCCCACCATCACAAACGGCGTCAGACGGAAGACCCAGCCTGCGGCATCCGGCGCCACGCTCTGGCGAGAAAACAGCTTGAAGAGATCGCGATACTCCTGGAGCACACCAGGGCCGCGACGGTTGTGCATCCGGGCGCGCGCCACGCGCGTGATGCCCGACAGCAGCGGCGCCACGGCGAACAACACCAGCGCCTGAAGAATTGCCAGTAATAGACTCATGTCAGGCTCCTCGTGAAATCACAATGACCACCAGCACCGCCAGTTCGATCAGCGCCAGACGGCGGAACAGCGCGGGTGCGGCAGCGCTCTGCCAGCCGGGTACCCAGCCGACCGGGTTCAGCCAGTGGCGCAGCTTCAGCACGGCGGCAAAGTTTTCTTTTACCGGCATGGCGAAGCCGTGGGCGGTAATGACCATCGACTGTTCGTGTTCGTAGCCGCAGGCCCACGCCGCACCGCGCGAGCGGGAGGCGAGCCGGTCGCGTTTGAAGAACATCATCAGGATGAGCGGTAGCAGCGGTGCGCCAATCAGCAGCAGCGCAATCATTGGCTGAGAGACGGTGGTATTCGCCACGGTCAGCGGCAGCGGAATGGCGTTGCCCAGCAGCGGTAGCAGCCACGGCGCAGCGACGCCGCCCGCAATGCAGCACAGCGCCAGCGCGACCACGCTCACGCCCATCAACAACGGTGCGCAGCAGGCGTTTCCCGCTTCGCGGGTGCGCGGCGCACCGAGGAAGGTCACGCCGTAGACTTTCGCCATGCACATCACCGCCAGCGCCCCGGTAATCGCCAGCCCGACCGCCAGCAGCGGCCCCAGCAGACGAGCGATAAACGCATCGCTCTGACCGAGGGCGAAGAAGGACTGATAGATCACCCACTCCCCGGCAAAGCCGTTCAGCGGCGGCAGCGCGGCCATCGCCATCAGCCCGACCAGCATCGCCAGTGAAATCACCGGCATCTTTTTGCCAATCCCACCGAGCTTTTCGATATCCCGATGGCCGGTGCGGAACCAGACGCTTCCTGCGCCGAGAAACAGCGTACTTTTAAACAGACTGTGGTTGACGAGGTGATAAAGACCGCCGATAAAACCGGCCGCAATCAGCGCCGGCTGGTTGAGCGCCAGCCCGGTCACGCCCGCGCCAATGCCGAGCAGGATGATGCCGATATTCTCCAGCGTGTGGTACGCCAGAAGACGCTGGATATTGTGCTCCATCAGCGCGTACAGGCCGCCGACGAACGCCGTAATCATGCCGGCGACCAGCAGCACAACGCCCCACCACAGCGGCGGCTGGCCGCCGGTCAGCGTAATCGCCAGGATCCCGAACAGACCGACCTTCATCACCACCACAGAAAACAGCGCGGCGGCGGGCGCGGAGGCATTCGCATGCGCCTGCGGCACCCAGCCGTGCAGCGGAATGATGCCGGCGAGCAGGCCAAAGCCGAGCACGCCCAGCAGCCAGACGTCATTGCCCAGCGGATGCCCGTTGAGCACAGCGAAATCCAGCGTGCCGAAGCGCTGCCACACCAGCCAGCAGGCCAGCGCCAGCAGCAGCGTTCCGAGGCGTCCCAGCACAAACCACAGCTTGCCGGAGGCGCTGCAGCCTGTCAGGAACACGCCGCACAGCGCCATGATCTCCGCCATCACCACCAGCGCGCCGAGATTGCTGGCGGTCACGGTGCAGATCGCCGTCGCCATCAGCAGGTTAACCAGCAGGCCGTTGGCTTTAGCGTGCGGGTGGCAGTGCCAGTCGATATTGAACAGGCTGATAAACACCCCGCACAGGCCAAACGTCACCAGCCAGATGGCGTTCAGGGGAGTGATCTCAACCGTGTGGCGAATCAGCGGCATCACGGTCTCTGCCGACTGGCCGCCGAGCAGAACAACGCCGCCTGCCGCCAGCGTCATCAGGCTAGCGACCGCCCCGCCGAGCCCGGCGATCGCGCCGCTCAGGGTTTTATGGAATGAGAAGATCGGCGCCAGAACGGCGGCGGCCGCAAAACAGGCTACCGCGCTGGTAATCATCATCACCGCGTTCATTTCACCCCCTCGTTAAGCGCCTGTAGCAGAGAAAGGTCGCCAAAATCACTGTTGATGGTCAGCTCGCGTTTGCGCTTGCTGGTACGGGCGATGTCGCGAATGTTAACCAGAATCAACGCTTTAGTCGGGCAGGTGCGCACGCAGGCCGGGCCCTGCTCATCGAAGCTGCACAGGTCGCATTTCACCGCAACGGCACGGATGCCGGGCACCCAGTCCAAAAGCGAGCTTACGCGCGCAGGCGCCGGCGGCGCGGGCGGGGCTTTTGGCGAGTTGGCATTCGCCGGGATATGCAGCGGTCGGCTGCCGGAAAACTCAATCGCGCCGAACGGGCAGGCAATGCCGCACAGCTTGCAGCTTACGCACAGGCTTTCGTTCAGCTGGACAGCGCCATCCACGCGGGTGATGGCATTTACAGGACAGACACCCGCGCACGGGGCATCCTCACAGTGATGGCAGAGCTGCGGGGCAGACTCTTTTTCATTGCGCATGACGTGCAGGCGCGGCATGGACTGCAGCCCATGCAGGCGATGCGTTTCCGAACACGCCGCCTCACAGGTTCGACAGCCAATGCAGACCGTCGAGTCAGCAATTACAAAACGGTTCACCGGGTTATCCTCTGGTGATAGTCATTTTTGTCGAAAAGCTGTCTTGTCGACACTTCTCGACACGCATGGGTCAGGCCACGTTCGCTGAGGCATTTCCGTCCATCAGCTGCTTCAGGTTGACAGGAAGATCGTGCTCAACGGCGGCGTACAGGCCGTTATAAACCGGCGCGATTTTTTCCAGATAGTGTTCCAGCACCTGCTGGCGATCGCGGTTGCTGACGTGGCCGTCCACCATGCCATCCGCCATCAGCTGCGCCTTCGCAATACACTGTTTTTCGCCGTCTTTTGTCTCGAGGTAGTACTCAATGGTGTGGCTGTTGAAGTTGTCCGCCAGGGTAACGTTGATGGTGAAATGGCCGAACAGGACGAAGCGCATGTCGCCCTGCGCCGCGCAGCTCATCGCGTGGTGAAGACGCGCTTTCGACAAGGTAATGCCCTGAACCAGAGAGTTGCAGTAAAGGTGCCACTGGTCCTGTAACTGTTGATGACGCTGCGCGATGTAATCCGCTTTTTCGCTGATTTCCCAAATAGTCATAGAAGGTATCCGGTTAATGGAGATAGCGGCTGTTAAGCAGATTCCATGCCAGTTTTTATCTTTATGATTTTCAATACGTTTATCTTACGAATCGCTGTCAACATCGCGGTGTCGACGTGTCATTTCGACAGCGTTGACATCGTCACGCCCTGACAAAAATCGAGCTGGCACCGTTATTGCATTACCGGGGCAATTCATTGAGGAGGCGTCATGCACGAAATCACCCTCTGCCAGCGGGCTCTTGAACTTATCGAACAGCAGGCAGTGCAAAACCACGCGAAACGCGTCACCGGCGTCTGGCTGAAGGTCGGAGCATTTTCCTGCGTCGAGACCAGCGCCCTGACCTTCTGTTTTGAGCTGGTCTGCCGCGGCACGCTGGCGGAAGGCTGCGAACTGCATATTGAAGAACAGCAGGCGGAGTGCTGGTGCGAGCAGTGCCAGCAGTACGTCACCCTGGTGTCATCAAAGGTACAGCGCTGCCCGCAGTGTCAGAGCACCGGTCTGCGCATCGTGGCGGATGACGGCATGCAGATCCAACGCCTCGAAATCGAGAAGGAGTAAAGTATGTGTAGTACCTGCGGTTGCGCCGAAGGCAACCTGTATATAGAAGGGGATGAACACCGCCCCCACTCCGCGTTTCGCTCCGCGCCCTTTTCCCCCGCACCGCGCCCTGCGGCAGCCCTGACCGGCATTACCTTTGCGCCGCAACGCTCCGATGCGGGCGACCTGCATTACGGCCACGGCGAAGCGGGCACTCACGCGCCGGGCATGAGCCAGCGCCAGATGCTGGAGGTGGAAATCAACGTGCTGGACAAGAATAACCAGATCGCCACCCGCAACCGCGCCCGCTTTGCCACCCGCAAACAGCTGGCGCTGAACCTTGTCTCCAGCCCCGGCTCCGGCAAAACCACGCTACTAACCGAAACGCTCAAGCGCCTGAACGGGCTTGTCTCCTGCGCGGTGATCGAAGGCGACCAGCAAACCGTTAACGATGCGGCGCGCATTCGCGAAACCGGCACCCCGGCGATTCAGGTCAACACCGGTAAAGGCTGCCACCTCGATGCGCAGATGATTGCCGACGCTGCCCCGCGCCTGCCGCTGGCGGATAACGGCATCCTGTTTATTGAAAACGTCGGCAACCTGGTCTGCCCGGCGAGCTTCGACCTCGGTGAACGACACAAGGTGGCGGTGCTTTCAGTGACCGAAGGCGAAGACAAACCGCTGAAGTACCCGCACATGTTTGCCGCCGCGTCCATCATGCTGCTGAACAAAGTCGACCTGCTGCCGTACCTGAATTTCGACGTGGATAAGTGCCTGGCGTATGCCCGCGAGGTGAACCCGGAGATTGAGATCCTGCTGGTCTCCGCCACGCGCGGCGACGGCATGGACGGCTGGCTACACTGGCTGGAGAGCGAACGATGTGCATAGGCGTACCGGGACAAATTCACGCCATCGACGGTAATCAGGCCAAAGTCGAGGTCTGCGGCATCCTGCGCGATGTCGACCTGACGCTGGTGGGCACCACCGATGAGAGCGGCGCATCGCGTCTCGGCCAGTGGGTGCTGGTCCACGTGGGGTTTGCCATGAGCGTGATTAACGAAGCGGAAGCCCGCGACACGCTCGACGCCCTGCAAAATATGTTCGACGTGGAGCCTGACGTGGGCGCGCTGCTGTACGGCGAGGAGCGATAATCATGCGTTACGTTGATGAATACCGCGCGCCGGAGCAGGTGCTGCAGCTTATCGGCCACCTGAAAACGCGCGCAGCGCGGCTGGACTACACGGCGGAAAAACCGCTGCGGATCATGGAGGTATGCGGCGGGCACACGCACGCCATCTTCAAATTTGGCCTCGACCAGCTGTTGCCGGAAAACATTGAGTTTATCCACGGCCCCGGCTGCCCGGTCTGCGTGCTGCCGATGGGGCGCATCGACAGCTGTATTGAAATTGCCAGCCAGCCCGACGTCATTTTCTGCACCTTTGGCGACGCGATGCGCGTGCCGGGGAAAAATGGTTCGCTGCTGCAGGCGAAAGCGCGCGGCGCAGACATCCGGATCGTCTATTCGCCGATGGATGCCCTGACGCTGGCAGCGGATAACCCCGCGCGCAAGGTGGTGTTTTTTGGCCTGGGGTTTGAAACCACCATGCCCGCCACCGCCATCACGCTGCAGCAGGCGAAAGCGCGCGGCGTCGAGAATTTTTTCTTCTTCTGCCAGCACATTACGCTCATCCCCACCCTGCGCAGCCTGCTGGAAGAGCCAGGCAACGGCATTGACGCCTTTCTGGCACCGGGCCACGTCAGCATGGTGATTGGCACAGACGCCTACGGTTTTATCGCTGAACAGTACAATCGTCCGTTAGTGGTCGCTGGTTTCGAACCACTTGATCTACTGCAAGGTGTCATCATGCTGGTTGAGCAGAAAATAGCGGCCCTGAGCGCGGTCGAAAACCAGTACCGCCGCGTGGTGCCGGATGCGGGAAATGAACGGGCGCAGCAGGCGATAGCCGACGTATTTAGCGTTGAGGGCGACAGCGAGTGGCGTGGTCTGGGGCTGATTGCCGAATCCGGCGTGCACCTGACGCCAGCCTATCGCGCGTTCGACGCCGAAGCGCATTTCCGCCCGCAGCCGCAGCAGGTTTGCGACGATCCCCGTGCCCGCTGCGGCGAGGTGCTCACCGGCAAATGCAAACCGCATCAGTGCCCGTTATTTGGCAATACCTGTAACCCGCAAACGGCCTTTGGCGCGCTGATGGTCTCCTCCGAAGGGGCGTGTGCCGCGTGGTATCAGTATCGCAACCAGGAGAGCGAAGCATGAATACGGTTGAAATGGCGCACGGCAGCGGCGGACAGGCGATGCAGCAGCTGATTAACCGGCTGTTTATGGAGGCCTTTAACAACCCCTGGCTCGCCGAACAGGAAGACCAGGCGCGCATTGACCTCGCCACCCTCACCGCCCAGGGCGACCGGCTGGCCTTCTCCACCGACAGCTACGTCATTGACCCGCTGTTCTTCCCGGGCGGCGATATCGGCAAGCTCGCCGTCTGCGGCACGGCGAACGACGTCGCCGTCAGCGGCGCCGTTCCGCGCTACCTCTCCTGCGGGTTTATCCTTGAAGAGGGATTACCGATGGAGACGCTCGCGGCCGTGGTCAACAGCATGGCGCAGACCGCGCGCGAGGCGGGAATAGCTATCGTCACCGGCGACACCAAAGTGGTGCAGCGCGGCGCGGCCGACAAGCTGTTTATCAACACCGCCGGAATGGGCGCGATCCCCCCCGATATTCACTGGGGCGCGCAGCGCCTCAGCGTGGGCGACGTGCTGATCGTGACCGGCACGCTGGGCTGCCACGGGGCGACCATCCTGAACCTGCGCGAAGGCCTGGGGCTGGACGGCGAACTGCGCAGCGACTGCGCGGTACTCACCCCGCTGATTCAGACGCTGCGCGGTATTCCCGGCGTGAAGGCCCTGCGGGATGCCACGCGAGGCGGTGTCAACGCCGTGGTTCACGAGTTTGCGGCAAGCTGCGGGTACGGGATTGAACTCACCGAGCGCAGCCTGCCCGTTAAGCCCGCCGTTCGCGGGCTTTGCGAACTGCTGGGTCTGGACCCGCTCAACTTTGCAAACGAAGGCAAGCTGGTGATTGGCGTTGAACGGGCCGCGGCACAAGCTGTTCTTGAACAGCTGCAGGCTCATCCGTCAGGAAAAGAGGCGGCGATGATTGGTGAAGTGGTTGAGCGCAAAGGGGTGCGCCTGACCGGACTTTATGGCGTGAAGCGCACGCTGGATCTGCCGCACGCTGAACCCTTACCCCGTATTTGCTAGGCCGCGCCACAAGCGGCCAGCATGGATTTTTTTGCTCGTTTCTACTGGAAAGCACTATGCCGTATACACCGATGAGCGATCTTGGACAGCAGGGTCTGTTTGACATTACGCGCACACTTTTACAGCAACCCGATCTCGGCGCGCTGAGCGATGCCCTGACGCGGCTGGTCAGGCAATCGGCGCTGGCGGACAGCGCCGCGATTGTGCTCTGGCATAGCGGAACGCAGCGCGCGAGCTACTTCTCAACGCGTGATAATGGCAAAACGTTTGAATACGAGGACGAAACGTACCTCGCGCATGGCCCGGTGCGCCGCATTCTCTCCAGACCTGAAGTGCTGCACTGCAACTTTGAGGAATTTCAACAGGCGTGGCCGCGGCTCGCGGAGAGCAACCTCTATCAGCCGTTCGGGCATTACTGCATGCTGCCGCTGGCTGCAGAGGGCCAGATTTTTGGCGGATGCGAGTTTATCCGCACGACCGACCAGCCCTGGAGCGAGGCGGAATACGAGCGCCTGCACACCTTTACCCAGATAGTGGCCGTCGTCGCGGAGCAGATCCAAAGCCGAGTGACGAATAACGTGGATTACGACCTGCTCAGCCGCGAACGCGACAACTTCCGCATTCTGGTCGCCATCACCAACGCCGTACTCTCCCGCCTGGACATGGATGAGCTGGTCAGCGAAGTCTCGAAAGAGATCCACCACTATTTCAAAATCGACGCCATAAGCATTGCGCTTCGCGGGCATCGCAAGGGCAAGCTGAACATATACTCCACGCATTATCTCGATGAAGCCAACCCGGCGCACGAGCAGAGCGAGGTGGATGAAGCGGGCACTCTTTCTGAACGGGTCTTCAAAAGCAAAGAGATCCTCCTGATCAACCTCAACGAGCAGGATCCGGTCGCGCCGTACGAGCGGATGCTGTTCAACACCTGGGGCAACAAAATCCAGACCCTGTGCCTGCTGCCCCTGATGTCCGGCAACACCATGCTGGGCGTGCTGAAGCTGGCACAGTGCGAGGAAGGCGTGTTCACCACCGCCAACCTGAAGCTGCTGCGTCAGATCGCCGAGCGTATCTCCATCGCGCTCGATAACGCGCTTGCCTATCAGGAGATCCACCGTCTGAAAGAGCGGCTGGTGGATGAAAACCTGGCCCTGACCGAACAGCTCAACAACGTGGACAGCGAGTTTGGTGAAATCATCGGACGCAGCGACGCCATGTACAGCGTGCTCAAGCAGGTTGAGATGGTGGCGCAAAGCGACAGCACGGTGCTGATACTGGGCGAAACCGGTACGGGTAAAGAGCTGATTGCCCGCGCCATCCACAACCTGAGCAACCGCAACAGCCGTCGGATGGTGAAGATGAACTGCGCCGCGATGCCCGCAGGGCTGCTGGAAAGCGATCTGTTCGGCCACGAACGGGGTGCCTTCACCGGGGCCAGCAGCCAGCGGCTGGGCCGTTTTGAGCTGGCAGACAAAAGCTCGCTGTTCCTTGACGAAGTGGGCGATATGCCGCTGGAGCTACAGCCGAAACTGCTGCGCGTCCTGCAGGAGCAGGAGTTTGAGCGCCTGGGCAGCAACAAGCTTATCCAGACCGACGTGCGGCTGATTGCCGCCACCAACCGCGACCTGAAAAAAATGGTCGCCGACCGAGAGTTCCGCAGCGATCTCTACTATCGCCTGAACGTCTTCCCGATCTTCCTGCCGCCGCTGCGCGAGCGCCCGGAAGATATCCCCCTGCTGGTCAAAGCCTTTACCGCCAAGATCGCGCGTCGGATGGGGCGAAACATCGACAGCATTCCTGCCGAGACGTTGCGTACCCTTTCATCGATGGAATGGCCCGGCAACGTGCGCGAGCTGGAAAACGTCATTGAACGCGCGGTGCTGCTGACGCGCGGCAATGTGCTGCAGCTCTCCCTGCCTGAAGTGACGCTGCCTGACGTGAGCGTGCCCGCCGCCGAGACGGCGAAAGAGGGAGAAGATGAATATCAGCTCATTATGCGCGTACTCAAAGAGACCAACGGCGTGGTCGCCGGGCCGAAAGGTGCCGCCCAGCGCCTGGGGTTAAAACGCACCACCCTGCTGTCGCGCATGAAGCGTCTCGGTATTGATAAAGAGAGCCTCATTTAAGGCCTTATTCCGGCGGTGTTTTTCTGACACCGCCTTTTGTTACCCTGCGCGATTGTCCCTCATTGACACAAAATCGTTTCCTCTGTATAAAATTCCGCCTTAATAATGAGTTTCATTTGCATCAAAAATAATTTTAATGAAGGGTAGCGTTTCATGAAGAAGGTCATCTGCGCGTTAGGCCTGGCGGTTGCGTCGGTCAGTTCTGCTCTGGCAACCACATATCCTCTGACGATTGAAAACTGTGGCTATAAAGAGACATTCACCAAAGCGCCGGAACGCGTGGTGGCCCTGGGCCAGAATACCGTCGAAATCTTGCTCCTGCTGGGGCTGGAAGATAAGGTGAAGGCCAGCGCCTTCTGGCCGACGAAAGTGTTGCCGCAGCTCGCTGAACAGAACGCAAAAATCAAAACCCTGACGGTCGAAATCCCTACCCTTGAATCCGTGCTTGCGCAAAATCCCGACTTTGTCCCCGCCCAGACGCCACTGTTGCTGGGACCGGAAAGCAAGGTCGCAAAACGCGAAGACCTGATGACCCTGGGCGTGAACAGCTACGTATCGCCGGGCATGTGCGCGACCAAAAAAGCCACCGGCGATATGTACGGCAGCCGCCAGAAGCTGTGGGATATGACGTATCTCTATCAGGAGATTGAGGACTTCGCCAAAATCTTTAACGTTGAAGACCGCGGTCAGGCCGTGATTGCCGATTTCAAAAAACGAGAGGCCGACCTGCGTAAGGAATTCGGCAAGAGCAAAAAAGACCTCTCGTTTGTCTTCTGGTTCTCCAGCTCCTCCCCCTCTGCGGACGCCTACGTCGGCGGTAAAAATAGCCCCTCCGGGTTTATCGCGAGCCTGATGGGCGGGCATAACGCCATCACCTCCGAGACCGAATGGCCAACCGTGGGCTGGGAGAGCATTATTGCCGCCAATCCGGATGTGATTGTAGTCTCCAGCCTCGATCGCAACCGCTGGGCGCTGGATAACGCGGAAGAGAAAATCAAATTCCTGAAAAACGATCCGGCCGTCAGCCAGCTGGACGCGGTGAAAAAAGGTCATATCGTGGTGATGGACGGTCAGGCCATGAACCCGACGATTCGCACGATTTACGGGGCTGAGCAGGTAGGCGAACAGCTCAGAAAGCTGGGGCTGAACTGATGACCACCGCCGTTCTTCAGGCCCGGCAGAGCCTGGTTCTGACGACCTCGTGTTTGCTCGCCTTTGTCCTGCTATTTCTGGTTATCGCGCTGAGCGTCAGCGTCGGCGAACTGTCCATCCCGCTGGATAACGTGTTTTACGCTATCAGCAATAAAATGGGGCTCACCGATATTCCGCTCACTCGTATCTATGAGAGCGTCATCTGGGACTTTCGCCTGAGCCGCGCGCTGGTTGCGGCCTGCTGCGGCGCGGGGCTGGCCATCTGCGGTGCCGTATTGCAGAGCCTGCTGAAGAACGCGCTGGCGGAACCCTACGTGCTCGGCGTGTCCGCGGGCGCGTCGACCGGGGCGGTTTCTGTCGTCGTATTGGGGATCGGCACCGGTGCGGTGTCGCTCTCTGCCGGGGCCTTTGCCGGGGCGTTCGCCGCGTTTGCGTTTGTCGCATTTCTGACGAACGGCGCGCGCGGCGGGAATGAACGTACTATTCTGGCAGGCGTTGCCGCCTCGCAGCTTTTCAACGCCATTACCGCCTATACCATCAGCACCTCCGCCAGCGCCCAGCAGGCGCGCGACGTGATGTTCTGGCTGCTGGGCAGCTTCAGCGGCGTACGCTGGCCCGAGTTCCAGCTGGCACTTGTCGTGGTGCTGATTGGATTAGCCATTTGCCTCTACTACTCCCGTGCTCTGGATGCCTTTACGTTCGGTGACGACGCCGCGGCGTCGCTTGGCATTGCTGTTCCCTGGGTGCGCCTGGCGCTCTTTACCACTACCGCACTTATCACCGCGACCATCGTCAGCATGGCGGGGTCAATCGGCTTTGTCGGGCTGGTGGTGCCGCACGTCATGCGCTTCCTGTTCGGGCCGCTGCACCGCACGCTGCTGATTGCCAGCGCGCTGGCAGGCGCGATCCTGATGGTGCTGGCAGACATTGCCTCACGCATGCTGATTGCGCCGCAAAGCCTGCCCGTCGGCGTGGTCACCGCGCTGGTTGGCGTACCCTTCTTTGCCGTGATTATCTACCGTTCAAGGAATAAGTGATGAGCATCTGCGCGGAAAATATTACCTGGAAGGTCGGCAAAAAAGTCATCGTTAATGACGTCTCGCTGAAGGTGTCACGGGGCGAAACGGTAGGGCTGCTTGGCCCTAACGGCTGCGGTAAATCGTCTCTTTTACGTATCCTCGCGGGTCTGCGTCGCCCGGATGCTGGCCGCGTTACCCTGGACGGTCAGGACATCTGCAGCATCGCCAAAAAGCAGCTGGCGCGACGGGTGGCCTTTGTCGAGCAGCACGGTATGACGGACGCCAACATGCGCGTGCGCGACGTGGTGAAACTTGGGCGGATTCCGCACCACTCCGCCTTTTCCAACTGGAGCACGCACGATGACGAGACCGTCACCGCCGCTCTGCAGCGCGTGGATATGCTGGATAAAAGCGACCAGGGGTGGCTGAGCCTCTCCGGCGGCGAGCGCCAGCGCGTCCACATTGCCCGCGCGCTGGCCCAGACCCCGACGGAAATCCTGCTGGATGAACCGACCAACCACCTGGACATTCATCATCAGATGCAGCTGATGCAGTTGATCAGCGAATTACCGGTCACCAGCATTGTCGCTATACACGATCTCAACCACGCCTCGATGTTCTGCGACTCGCTGATAGTCATGCAGAAAGGGCAAATTGTGGCGACGGGGACACCGCAGGATATCTTATCCGAGTCATTGCTCTGGGACGTCTTCCGGGTCAAAACCAAAATCGAGATCTCACCGTTCCATGGCAAAAAGCACATTCACTTTATCGTTTAGGGACGAGTGAGCAACGATGCCCCTTCGCCCTGCCACCACGCTCTGGCCCCCCGTTTTACTGGGTAGCCAGTTTGTTTTTAACATCGGCTTTTATGCCGTTGTCCCCTTCCTGGCGATATTCCTGCGCGACGATATGCTGCTCTCCGGCGGGCTGATCGGGCTGATCCTCGGCCTGCGCACATTCTCTCAGCAGGGGATGTTTATCGTCGGTGGTGCCCTCTCGGACCGGTTTGGCGCGAAAGTGATTATCCTGAGCGGCTGTATTGTCCGTGTTTCAGGCTATCTGCTGCTGGCCTTCGGGGAATCGCTGTGGCCGATTATACTGGGCGCGTGTCTGACAGGCGTGGGCGGCGCGCTGTTTTCTCCGTCTATTGAGGCATTGCTGGCGAAAGCGGGCACGCACAGCGAGGCGAAAGGTAAACGAAGCCGGGCGGAGTGGTTCGCGCTGTTTGCGGTCTGCGGGGAACTCGGTGCGGTACTGGGCCCGGTCGCCGGCGCCCTGCTAACCGGCCTGGGTTTTCGTCAGGTGGCTCTCGCGGGAGCAGGCGTCTTTGTCATTGCATTAGTGGTGCTCTACTTCTGCCTGCCTGCTTCTGGCCGCCGTTCACAGACGCTAAAAATTGTGCCCTGGTGGACGACGTTTCATCAACCCCGCTTTGTCGCCTTTATCATTGCCTACAGTTCGTGGCTTTTAAGCTATAACCAGCTCTATCTGGCGCTGCCGGTAGAGATCCAGCGCTCTGGCGGTAACGAGAAAGATCTCGGCCCGCTTTTTATGCTTGCCTCCGTTCTGATCATCACCTTACAGCTGCCGCTGGCGCGATTCGCCCGGCGCGTGGGTGCGGTGAGGATCCTGCCGGTGGGCTTTTTATTCCTCTCCGCCGCCTTTGCAAGCGTGGCAATGTTTGCGCCGACGGCACCGCCTGAGGGCTGGCTGCGCCTGCTGCCGTCGGTCTGTTTCGTGACGCTGCTGACGCTGGGGCAGATGCTGCTGGTACCCTCGGCAAAGGATCTGATCCCGAGGTTTGCCGAGGAGTCCACGCTGGGGGCGCACTATGGCGCACTCGCCACCGCTGGCGGCATCGCGGTACTGGCAGGAAACTTGTTGTTTGGTAGCCTGCTGGATCGCGCGCTGGTGCCCTCAACGCAGGCGATTTATCCCTGGCTGCTGCTGGCCCTTTTCCCACTCTGTAGCGCGCTGGCCCTGAACGTTATTTGCCGCCCGCTCAGAAGCTGAACCGGTCACTTTTTCGGACGATACTTTTCCGGCAGCTCCGGCACGGGGCGACGGTCATCAATCAGATGGCGGACGGTCAGAATGGGGTGACGCCATAACATACGCGGGCCTGCCCAGCGCATAATCAGCTTCATCTCTTCGCGTTTTGCAGGCTGATAGCAGTGGACCGGACACTGCTTACAGGCAGGCTTTTCCTCACCAAAAACGCACTTATCCAGGCGCTTATCGGCATAGGCATTCAGCGCCTGGTAGTGCCCGTCTTCCACAGAGGCCTGAGGACACTGCTTCTGATACAGCGCGATCATTTTCGCGATGGTCTCTTTTTCGCGAGAAATTCGTTTACCGGACATAGCGACTTACCAAACAATAAAGTGCAAAAATAATACACCTTTCAATGCGGGATTTCAGTTGTTGCATGCGGCTTTCTGAAGCCTGATTCCAGTTTTATCCCTGCACCGTCCGACAATTACTGGTATTTTATACAGTCATTAGTGATGACTTTTATCCGTGTTGTCGGGAGACCCTATGCAAGAACTCGCTATCAACAAACCCTATCGCCATTTAACAGTGGGATATTTCAGAAAGCGCCATGAAGACCGCAATACCAAGATACCGAAGCGCTACAGCGTGCATGCGGCGCTGAGCTTAAAAGGTGACTGGCTTGAAAAGGCGGGATTTACGACCCATTCCCGAGTCAGGGTGGGCGTGGAGCATGGAAAAATAGTCATTGAGTTAATGTCGGAAGATGCCTCGTAAAGCGACGACATTTTTCTGCGCCGTACCTTTTTTTCATGCGACAATAGAAGGAACAAACGGCCTCTGAGCCGCTCAAAACGGTTTATTTTCAAAGAAATGGACATCATAACTCCATGAGCACACTCGACAATTTCGACGCACATACGCCGATGATGCAGCAGTATCTGAAGCTGAAGGCACAGCATCCGGAAATCCTGCTGTTTTACCGTATGGGCGATTTTTACGAGCTGTTTTATGACGATGCTAAGCGTGCATCGCAGCTGCTCGACATCTCGCTGACCAAACGTGGTGCATCGGCAGGTGAACCCATCCCGATGGCAGGTATTCCGCACCACGCGGTAGAAAATTACCTGGCGAAACTGGTGAATCAGGGTGAGTCTGTCGCCATCTGCGAACAGATCGGCGACCCCGCGACCTCAAAAGGCCCGGTGGAACGCAAGGTCGTGCGCATCGTCACGCCTGGCACCATCAGTGATGAAGCCCTGCTTCAGGAGCGCCAGGACAACCTGCTGGCCGCGCTGTGGCAGGACGGCAAAGGGTTTGGCTACGCGACGCTGGACATCAGCTCCGGGCGTTTTCGTCTGAGTGAACCGGCCGATCGTGAAACGATGGCTGCCGAACTGCAGCGCACCAACCCGGCAGAATTGCTCTACGCCGAAGATTTCGCCGAAATGGCGCTGATTGAAGGTCGTCGCGGGTTGCGCCGCCGTCCGCTGTGGGAATTCGAAATTGATACCGCGCGCCAGCAGCTGAATCTGCAGTTTGGCACCCGCGATCTGATTGGCTTTGGCGTTGAAAATGCCCCGCGCGGGCTGTGTGCGGCAGGTTGCCTCCTGCAGTACGTAAAAGATACCCAGCGCACCGCCCTGCCGCATATCCGCTCTATCACCATGGAGCGCCAGCAGGACAGCATCATCATGGATGCCGCCACTCGCCGTAACCTGGAGATCACGCAGAACCTCGCGGGCGGCGTAGAAAATACGCTGGCGTCGGTCCTCGACAATACGGTAACGCCAATGGGCAGCCGTATGCTGAAACGCTGGCTGCATATGCCGATTCGCGATACCGCTACGCTGGTTTGTCGTCAGCAGACGATTGCCGCGCTGCAGGATCGCTATACCGAGCTGCAGCCTGTCCTGCGCCAGGTGGGGGATCTGGAACGTATCCTGGCCCGTCTGGCGCTGCGCACGGCACGACCGCGCGATCTCGCACGGATGCGTCATGCTTTCCAGCAGCTGCCGGAACTTCGTGCGCAGCTGAGCGACGTTGACAGCGCGCCGGTACAGAAACTCCGCGAAACCATGGGTGAATTTACCGAACTCCGCGAGCTGCTTGAACGCGCCATTATTGATGCGCCTCCGGTTCTCGTGCGTGATGGCGGCGTGATTGCTCCGGGCTACAACGAGGAGCTGGACGAATGGCGCGCGCTGGCCGACGGCGCGACGGACTACCTCGATAAGCTGGAGATCCGCGAGCGCGAGCGTCTTGGGCTCGACACTCTGAAGGTGGGTTATAACGCGGTTCACGGTTATTACATTCAAATCAGCCGCGGGCAGAGCCACCTGGCGCCGATTCACTACGTGCGCCGCCAGACGTTGAAAAACGCTGAACGCTATATCATTCCCGAGCTGAAAGAGTACGAAGACAAAGTCCTCACCTCGAAAGGGAAAGCCCTGGCGCTGGAAAAACAGCTGTATGAAGAGCTGTTTGATATGCTGATGCCGCACCTGGCCGACCTGCAGCTGAGCGCCAGCGCGCTGGCGGAACTGGACGTGCTGGTGAACCTCGCAGAGCGTGCGGAAACGCTGAACTACACCTGCCCGACCTTTACCGATAAGCCAGGCATTCGTATCACTGAAGGCCGTCACCCGGTGGTCGAGCGGGTGCTGAACGAACCGTTCATCGCCAACCCGCTGAGCCTGTCGCCGCAGCGAAGAATGCTGATCATTACCGGTCCGAACATGGGCGGTAAGAGTACCTATATGCGTCAGACGGCGCTGATTGCCCTGCTTGCCTATATCGGCAGCTACGTTCCAGCGCAAAACGTGGAGATTGGCCCCATCGACCGTATCTTCACCCGTGTTGGAGCTGCGGACGATCTGGCGAGCGGTCGCTCAACCTTCATGGTCGAAATGACTGAAACGGCAAACATTCTGCATAACGCGACGGAGCATAGCCTGGTGCTGATGGACGAAGTCGGACGCGGAACGTCAACCTACGATGGTCTGTCGCTGGCCTGGGCCTGTGCGGAAAGCCTCGCGAATAAAATCAAGGCCATGACGCTCTTCGCCACCCACTACTTCGAACTGACGCAGTTGCCGGAGAAAATGGAAGGCGTGGCTAACGTCCACCTTGATGCGCTGGAGCACGGCGACACCATCGCCTTTATGCACACGGTGCAGGATGGCGCGGCAAGCAAGAGCTATGGTCTGGCCGTTGCGGCGCTGGCCGGTGTACCGAAAGAGGTGATCAAGCGCGCGCGTCAGAAACTGCGTGAGCTGGAAAGCCTGTCACCGAATGCGGCGGCGACGCAGATTGATGGTACGCAGATGTCGCTGCTGGTACCGGCGGAAGAGACATCGCCTGCTGTGGAAGCGCTGGAAAACCTCGATCCGGATTCACTGACGCCGCGTCAGGCGCTGGAGTGGATTTATCGCCTGAAGAGTCTGGTTTAGTTTTCTGCGGTCTTTACCCGGTGGCGCAGCGCCACCGGGCTGTCTTTACAGCAGCGGCGGGATCGTTGGCACCTGCGGCGCCTCGTCAATATCCTTCTGCGTCATGCGGAACGCTTCAGGGTAATGCTCGCGGCTGGTACGACGCAACGGTTCGGTATCTCGCCAGGTATACAGACAATGCTGGCACTGGTAAACGGTCCAGACCCCTTTCACCGGCGACGTCGCCATCACTTCAATATGCTCATCGGCACAACGTGGACAAATCATCTTTTCCTCCTTATTGACGTGAAGCCAGCATCGCGGTCAGTTTTTCAGCCCAGGCTTTGGTTTCAGGCAGATCCTGTACCGGCTGGCTATAGTGGCCACGGGTGTCCGGTGCGACAGGCGTGGTCGCATCGATAATCAGTTTGTCGGTAATGCCCGCCGGACTGGATCCAGGATCGAGTTCCAGCACCGACATGTTCGGCAGCTGCACCAGATCGCCTGCCGGGTTGACCTTCGATGACAGCGCCCACATCACCTGCGGGAGGTTGAACGGGTCGACATCCTCATCCACCATGATCACCATCTTCACGTAGCCCAGGCCGTGCGGCGTGGTCATGGCGCGCAAGCCGACCGCTCGGGCAAAACCGCCGTAGCGTTTTTTGGTGGAGATAATCGCCAGCAGACCGTGGGTATACATCGCATTCACCGCCTGCACTTCCGGGAATTCCGCTTTCAGCTGCTGGTAGAGCGGCACGCAGGTGGCTGGCCCCATCAGATAATCAATCTCGGTCCACGGCATACCGAGATAAAGGGATTCGAAAATCGGTTTGGTGCGGTAAGAAACTTTGTCGATACGCACAACCGTCATGTTACGACCACCGGAGTAGTGCCCAGTAAACTCGCCGAACGGCCCTTCAATTTCGCGCTTACGGCCTTCAATCACCCCTTCCAGGATCACTTCAGAACCCCACGGTACATCGAAGCCGGTCAGCGGCGCGGTGGCAATCGGATACGGGCTTTCACGCAGCGCGCCGGCCATTTCATACTCTGACTGATCGTATTTCAGCGGCGTCGCGCCCATCAGCGTAATGATCGGATCGTTACCGAGGGTAATGGCAATCGGCAGGTCTTCGCCGCGCTCTTCGGCTTTGTGCAGATGCAGAGCAATATCGTGCATCGGTACCGGCTGCAGGCCGAGCTTGCGCTTGCCCTTCACTTCCATGCGGTAGATGCCAACGTTCTGCTTGCCGAAGTTATCCGGGTCAAGCGGATCGCGCGAGACGACGCACGCTTTATCGAGATAAAAACCCCCGTCGCCGTCGTTCAGACGGAACAGAGGTAGAATATCGAACAGGTTAATGTCTTCACCGTCCACCGTATTCTGCGCCCAGGCCGGGTTGGGGCGGCGCTCTGGCGCAATAGGAAATTTATCCCAGCGACGGATAAACTCGTCGATCTGCTTTTTCACCGGCGTGTTCGCCGGCAGCCCCATCGAAATGGCATGGTTCTGCCAGGAGCCGATGGTGTTCATCACCACGCGGGCATCGGTAAACCCGCGAATATTGTCGAACCACAGCGCGGGGGCGCCGTCACCGATGCGGCCGGTCGCGTTGGCTGCCGCCGCCAGATCGGGCTCGGCGTTAACCTCTTCCTCAATTTTCAGCAGTTGCCCTTGCTCATCGAGCGCCTGCAGGAAGCTTCTCAAATCATCAAATGCCATCTTTATTCTCCTGTGAAAAATGTTTCGCCTCCCGCAACCCGTTCCAGCGGCGCGCCTTTTTATGCTCCAGGCCAAACTGGTCAAGCACGCGGGTCACAATATGCTGGGTGATGTCATCGGCGGTTTGCGGATGGTTGTAATACGCAGGCATAGGCGGCACCATCGCCACGCCCATGCGGGAGAGCGCAAGCATATTCTCCAGATGAATGGTGCTGAGCGGCGTTTCACGGGGCACCAGCACCAGCTTACGCCCCTCTTTCAGCACCACATCCGCCGCACGGCCCACCATCCCTTCGGCATAGCCCGCTCGGATCCCGGCCAGCGTTTTCATGCTGCAGGGAATGACGACCATGCCGTCGGTACGAAACGAACCGGAGGAGATGGTGGCGGCCTGGTCAGCCGGGCTATGGATAACGTCAGCCAGCGCAGCAACGTCCTGGGCGGTGTAAGGCGTTTCCAGCTCAATGGTGGTTTTTGCCCACTTCGACATCACCAGATGGGTCTCCACCTCCGGCATTTCCCGTAGCGCCTGCAGCAGCGCCACGCCAAGCGGAGCACCCGTTGCCCCCGTCATTCCCACGATCAATCTCATTCATCACCTCAATCATTTTGTTCGTGCACGAACGTTATAGGTAAACTACTCCCGAATTCTTTTTCTGACAATATCGTTCGCATACGATCACACTAAATGCTAAAAAATGCCGCATTATCATCCCGGGCTTTAGCAGCTATCATAGGGGGTGATTTTTTCTGTCGGAGTGTTCATGGAACTAAGACAAGAGGCGTTCCACCTGTTACGTCAGCTTTTTCAACAGCATACTGCACGGTGGCAACATGCATTGCCGGAGCTGACCAAGCCGCAGTATGCGGTGATGCGCTCCATTGCCGAGCATCCGGGCATTGAACAGGTGGCATTGACCGAGGTCGCGGTCAGCACCAAAGCGACCCTGGCGGAAATGCTCAGCCGCATGGAGGCGCGCGGGCTGGTCAAACGCGAGCACGACCCTGCAGATAAGCGCCGTCGCTTTGTCTTCCTCACGCCAGAAGGTGAGGCCCTGCTTGCAGACTGTAAGCCGGTAGGCAATGAGGTTGATGAGGCCTTTTTAGGCCGTCTTAACAAGGTCGAGCGGGAGCAGTTCTCGGCTCTCATCAAAAAGATGATGCACGATTAATTCACGCTGGTGCGCATAAAATCGATAAAGGTGCGCACTTTCGCTGGCACATGCCGGGCATCAGGATAGACCGCATAGATGCCTTGCCGCGCAAAGGTATACTCCGGTAAAACCGTCACCAGCGTTCCCGCACTAAGCGCATCGCGTACCAGCCATTCCGGCAGTAACGCCACCCCACCTCCTGCGAGCGCAAAAGCCATAAGGGCCTGAGCGCTGTCGGCAAACAGGCGCGGCGCTTTTTTTATCTCGAGCGTTTCAGGCGCGCCGCTGGCATTTTTCACCTGCCAGCGCAGCGGTGAGGCCAGGCGCTCATGAATAATCCAGTCGGCCTGCGCCAGCTGCGCAATCGATTCGATAGGGTTTCTCGCAAGCCACTCGGGCGTCGCGACGGGGAGAATAGAAAAGTGAGAAATCAGTGCGGCGTGGTTGCGCGAATCGGCAAGCGTCCCCAGCCGGATGGCCACGTCAAAGCGCTCCGAGATAAGGTCAGCATGCAGTGACGACGAAACGTGTCGGACGCGAAGATCGGGGTGCTGCTGGCTAAACCTGGCCAGCAGCGGCACCACGACCCGGGAGCCATATTCAGGCGTGGTCGTGATCCGCAGTTCACCGGTAAGTCCCGCATGATTCGCGCGGACATCATCCTGCAGCCGTTCGGCTTCCTTCAGAAGCGCCACGCTGCGCTGATGAAAAAGCGCGCCCGCCTCGGTTAGCGTCAAGCGGCGGGTGGAGCGCAGCAGCAGCGTAACGCCCAGCTCATCTTCAAGCTGGCGGATATTGAAGCTAACCACCGCTTTTGTCAGCCCCATCGCCTCTGCGGCCGCCGTAAAACTGCCGGTGTCGGCCACTGCGATAAACATCTGCGTTCGCTGTAGGTTAATCATCATTACGCCTTATATTGTCAAAATAATTTTGACAGTATATCGCGCTTTGTCAGGTTTATCCGTGATTCCCGAGCCGATACGATACGCCACCTCACCGGAGGATCCACCATGACGTATCGCAGCAAAGTTGCCGTTGTCTATCTGCTGGGCTTTTTTCTTGATTTGATCAACATGTTCATTGCCAGCGTCGCCTTTCCGGCAATGGCTCACGCCTTTACTGCCACGCCATCAGCGCTTGCCTGGGTCAGTAACGGGTATATTGCCGGTCTGACGCTGGCGATCCCGTTCAGCAGCGTGCTCACTCGCCGCATCGGGCCAAAGCGCGTCATCCTGCTTTCGCTTTTTCTGTTCAGCGCAGCCTCAGCTGCAGCGGGCCTGTCTGCAACGCTGGAAACTCTGATTGCCTGGCGAGTGCTTCAGGGCATGGGAGGGGGCTTACTGATCCCCGTCGGACAGGCGCTGACCTGGCAACAGTTCAGGCCTCACGAGCGGGCCCGACTCTCCTCGGTAGTGATGCTGGTTGCGTTGCTTGCCCCGGCCTGCTCCCCGGCTATCGGCGGCGTGCTGGTGCAGACGCTGGGCTGGCGATGGATCTTTTTCGCCACGCTCCCGGTGGCTATCGTGACCTTTGTTCTGGCCTGTCTGTGGCTTAAACATGAAAAACCCACAATGAACGCGGCCAGATTGCTAAACCTGCCCTTGCTCGCGGACCCGCTTTTGCGTTTTTCCATGCTTGTCTATTTTTGCGTCCCCGGCATATTTATTGGGGTGAACGTCACGGGCATGTTTTATCTTCAGCACGAGGTGAACATGAGCCCAGCCGCAACGGGAATACTCATGCTGCCGTGGTCTGTAGCATCGTTTATCGCCATCACGACGACGGGACGTTATTTTAACCGTATCGGCCCCCGACCGCTGATAGTCATCGGCTGCCTTTTGCAGGCGGCGGGTATTCTGCTTTTGATTGACGTCAGCTCGTCAATGCTGTTGCCTGCCGTCGCGTTTACCCTGATGGGCGCGGGAGGAAGCCTGTGCAGCAGTACAGCTCAGAGCAGCGCGTTTCTGGCAACGCGCCGGGACGAGATGCCGGATGCCAGCGCGCTGTGGAATCTCAATCGTCAGCTGAGTTTTTTTGCCGGTGCCCTGCTGCTTGCGCAGGTGCTGAACCTGGCGCAGGCGTGGCTGACACCACTCGCCGCCTGGCACGGGATGTTTATTTTTGCTGCAGGCATGACCTTGCTGCCTGTACCGTACGTTTTTCGTCTTAACAATACGCAGGTGCTAAATCAGCTGCGACAGGAGAATTCATGACGCCTTTCGAACACGACATTATCGACCTCCACATTGCGCTTGAAGACTGGTTAGGCAAAGGTGAAGGCGATCCCGACGCCCTGCTCGCTCGTTTCCGTCGCGATTTTCTGATGATCCCGCCGGGTGGTGTACAGATCGACTATAACGGCCTGGCCAGTTTTCTGGAAAAACAGCGCGGAAGCCGTCCCGGACTGAAAATCGTCATTGACGAATTAACCACGATCCAGAGCGGCGATCGGGGTGCAGTGCTTCACTACCGGGAGACGCAAACCCGGCCAGACCTGCCCGTCAACGTGCGCTGGTCGACCGCGGTGCTCAGTCAGGAAGGCGACAAAATAACGTGGCGTCTGCTGCACGAAACGGCGGCACAGCCGTGACACAAAAGAAAAAGGCCCGTCTCACGACGGGCCTTTTTTGACGAAAGGTTGCTTATTCGCGGAACAGCGCTTCGATATTCAGACCTTGCCCCTGCAGGATTTCACGCAGGCGGCGCAGACCTTCAACCTGAATCTGACGAACACGTTCACGGGTCAGGCCAATTTCGCGGCCGACGTCTTCCAGTGTCGCAGCTTCATACCCCAGTAAACCGAAACGACGTGCCAGCACTTCACGCTGTTTGGCGTTCAGTTCAAACAGCCATTTGACGATGCTCTGTTTCATGTCATCGTCCTGCGTGGTGTCTTCCGGACCGTTATCTTTTTCATCGGCCAGGATGTCCAGCAGCGCTTTTTCGGAGTCGCCACCCAGCGGGGTGTCAACAGAGGTAATGCGCTCGTTGAGACGCAGCATGCGGCTTACGTCATCAACCGGTTTATCGAGTTGCTCGGCAATTTCTTCTGCGCTTGGCTCGTGGTCCAGTTTATGGGACAACTCGCGCGCGGTGCGCAGATAAACGTTCAACTCTTTGACGATGTGTATCGGCAGTCGGATCGTACGGGTCTGGTTCATAATAGCCCGTTCGATGGTCTGACGAATCCACCAGGTCGCGTAGGTTGAGAAACGGAACCCGCGTTCCGGGTCAAATTTCTCAACTGCGCGGATGAGACCTAAGTTGCCCTCTTCAATCAGATCCAGCAGAGCCAGACCACGATTGCCGTAACGGCGGGCAATTTTCACGACCAGTCGCAGGTTACTTTCAATCATGCGACGACGCGAGGCAACATCACCACGCAAAGCACGACGTGCGAAATAGACTTCTTCTTCGGCCGTTAACAGTGGGGAGTAACCAATCTCCCCAAGGTAAAGCTGAGTCGCGTCCAGTACACGCTGTGTGGCACCCTGCGATAACAGCTCTTCTTCAGCCAAATCGTTATCACTGGGTTCCTCTTCTACTAAGGCTTTTTCGTCAAAAGCCTCTACTCCGTTCTCATCAAATTCCGCGTCTTCATTTAAATCATGAACTTTCAGCGTATTCTGACTCATAAGGTGGCTCCTACCCGTGATCCCTGAACGAGACACCCTGGCTGGCATGCCCCGTCAAATTATCGCTGCGGCAAGTACTGCAGCGGGTTTACGGATTTCCCCTTGTAACGAATTTCAAAATGCAAGCGTGTAGAACTGGTTCCGGTGCTACCCATGGTAGCGATTTTTTGCCCCGCCTTAACTTCTTGTTGTTCCCGGACCAGCATTGTGTCGTTATGGGCGTAGGCACTCAGGTAATCATCGTTATGTTTGATGATAATAAGATTACCGTAACCGCGCAGAGCGTTACCGGCATACACAACGCGCCCATCTGCGGTCGCGATGATAGCCTGTCCTTTACTCCCTGCGATATCGATCCCTTTATTTCCCCCTTCGGAGGAAGAGAAGTTTTCGATAACCTTGCCGTCAGTTGGCCAGCGCCATGCAGAGATTGGCGAACTGGAGGTCATACTGCTGGCAGTCGGTTCAGTAGAGCTAACCACAGGTGCCGTTACCGGTGCTGTGACAACAGTCGCAGTCCCTTTATTATTCGGCAACATTTTGTTAGCAGTCTGATCACCTGAATCCTCAGAATACGTAATTACAGGTTGTGAAGCAACCACCGTGGTGGATTTTTGTGCAGGCTTAACGCTGTTATTTTGAGCTGTTACATCGGCCGCTGAAACGGTGTTGCCAGGCGTAAGCGGCGTCCCCGTCGCGTTGCCCACCTGGAGCGTTTGCCCGACTTCCAGACCATATGGGGCCTGGACGTTATTGCGCTGCGCGAGGTCACGGAAATCGTTCCCGGTGATCCACGCAATGTAGAACAGGGTATCGCCGCGTTTCACGGTATAGGTGCTGCCACCGGTGTAGCTGCCTTTCGGAATGTTCCCATACTGGCGGTTATAGACTATGCGGCCATTTTGGGTCTGAACAGGTTGTTCAACTGGCTGAACCTGCACTGGCTGTGTAACAGGATGTTGCACAGGCTGAATTTGTGGTGTTTGCTGCGGTGCAGCCGTCCCCATTTTAGGTGGCGGCGTGATTAACATTCCGCTGGACGTGTTACCGGAGCCGCTGTTTCCTCCGACGGAACTCACGGGCGCAGGCGCGTTGTTTGAACTTGTACAGCCTGCCAGCCAGAGCGAAACCAGTGATAATGCCGCAACACGGCTGATGGTGAATTTAGGGCTTCCCGCGCTCATTTATCCCCCAGGAATGTGTTAACTACCAGTGACTTAAAATTTACCGTGATGGCACGAATCTTTCGCGCCACACCATACGCTGAATTTGCCTTAATAACCCTGGATAATTCCGAGTCTCAGGCCAACTCCCCCTTCACCAGAGGCACAAAGCGCACGGCTTCCACGGTGTCGATAATAAACTCGCCGCCGCGCCGACGAACGCGCTTCAACAGCTGCTGCTCGTCCCCGACAGGCAGAACCAGAATGCCCCCCTCATCCAGCTGCGACAACAGAGCTGCAGGAATTTCAGGCGGGGCAGCCGTCACGATGATCGCGTCAAACGGGGCGCGCGCCTTCCAACCCTGCCATCCATCACCGTGTCGTGTCGAAACATTATGTAAATCAAGTTGTTTCAGGCGACGCCGCGCCTGCCACTGTAAACCTTTGATCCGCTCAACGGAGCATACGTGATGAACCAGATGCGCCAGGATCGCGGTCTGATACCCCGACCCGGTGCCAATCTCCAGCACGCGGGAGTCGGGCGTCAGCTCCAGCAGCTCCGTCATGCGAGCCACCATGTAAGGCTGCGAAATCGTCTGGCCCTGTCCGATGGGCAGCGCCACGTTTTCCCACGCTTTGTGTTCAAACGCCTCGTCTACAAATTTTTCACGCGGAACCAGGGCGAGCGCTTCGAGCACGTGCTCGTCGCTGATCCCCTGCGCGCGGAGTTGTTCCAGAAGAGTTTGTACACGTTTGTTTACCATTGCGCGTTCACTCCTGCGCGATCCAGCCAGCCCGACACCACATCATGCGCGCTATACGCGGTTAAATCTACGTGCAGCGGAGTAACCGAAACATAGCCTTCATCCACGGCGGCAAAGTCGGTATCCGGACCCGCATCGCACTTGTCGCCGGGAGGGCCAATCCAGTAAAGCGTGTTACCGCGAGGATCCTGCTGCGGGATCACCTGATCGGCAGGATGTCGGCTCCCGCAACGGGTGACGCGGATGCCTTTAATTTCATCAAGAGGAAGATCCGGCACGTTGATATTAAGAATGCGCCCGGTACGCAGCGGCTCGCGACCGAGCGCCCGCAGGATCGAACAGGTTACCACGGCAGCGGTGTCGTAGTGCGTGTGGCCATTTAACGAGACCGCCAGCGCCGGAAACCCCAGATGGCGCCCTTCCATTGCGGCCGCCACGGTGCCGGAGTAAATCACGTCATCGCCGAGGTTAGGCCCGGCGTTGATGCCAGAGACGACGATATCCGGACGCGGCCGCATCAGCGCGTTCACGCCCAGAAAAACGCAGTCGGTTGGCGTGCCCATCTGCACGGCAATATCGCCATTATCAAAGGTAAAGGTGCGAAGCGACGACTCCAGCGTCAGAGAGTTAGACGCTCCACTGCGGTTACGATCGGGCGCCACGACCTGCACGTCCGCAAATTCGCGGAGGTGTTTCGCCAGGGTCTGAATGCCTGGCGCGTGGATACCGTCATCGTTACTCAGCAATATTCGCATAATCACCCGAGGTGTTGATAAGTTCCCTGACAACACTGGTGGCAAAGCTACCTGCCGGCAGCCAGAAGCGTAACTCGACGGTCACGTCATCCCACCAGTTCCAGCTTAACTGCTGCGGATAAAGCAGCATCGCGCGGCGTGCCGCTTCAACTTTTTCCCGCACCAGCAAGGATTGCAATTCTGGCGCGTCCGCTACGGCTGACTGCTCGGCGGCCAGCGCGTCGCCCTGTGTTCCCCAGTCGCCCGTACCGGGCAACGCGGCGGTAATCATCAGCGCTTTTGCGTCCACGCGCGACTGCACATCAGCCATCTCTTCGGCCGTTGCCACAAACCAGCTTCCGCGTCCCGCTAATTGTAGCGCATCGCCAACAACAACTTGATTCGCGTCCGGTTTTTTCAGCCTTTCGCTCACAATCTGATTAAACAACGCGCTGCGGGCCGCCGACAACCAAAAACTGCGTTTATTCCTGTCACGTACCGGCGCATCGCTTTGCGCCCAGCGCAGCGCGCCCTGCAGGTTGCTGCCGCCGATGCCAAAGCGCTGCGCGCCAAAGTAGTTCGGTACGCCGCGGTCGCTGATGGCGTTCAGACGTTTTTCAACGTCTTCGCGGTGGGACACTTCGCGCAGCACCAACGTAAACGCGTTGCCTTTCAACGCCCCCAGACGTAGTTTGCGCTTGTGGCGGGCATATTCCAGTACCTTACAACCCTCAAGCTCAAATTTGCTTAAATCAGGCATCGCATTGCCGGGAACGCGCGCGCAGAGCCACTGTTCGGTGACGGCGTGTTTATCTTTCTGCCCGGCAAAGCTCACTTCGCGGGCATGAATTTTGAGAAATTTTGCCAGCGCGTCGGCCACAAAGCGGGTATTGCAGCCATTTTTCAGAATACGCACCAGGATATGTTCGCCTTCGCCATCCGGCTCAAAGCCCAGATCCTCGACCACGAGGAAATCTTCCGGGCTGGCTTTCAGCACCCCGTTCCCCTGCGGTTTACCGTGCAGGTATGTCAGGTTGTCGAAGTCTGTCATTTGCTTGCCTTCATCAGCAGCGCCACGGCTTCACAGGCAATACCTTCGCCACGCCCGGTGAAGCCCAGCTTCTCGGTCGTCGTCGCTTTGACGTTCACGTCGTCCATATGGCAGCCCAGATCTTCTGCAATAAACACGCGCATCTGCGGAATGTGCGGCAGCATTTTTGGGGCCTGAGCGATAATCGTCACGTCGACGTTGCCAAGGGTGTAGCCTTTCGCCTGGATGCGGCGCCACGCTTCGCGCAGCAGTTCACGGCTGTCCGCCCCTTTAAACGCCGGATCGGTGTCCGGGAACAGCTTGCCGATATCACCCAGTGCGGCCGCGCCCAGCAGCGCGTCGGTCAGCGCATGCAGCGCCACGTCGCCATCAGAATGCGCCAGCAGCCCTTTTTCATAAGGAATGCGCACGCCGCCAATGATAATTGGGCCTTCGCCGCCAAAGGCGTGTACATCAAAACCGTGTCCAATTCGCATTATGCCTTCTCCTGATGGGTCGAACGGGTAAGATAAAATTCCGCGAGCTGTAAATCTTCCGGACGCGTCACTTTAATATTATCAGCACGTCCTTCAACAAGCTCAGGATGGAAACCGCAGTACTCCAGCGCAGAGGCTTCGTCCGTGATGGTCGCACCTTCGTTAAGCGCGCGCGTTAAGCAGTCGTGGAGTAATTCGCGGGGGAAAAATTGCGGCGTCAGCGCGTGCCATAGATCGACGCGTTCGACGGTGTGGGCGATAGCCCGTTTGCCCGGCTCGGCGCGCTTCATGGTGTCGCGCACGGGGGCAGCCAGAATGCCGCCCACTTTGCTGGTTTCGCTCAGCGACAGCAGGCGCGCAAGGTCGTCCTGGTGCAGGCACGGACGCGCCGCGTCATGGACCAGTACCCACGGGGCGTTTCCGGCAGCCTGAATGCCTGCCAGCACGGAATCGGCGCGCTCTGCACCGCCATCGACAACGGTAATCTGTGGATGATTTGCCAGCGGGAGCTGCGCGAAGCGCGCATCGCCCGGGCTGATAGCGATGATCACCCGCGTCACCCGCGGGTGCGCCAGCAGCGCCGCCACGGCGTGCTCCAGGATCGTTTTATCGCCAATAGAGAGGTACTGCTTGGGACATTCTGTCTGCATGCGCCGGCCAAAACCTGCGGCCGGCACCACGGCGCATACGTCCGAAAAAGTTACTGCCATGTCGTAATCCTGGGCCTGATTATCGATTATTTTGTGCTGAGCCCTGATTGCGTTTAGACGCATCCGGAACCAGACGATAAAAGGTTTCGCCCGGCTTAGTCATACTGAGTTCATTGCGTGCGCGTTCCTCAATCGCCTCTTGCCCGCCATTGAGGTCATCAATTTCAGCAAAGAGTTGATCGTTTCGCGCCTTAAGTTTGGCGTTTGTTGCCTGCTGAGCCGCGACGTCATCGCTCACCCGGCTATAGTCGTGCAGTCCGTTCTTACCGAACCACAGCGAATATTGCAGCCAGATTAGCAAAGCCAGCAACAGCAGCGTTAGTTTACCCATCCTGCCCCCTGAAAAACGGCATCATCATCCCAAGACTTCCCCAGAGCACTACGCCGGGGTAACAGAGATGCCGCAACATCGCGGGCAAATGTACCACATTTTTTCCGCAGAATCGTCCTGCACAATATCGTTACACAGTTGGTTACGGTTTGAATTATGGCTGAAGTTAGCCCATGAGCCACAAAAATAACAGACCAAACATCAGAACCACCGTCACAATCGTGACCACGGTGCTGTAGAGGAGCTTACCGTTGAGCAGCGAGTGCAGCGCAATGCCGACGACAACCGCCACGGGCATTAGCGCCAGAAAGAAAGGCCAGGTGTAGAGAAAGAAGAACAGCGTGTTACCGCCGTAGATGAGAAACGGGATACCCAGCGCCAGCAGCCATGAGACGAAGCCAATGATGGCCCCAGGAAATGACCAGGTCGTTTCGTCGTCGGTCGCAAGCGGCTCCGACCCGGTGGTGGTGATGTAATGTTCACTGTTGCGCATAGCTAGTCCTGTGACCGTGACTCATCGTTCGGGAAGACAGCTCCCGAACGATACCGTCTCAGGATCTGATAATATCGTCCCGTCTGAGCAGGTCTAATAATTGGCTTACTAAATTTGTTACCAATTGTTGACCTTCCAGGTGAATTTCAGGCGATTCAGGCGCTTCGTATACCGCGTCAATTCCGGTGAAGTTGCGCAATTCTCCGGCACGCGCTTTTTTGTATAGCCCTTTCGGGTCGCGCGCTTCGCAAATCTCCAGCGGCGTATCGACAAACACCTCGATAAAGCGATCCTGACCGACGCGTTCGCGCACCATCTGGCGCTCGGCGCGGTGCGGAGAGATAAACGCGGTCAGCACCACCAGCCCGGCGTCGGCCATCAGGCTGGCCACTTCGCCCACCCGGCGGATGTTCTCTTTGCGGTCGTCGTCGCTGAACCCTAAATCGCTACACAGGCCATGGCGCACGTTGTCGCCATCCAGCAGGTACGTGCTTACGCCATGCTGATGCAATGCCTCTTCCAGCGCGCCCGCCACCGTCGATTTACCCGAGCCGGACAGCCCGGTAAACCACAGCACAACCCCACGGTGACCGTGGAGCTGTTCGCGCTGGGCAACGGTGACCGGATGAGGATGCCAGACGACGTTCTCATCATGGGCAGCCATTACTTGCCTCCCAGCAGATCGCGCGCGCCCCAGTGCGGGAAGTGTTTACGCACCAGCGCGTTCAGCTCCAGCTCGAAGGCGCTGAATTCTGAAGCCGCGGACGCCTGTTCGTTTGGCTCACGGACCATCCCCGCGCCGACGGTGACGTTCGTCAGGCGGTCAATAAAGATAAGCCCGCCCGTCACCGGATTTTGCTGATACGGATCCAAAACCAGCGGTTCGTCGAAGGTCAGATCGACCAGACCAATGCCGTTCAGCGGCAGCTCAGTGACGTCACGCTGGGTCAGGTTGTTGATATCCACCTGGAACTGAATGCCGTCCACGCGGGCGCGGGTTTTCTTGCCGGCAATTTTGATGTCATAGCTCTGGCCAGCGGTCAGCGGCTGTTCGGCCATCCACACCACATCAACGGACGCGCCCTGTACCGCCGCCAGCGTTTCCTGCGCGTCTACCAGAAGATCGCCCCGGCTGATATCAATCTCGTCTTTCAGCACCAGCGTAACCGCTTCACCGGCGCCTGCGTCCTGCAGGTCACCGTCGAAGGTGACGATGCGTGCGATGGTCGATTCCACGCCGGATGGCAGCACCTTGACGCGCTGACCGACCTTTACGGAGCCTGACGCAAGGGTGCCGGAGAAACCGCGGAAATCGAGGTTAGGACGGTTCACGTATTGCACCGGGAAGCGCATCGGCTGAGTGTCGACCACGCGCTGAATTTCAACCGTTTCCAGCACTTCCAGCAGCGTCGGGCCGCTGTACCACGGCATGTTCGCGCTTTGGGACGCGACGTTATCCCCTTCCAGCGCCGAGAGCGGCACAAAGCGGATATCCAGGTTGCCCGGCAGCTGTTCAGCAAAGGTCAGATAGCTCTGGCGGATCTCCTCGAATTTTTCTTCGCTGAAGTTCACCAGATCCATCTTGTTGACCGCCACCACCAGGTGTTTGATCCCCAGCAGCGTCGAGATAAAGCTGTGGCGACGGGTCTGATCCAGCACGCCTTTACGCGCGTCCATCAGCAGGATCGCCAGGTCGCAGGTCGACGCGCCGGTCGCCATATTGCGGGTGTACTGTTCGTGCCCCGGGGTGTCGGCGATAATAAATTTGCGCTTCTCGGTAGAGAAGTAGCGGTAGGCCACGTCAATCGTGATGCCCTGCTCGCGCTCCGCCTGCAGGCCATCCACCAGCAGCGCCAGGTCGAGTTTTTCACCCTGGGTGCCGTGACGTTTACTGTCGTTATGCAGGGAAGAGAGCTGATCTTCGTAAATCTGGCGCGTATCGTGCAGCAGGCGGCCAATCAGGGTACTTTTCCCGTCATCCACGCTGCCGCAGGTCAGAAAACGCAGCAGGCTTTTGTGTTGTTGCGCGTGCAGATACGCTTCCACGCCGCCTTCGTTGGCAATTTGTTGAGCAATAGTGGTATTCATGGCGGCTCCTTAGAAATAACCCTGACGTTTCTTCAGCTCCATGGAGCCTGCCTGGTCGCGGTCAATCACGCGCCCCTGTCGCTCGCTGGTGGTCGACACCAGCATCTCTTCGATGATCTCCGGCAGCGTCTGGGCGTTGGATTCCACCGCGCCGGTCAGCGGCCAGCAGCCGAGGGTGCGGAAACGCACCATCTGTTTTTTGATCACTTCACCCGGCTGCAGGTCGATGCGATCGTCGTCGATCATCATCAGCATGCCGTCACGCTCCAGCACAGGGCGCTCGGCGGCCAGGTACAGCGGAACGATTTCGATGTTTTCCAGATAGATGTACTGCCAGATATCCAGCTCGGTCCAGTTGGAGAGCGGGAAGACGCGGATGCTTTCGCCCTTGTTGATCTGACCGTTGTAGTTGTGCCACAGCTCCGGGCGCTGGTTTTTTGGGTCCCAGCGGTGGAAGCGGTCGCGGAAGGAGTAGATACGCTCTTTGGCGCGGGATTTCTCTTCGTCACGGCGCGCGCCGCCGAAGGCCGCGTCAAAACCGTATTTATTCAGCGCCTGCTTTAGCCCTTCGGTCTTCATGATATCGGTGTGTTTGGCGCTGCCGTGCACGAACGGGTTAATGCCCATCGCCACCCCTTCCGGGTTTTTATGCACCAACAGCTCGCAACCGTAGGCTTTCGCGGTTCGGTCGCGGAATTCGTACATCTCGCGGAACTTCCAGCCGGTGTCCACGTGCAGCAGCGGGAACGGCAGCGTGCCCGGATAAAACGCTTTACGCGCCAGATGCAGCATGACGCTGGAATCTTTACCGATGGAGTACATCATCACCGGGTTAGAAAACTCGGCGGCCACTTCGCGGATGATATGGATACTCTCCGCTTCAAGCTGCCGCAGGTGTGTAAGACGTTTTTGGTCCATAACCGTTCCTTAAGCCAAATTTACAACAGAAGAACCAAAGCCTTCTGTATCGGTTGTGTGTTGGAACCAGGCGAGCGTGCTGTGCAGCTGCACCACTTCACCCACCACTATCAGGGCGGGCATAGGGGCGTCTTTCGCCAGGGTTGCAAGATGTTCCAGCGTGCCCGTCGCAACGTGCTGATCGACGCGCGTGCCGCGAGAAATGACGGCAACGGGCGTCGTCGCCTCGCGACCGTGCTGAATAAGCTGTTCGCTGATGTCCGCCGCCTTCATCGTGCCCATGTATATCGCCAGCGTCTGGCGGCTCTGGGCGAGATGCGACCAGTCAAACGGCGTACTGTCGGCCTTGTAGTGGCCGGTCACAAAGGTGACGCTCTGGGCGTAATCGCGATGGGTCAGCGGAATACCGGCGTAGGCCGTCACCGCAGAGGCCGCTGTGATGCCGGGCACCACCTGGAACGGCACGCCCGCTTCGGCTGCCGCCTGCAGCTCTTCGCCGCCGCGTCCGAAAATGAACGGGTCGCCCCCCTTCAGGCGCACCACGGTTTTGCCCGCTTTGGCAGCGTCAACCAGCATCTGGTTGGTGTCGTGCTGCGGCACCGAGTGCTCGCCTGCCCGTTTGCCCACGCAGATTTGCTCCGCGTCGCGACGGATCAGCTCGCGCACGCCGTCGGTGACCAGATGGTCGTAGAACACGACGTCCGCGTCCTGCAGCACCTGCAGGCCGCGCAGCGTCAGGAGCCCGGCATCGCCAGGCCCCGCGCCTACCAGGATGATCTCCCCGCCCGTGCTGCCGGGGTTATCCAGTTCATCCTCGAGGATTTTCTGCGCAGCCGTTTCATTGCCGGCATGCATCAGGCTGGCGAAGCGGCCGCGAAACACGCGTTCCCAGAAGCGACGGCGTTCAGTCACGCTGGTCAGGCGGGTTTTCAGGTGGTTACGCCAGTAGCTGGCTTTCTCCGCCATGCGCCCGAGGCTGGTCGGCAGCAGCGCTTCGATTTTTTCACGCAGCACGCGCGCCAGCACCGGTGCGGTACCGCCAGAGGAGATCGCCACCAGCAGCGGCGAACGGTCAACGATCGACGGAAAGATAAACGAGCACAACGGCTGGTCGTCCACCACGTTCACAAGGCGATAACGGGCCTGCGCGGCGTCGGAGATCCGCCGGTTCAGTTCACGATCTTCGGTCGCCGCAATAACCAGCACCACGCTGTCGATTTGTGACTCGTGAAAATCTGCCTCTGCAACGACCTGCACCTGGGCCCCTGCGCGCTGCAGAAACGCGATTTTGCGATCGGCGATTTCACCCGTGCCAACAACCAGCACCGGTTTCTCTTTAATCGCAGCAAATAAGGGCAGATAGTCCACAGGCAACAACTCACTAACAACGAGGAATAGAGGGACTATAGGGGGCGGCTTAGACCGAATGAAATTACGAATTGGAATGAGTAGTTACTCAATGGAATAACGCCGTGAAAATGCTAATACCAAAAAGTGCTTAACGCGCGAAATTTCGGGCATTTAAGAGCAATTCAAATTGTGTATGGACGATCACAGTTTCATACTAGGCGGGTTATTATTTTGCTCTGTTTTTAAGGACTCACTATGTTTTCCGCAACGCGCCACCGTATTGCTGCCCTGGCGCTCGGCGTTTGCTTTATTCTTCCTGCTCAGGCAAAAAACCAACCTTATGGTGAAATCGCCAATATGCAGGCGCGGCATATTGCCACCGTTTTCCCTGGCCGCATGACCGGTTCGCCTGCGGAAATGCTCTCCGCGGACTATCTTCGCCAGCAGTTTGCTGAGATGGGTTACCAGAGCGACATCCGGTCGTTTCACAGCCGCTACGTCTATACCTCGCGAAATAAAACGAAAAACTGGCATAACGTGACCGGCAGTACGGTAATTGCGGCCCACGAAGGCAGCGCAAAAGAGCAAATTATTATTATGGCGCACCTTGATACCTACGCTCCGATGAGCGATGCCGACACGGATAACAACCTCGGCGGGCTGACGCTGCAGGGCATGGACGACAACGCTGCAGGCCTGGGCGTGATGCTCGAACTGGCCGAGCGGATGAAAGATATTCCCACCCAATATGGCATTCGTTTTGTTGCCACCAGCGGTGAAGAAGAGGGCAAACTCGGCGCTGAGAATCTCCTTAAACGCATGAGCGCCGAGGAGAAGAAAAATACGCTGCTGGTGATCAACCTCGACAACCTGATCGTCGGCGACAAGCTCTATTTCAACAGCGGGCAGAGTACACCGGGTACCGTGCGAAAACTGACGCGCGACCGTGCGCTGGCGATTGCCCGCAGCCATGGCGTTTATGCCACCAGCAATCCCGGCGGTAACCCGGATTATCCGCGAGGAACAGGCTGCTGCAACGACGGGGAAGTGTTCGATAAGGCGGGCATTCCTGTGCTGTATGTGGAAGCGACAAACTGGGCGCTGGGCAAAAAAGATGGCTACCAGCAGCGGGCTAAATCGAAAGCCTTCCCGGACGGGACAAGCTGGCACAACGTGATGCTGGATAATCAGCAGCACATCGATCGCGCGCTGCCGCAGCGGATTGAACACCGCAGCCGTGATATAGTGAAGGTGATGTTGCCGCTGGTGAAGGAGCTGGCGAAAGCGGGGAAAGCCTGAGGTTTTTAAGTATAGCGGGGCCTGATGCCCTCACCCCAACCCTCTCCCACAGGGAGAGGGTGGATAAAGGATCACCCTTCGTGCAGCCCGCACTCGCGCTTCAGCCCGAAGAATCGCGTCTCTTCTTCCGCCATTCCCGGTTCCCACTTACGCGTGGTGTGGGTATCCCCCACTGACAGATAGCCCTGATCCCACAGCGGATGGTACTTCAGCCCGTGTTTTTGCAGATACTGGTACACCGTCCGGTTATCCCAGTCGATAATCGGCAGCACTTTAAACACGCCGCGCTGCACCGCCAGCACCGGTAAGGTTGCCCGGCTGCCGGACTGCTCGCGGCGCAGGCCCGCAAACCACGTCTGAGCATTAAGCTCTTTCAGCGCCCGGTTCATCGGCTCGACCTTGTTGATCTCATTGTATTTCTCAATGCCCTCAACGCCCTGTTCCCACAGCTTACCGTAGCGCGCCTCCTGCCAGGCCGCGCTTTCCGTCGCGCGGTAGACCTTAAGGTTCAGCTTGAGCTTGTCCGTCAGCTCGTCAATAAACTGGTAGGTTTCCGGGAACAGGTAGCCGGTATCGGTGAGGATCACCGGAATGTCCGGACGGATCTGATTCACCAGATGCAGGCTGACCGCCGCCTGAATACCAAAGCTCGACGAGAGCACATATTCTCCCGGCAGGTTTTCCAGCGCCCACGCCACGCGCCCTTCGGCGTCCAGCTTTTCAAGGTGAGCATTGGTTTCTGCCAGCGCCAGAATACGTTCGACTTTTGGCAGGTCATTAAGGGCGTTTAGATCGAGTTCGGACATAGTTACCTCTCGTGGTTACTCCCAGAAATCCCTTGCGGGATCGAGCACCGGGCGAATGATGCCCGCACGCACCGTAAAGTCGCCGAAGCCTTCACCCGCTTCGCGCTCTTTCGCCCAGCGCCCGACAAGCTCGTCGATGGAATCAAGAATTTCCGGCTCGGTGATGTTCTCGCGGAACATGCGCGGAATGCGCGTGCCGATACGGTTACCGCCCAGATGCAGGTTATAGCGCCCCGGCGCTTTCCCCACCAGACCAAGCTCGGCCAGCATCGCGCGACCACAGCCGTTCGGACAACCGGTGACGCGCATAACAATATGCTCGTCCGGAATGCCGTGTTTTTCCAGAATCGCTTCCACTTTGTCGGTAAACGACGGCAGGAAACGTTCCGCTTCGGCCATCGCCAGCGGGCAGGTCGGGAACGATACGCAGGCCATCGAGTTTTCACGCTGCGGCTTAACCGCATCCATTAACCCGTGTTCGCGCGCCAGCTTCTCGATCTTCGCCTTCTGGCTTTCCGGCACGCCGGCAATAATCAGGTTCTGGTTAGCGGTAATGCGGAACTCACCTTTGTGGATCTTCGCAATTTCCAGCAGACCGGTTTTCAGCGGACGTCCCGGATAATCCAGAATACGGCCGTTTTCAATAAACAGCGTCAGGTGCCATTTATTGTCGATGCCTTTTACCCAGCCAATGCGATCGCCGCGACCGGTGAATTCGTAAGGGCGGATCGGCTCAAATTTGATGCCCGCACGACGCTCCACTTCCGCTTTGAACGTCTCCACGCCCACGCGCTCCAGGGTGTATTTGGTTTTCGCGTTTTTACGATCGGTACGGTTACCCCAGTCGCGCTGGGTCGTCACCACCGCTTCCGCCACGGCCAGCGTATGCTCGAGCGGCAGGAAGCCGAACTCGCTCGCGGTACGGGCGTAGGTTTTCTTGTTACCATGTTCGATGGACAGGCCGCCGCCCACCAGCAGGTTAAAGCCCACCAGCTTGCCGTTTTCGGCTATCGCCACGAAGTTCATGTCGTTGGCGTGCAGGTCGATATCGTTCTGCGGCGGGATCACTACCGTGGTTTTAAACTTGCGCGGCAGGTAGGTCTGGCCAAGGATCGGTTCTTCGTCGGTGGTCGCGACTTTTTCCTGATCGAGCCAAATCTCGGCATAGGCGCGCGTACGCGGCAGCAGGTGCTCAGAGATCTTCTTCGCCCACTCGTAGGCTTCGGCGTGCAGCTCGGACTCATACGGGTTCGAGGTGCAGAGCACGTTACGGTTCATGTCGTTGGCGGTCGCCAGCGCGTCCAGCCCGACCGAGTGCAGCATCTGGTGCACCGGCTTAACGTTCTTCTTCAGAATGCCGTGGAACTGGAAGGTCTGACGGTTGGTTAGACGAATGCTGCCGTAGATCGTGTTTTCACCGGCAAACTTGTCGATCGCCTGCCACTGCTTGGTGGTGATCACCCCGCCCGGCAGACGGCAGCGCAGCAGCATCGCGTGACGCGGCTCCAGCTTCTGCTCGGCACGCTCGGCGCGGATGTCGCGGTCGTCCTGCTGGTACATGCCGTGGAAGCGGATCAGCAGGAAGTTGTCGCCTTTAAAACCGCCGGTGAGACCGTCATTCAGATCTTCAGCAATGGTGCCGCGCAGATAGTTGCTTTCCAGCTTCATGCGCTCGGCGTCTGTCAGTTTACCTTCGACCACCAGTGGCCCTGGATGTTTTTCGCTCATTAGTAGACATCTCGCTGATAACGGCGCTCAACGCGCAGCTCACTTAAAAATTCATCCGCCGTTTCGGCATCCATACCGCCGAATTCGGCAATCACTTCCAGCAGTGCCTGCTCAACGTCTTTCGCCATGCGATTGGCGTCGCCGCAGACATAAATGTGGGCACCGTCATTGATCCAGCGCCACAGCTCTGCGCCCTGTTCGCGCAGTTTGTCTTGTACGTATACTTTTTCTTTCTGGTCGCGGGACCAGGCCAGATCGATGCGGGTCAGTACGCCTTCTTTCACATAGCGCTGCCACTCAACCTGGTAGAGGAAATCTTCGGTAAAGTGCGGATTGCCGAAGAACAGCCAGTTCTTACCAGACGCGCCGTCTGCCGCGCGCTGCTGCATGAAGGCGCGGAACGGCGCAATGCCGGTGCCCGGGCCAATCATGATGACCGGTGTTTCCGGGTTTGCCGGCAGGCGGAAGTTATCGTTGTGCTCGATAAAGACGCGCACTTCGCCCTCTTCTTCCACGCGATCGGCCAGGAAGCTCGACGCCCCACCCGCGCGCGCGCGGCCTTCGATGTCGTAGCGCACCACGCCGACGGTAACATGCACTTCACTCTCCACTTCGGCCTGCGAAGAGGCGATGGAGTACAGGCGCGGGGTTAGCGGACGCAGCAGGCCGATCAGCGCATCGGCATGCAGCTGAGCCGGAGAGAAACGCACCATATCGACAATCGGCGTCGTCGCGGCGTAATGCTGCAGCTGCGCCTTGTCGCCCACCAGCGGCAGCAGAGATTCGCTGCGCGTTAAGGTGGCATAATTTTCGACGATATTCGGGGTGTTCACCGTCAGTTCGAAATGCCACTGCAGCGCCTCGGATAACGGCAGCGATTTGCCGTCGACGGTGACAGGCTCGTCGCCTTTCAGCCACAGCAGCTCAACCAGCTCTTTCACCAGCGCCGGATCGTTCTGATACCAGACGCCCAGCGCATCGCCAGGCTGATAGCGCAGCCCCGAGTCGCCTAAATCGATTTCGATATGACGCACGTCTTTTTCTGAGTCGCGGCCGGTAATTTTCTGGTTCACCGACAGGCTCGCCGTCAGCGGCGCCTCTTTGGTGTACGGGCTGGTGTGGATGTCGTTAACAGCACCCGTCGCGGTGAACGCGGCCTGCGTCGAGGTCTCTTTCGGCACGCGCGCTTTTAGCACTTCAACGATGCGGGCACGCCATTCAGCGGCGGCGGTCTGGTATTCGACATCCGCATCAACGCGGTCCAGCAGACGCTCCGCGCCCAGCTCCGCCAGCTTGCTGTCGAAGTCTTTGCCGGACTGGCAGAAGAATTCATAGGAGGTATCGCCCAGGCCAAAGACGGCAAACGCCGTCCCATCCAGCTTCGGCGCTTTTTTCGAGAACAGGAACTTATGCAGCGCCACCGCTTCTTCAGCTGGTTCACCTTCACCCTGCGTAGAGGCGACCACCACCAGCAGTTTTTCCGACGCGATTTGCTTGAATTTATAATCCCCGGCGTTGACCAGGTTCACGTTCAGTTTAGCGGCCAGCAGGTCGTCGCGCAGCGCTTCGGCCACGCGGCGGGCGTTGCCCGTCTGCGAGGCGGAAATCAGGGTAATGGCCGGAATCTCAACGGCCGTAGCCGGTGCACCCGCCACAGCGCCAGGCTGCTGATTGAGCATTCCCCAGAAATAACCGGAGACCCAGGCAAGCTGAGTGGGAGAAAAATCAGAGGTGGCAGCCTGAAGGCGCGCCAGTTGCTCCGGGTTCAGGGGAAGCAAATTTGAAGGTGGGGCCTGTGTTGTCATGCGTCGTTATGTTCCAGTAGCCAAGCGGACTTTAAGCGAATAAATCCAAACTGAAGATAAGGTTAACGGCGAGGATAATAACAATTAAAGAAGGGATGGAAATAATAAATAACCAAATGGACTAACCTGTTTTACTTATCGTTCTTAACAGTAAAAGCGATTAATTAACCTATTGAAATATAATAATAAAATTAACAAAAACTGGACATTTAGCGGCTCAGTACCTATTGAGCCGTTTTAGTTAATGCTAAAAATTGTGCTTTCCGGTACTATGCGGCGGTTTTTTCCGCATTACTGAGAGCGATCATGTCCACCACACTGTTTAAAGATTTCACCTTCGAAGCCGCCCACCACCTTCCGCATGTCCCTGAAGGACATAAATGTGGCCGTCTGCACGGGCATTCGTTCATGGTGCGTCTTGAGATCACCGGTGAAGTTGATCCGCATACCGGTTGGATCATGGATTTTGCCGAGCTGAAGGCGGCGTTTAAGCCGACCTACGATCGTCTGGATCACTACTACCTGAATGAGATCCCGGGCCTTGAAAACCCGACCAGCGAAGTGCTGGCAAAATGGATTTGGGATCAGATGAAGCCGCTGGTACCGCTGCTAAGCGCGGTGATGATCAAAGAGACCTGCACCGCGGGCTGCATCTATCGCGGGGAGTGATTCTCCTCTTCCCCACGCACGTTTAGCGGCGTGAACTCATAGAGCACAAGCGCGTTACTTTCCAGCGATTCTGTAATTTGCCAGCCGTCATAAAGCCGTTCATCGCGTAAGGAAAGCGTTGGGCGCGCTTTGTGCGCAATCCAGCGCCACATCTCCTCATCAGGCCCGCTGTCGCTGTGTACTTCTTCAAGCAACGGATAGAGCGCACCGTTGTGCCGATCGAACAAATGTCTCTTTATGCGCCAGTGACCGCGCATTCCTCGCAGCTCAAGATGATACTGCTGGCGAAAACGCTGAATAAAAGCCTCCTCGCTGGAGAGCAGAGGATTGAAGACCACCACGTTACGCAACAGCAGCTGATATCGCCCCTGATGGCGGAGCAGCAGCACGCTCTTGTCGTTAACGAGCATCTCTCCCCGCAGACGCTGCCACAGCCAGAGTACCCAATAGATGGGCCGTGGAAGGCCGTGATTATATTGAAGCGCAAGGCTCGATGTATCGAGGGTGTTGTTCGCCCTCGCTTCCCCCTGTAAACCAGAATTAAGCCAGAATCCCGCCAGCCATACCTGTTCTGAAAGCCCGAGCAGATTCTGCATCAACAGCGCACCGCGAAAAAACCAGCCGTTGGTCGCCCGCGTATTCCCCGTAAGAGTATTCCACGAGAGTAACCATACCGGCAGCGTCCGCTGCCGCTGGCGAAGGGCGGCGAGGATCTGGCGGACCTTTAGCACCGGGTAATTTTCAGACGAGGAAAGATGCGCGGGATCCAGCTGCGCCAGATCGAGCAGCTCGTTGGCATCTGCCGGACATGCGAGGAAATCAGCCTCGTCCAGAATGTCAGAACGGAACAGCGCGTCACCGCTCAGCTCGCTACCATCGGGGGAGAAGCGATGCCACACCCCAAATTTTGCCTGCGGAAGGTAGGCCCTCAGCGCCGCCCGCTGCGCCCGCCAGGCGTGCTCCTGGGTTTCCTCGTTTGCCTGGGGAGACCAGTGCATGACGACGTGCCAGCCAGCGGTAATGTCGGGCAAAAATCGGTTAACCGAAAGCTGCAAAAAGCGCGTCAGGAGATCGCATCGGGTAGTGACCCCCGTGTGCAGCAGGACCGTCCAGCCTTTTTTCGCCACCCAGGTAAACAATTGCTGCAGATGATACCAACAGGCGTAGCCCGCCATTTGGGGATCGTCCCACCCCGTAGCGAACAGACGGCTGCTGAGAAAAGGTTCGGCGATATCAATACCCTCAATCGGGATCGCCTCGTGTAGCGCCTCCAGATGCCGACGAACATCCTCCCGCAGCAAATCGTCTAGCTCGCGCAGGGTGATGACCAGCCGCGTGCGGCGCAGCGCGGAAGAGAGCGGATAAAGCTGCTGCACATCCAGTATCCGCTCCTGACAGGGGGAGTAGGTTAGCGGCGAGGGTTCCCAACCGCGGGTCTCCGCGTCGTTAAGCAGGCTAAATAACGTATCCACCGCAACAGGGAAACGCTGTTCATCCACGGTCGTGCGCGGGCGGAACGCAAGGGGACGATGGCGCCCGGCCTTACGAAACTCACCCGGAGACATATTGTGATAGCGCTGGAAACTATCGGTCATCATACGTGTGCTGGCAAATCCATTCTCCAGCGCAATCTGATGCAGAGGGCGGCTGGTGAGACACAGGGCGTCAGCCGCTTTTTCCAGCCGCAGGGCAGTGATGTACTGCATAAAACTGGCTCCCGTCTCTTTTCGAAAGAGACGAGAGAGCCACGCTTCTGAGACGAACTCACTCTCTGCGATTTCGGCCAACGTAATGCGGCGGGTGTAGCTGGCGTCGATCCGCTCCAGTACACGGGCGATGCGCTTGCTTACGTTGGCGTGCTGGTTCCGGGGTTTCTGGCGGACGGGCTGCTGAAAGCGACCAATCAGCAGCAGCAGGATCTCGCTCAGCCAGCGATTCGCCTCCAGCCGGTAGCGATGCGGATCGTTGACCAGCGTCACCACCAGCAGCTGGCGCAGCAGGTGCCGAAGCTCGTCACACTGCGGCCAGCGCCCGCCTGACTCCTCCGGAACCGCATAATCATGGGCAAAAAAATCATTGTACAGCTGGATTACCCAGCGTCCGGATAGAACGACACGCAGAGTCACATTCGCGTTCTGGCTGATAAGCCTCCATCGCTGATGGCGGTTTATCACTACAAGGCCATTTGTCGGGACCCTTTCTTGTCCCGCCTCGGTTTGCAGTTCAGCTTGCCCTTCCAGCACCCACAGTATCGTCAGCAAATCGCCTTCATCCTGCGCGAACAGGCGAATGTCCTCAACGGCTATCGCAAACTCATTTCCACGATGTTCCATTCGCCCCCTCCACGAAGACAAAAAATGACGCACTCTTTTTTGTCATAACCGAATCATATGAAAAACAATCAGAAAAAAGGCGTCGATTTACAACAAAAAAGGACATTTTCCGGCAATGCGATCGACATAAACTCGAAACTAACACCATTTGGCAGGAAAAGGATAACAAAAATGACACATCCAATTGTTGACGCGCTGCGAGGCTCCGAGGCTCAGTTCACTGAATTACGCCGCGAGTTTCACCGACATCCCGAAACAGGCTTCGAGGAGCACAAAACCAGCGACCGCGTCGCGTCACTCCTGGAGCAGTGGGGCTATGAGGTCCACCGGGGAATGGCCAAAACCGGGGTAGTCGGCACCCTGAAGGTAGGAAACGGCAGCAAACGTCTGGGCCTGCGCGCCGATATGGATGCGCTGCCGATGCAGGAAAATAGCGGCAAAACGTGGAGCAGCACGGTTGAAGGTAAATTTCACGGCTGCGGGCACGATGGCCACACCACTACCCTGCTTTATGCCGCAGAGTATCTGGCCCGAAGCCGCAACTTTAGCGGCACGCTGCATCTGATTTTTCAGCCAGCCGAAGAGCTGCTGTATGGCGGGCGCGTCATGGTTGAAGATGGCCTGTTTGAACAATTCCCCTGCGACCATATTTTTGGCCTGCACAACATGCCCTCCCAGCCGCTTGGGAAAATTGGCCTGCGCGATGGCGCCATGATGGCCTCCTCTGACACCGTTCATATTGAAGTGAACGGCGTAGGGGGTCACGGCGCCGTTCCGGAACACACCGTTGATGCCACGCTGGTTGCCTGCCATATCACCCTCGCCCTGCAGTCGATTGTGTCGAGGAATATCACCCCATTCCAGCCGGTCGTCGTAACCGTGGGCAGCATCCAGGCGGGACATGCCCCGAATATTATCAACGATAAGGTATTAATGAAGCTGACCGTGCGCACGCTGGACGAAGCGGTGCGTCAAACCGTCCTGCAGCGAATCCACGACATTGCCGTGGCACAGGCTGAAAGCTTCAACGCCACGGCCACGATTCGTCATGTGAACGGCAGCCCGGTGCTGCGCAATAGCCCGCAGGCCAATGATATGGTGCGCACGGTGGCGACCGACCTGTTCGGTCAGGATGCCGTCACGTCGGTGAATGCCTTTATGGGAAGCGAAGATTTTGCGTTCATGCTCGAGAAAAACCCCAACGGCTGTTACTTCACCCTCGGCGCGGGCGATGAGCCGGAGCGCTGCATGGTGCATAACCCAGGCTACGACTTTAACGACAAGCTTCTGCTTACCGGCGCGGCACTCTGGAGTGCGTTGACCGAGCACTATCTGCGCTGATTCGCACCAACCCCGGAGGGCCGCACGATGAGTACCGTACCCCTGACAGGCACACCGTCCTACGCCGGTAACGATCGGCTGCTGGCCGGTATTGTGATGAGCGTTCTGACCTTCTGGTTATTTGCGCAGTCGGTGATAAACGTTGTCCCGGCAATGAAAAACAGCCTCACTATCTCCCTTGAAACCCTCACGCTGGCGGTCAGCCTCAGTGCGCTATTCAGCGGCTGTTTTGTCGTTGCCTGCGGCGGCTTTGCCGATAAGTTTGGCCGCGTGCGTATGACCTACATTGGCCTCGCGCTGAGCATCATCGGTAGCGCCTTGCTTTTCGTGTCGTGGGAGCCGGTTCTGTTTCTGCTGGGGAGAGCGGTACAGGGGCTGTCAGCGGCCTGCATCATGCCCGCAACTCTGGCGCTGATTAAAACCTGGTATCAAGGCAACGCTCGCCAGCGGGCAATCAGCTTTTGGGTCATCGGCTCATGGGGCGGCAGCGGGCTGAGCTCGTTTGTCGGCGGCGCCATCGCCACCACGCTCGGCTGGCGATGGATCTTCATTTTTTCCATGCTGGTGGCAGCGGCATCGCTGCTGCTGATCCGCGGCACGCCGGAAAGCCGAAGCGACGGCGCGAGCCGCCATAAGCTGGATATTGGCGGTCTGGTGAGCTTTGTCTGCATGCTGGTGCTGCTGAACCTGTTTATCAGCAAAGGCCACAGCTGGGGCTGGAGCAGCGGCCTGTCGCTGCTGGTGCTGGGGGGCGCCGCGCTGGCAGCAGCCTGCTTTGTGCTCACCGGGCGACGCAAGGGTGACGCGGCGTTGATTGATTTTGCCCTGTTTAAAAACCGGGCCTACAGCGCCTCGGTATTCTCTAACTTTTTGCTCAACGGCTGCATTGGCACCATGATGATCGCCAGCATCTGGCTGCAGCAGGGCCACCGTCTGTCGCCATTGCAAACCGGCATGATGACGCTGGGGTATCTGATTACCGTGCTGGCGATGATCCGGGTAGGGGAAAAGCTGCTTCAGCGCTACGGCGCGCGCCTGCCGATGATGACCGGGCCGCTGCTGACCGCAACGGGCATCACGCTCATCTCCTGCACGTTTTTAAGCAAGGAGATCTACATCGTCACCGTCTTTCTCAGTAACATTTTATTTGGTCTGGGGCTGGGATGTTACGCCACGCCGTCAACGGATACGGCGGTGATGAACGCGCCAGAAAACAAAGTCGGGGTGGCCTCGGGGGTGTACAAAATGGGCAGCTCGCTGGGGGGAGCGATGGGGATCGCGGTTACCGCGTCGCTCTATGCGCTGCTGCTGCCGCTGGGCATGGCCATCGCCGCACAGTATGCCCTCCTTTTCAACAGCGCGATGTGTCTCGCTTCGGTGGGAGTGACCTGGGCGTTACTCCCTTCAGGTCGGGCCCCGCGATAGGCGGGGCCACGAAAGGGTCAGGCAATATTCAGGTACTTGTGCGTCTGCATCGACAGGCGCCAGTTGCGCGCAATACAGGTTTCAATGCACAGGCGCGTCGCGTCGTCTTTCTGGCTGATCGGCTGTAGCGCAATGACGCGCTGCTTTTCATCCGTCAGCGTTGCCAGCAGTTCATCCAGCGCTTCGATATCACGCACGCGCCCAACCGGGTGCTTAATCTCATCCGCGCGTTCCAGCGCCTGAGACAGCACGTCATACCCGCCGCGCATATTCACTTTTGGCGATACCGTCACCCAGGTGGTGTGTGAACAGCGCACTTCATGGGTGCCGCTGGTTTCAATCTGGCAGCTGTAGCCGTTCTTTTCGAGCAGCTCGGTCAGCGGCGTCAGATCGTGGATGCAGGGCTCACCGCCGGTGATCACCACGTGACGCGCCGTCCAGCCCTGACGACCAATAATGGCCAGCAGATCTTCTGAACTGCCCGCGCCCCACTTATCGCTCTCTTTGGTTTTCGCCAGAATGCTAAACAGCGACACTTCCCGATCTGCGAGCTTATCCCACGTATGTTTGGTATCACACCAGGCACAGCCAACCGGGCATCCCTGTAAACGAATGAAAATAGCGGGAACGCCGGTAAAGTAACCCTCGCCTTGCAGGGTCTGGAACATCTCGTTAATCGGGTACTGCATAGTCATCTCAGTAAAGGGGATAAACGATAAGTATCGCAGATCCCCGCCTGATGGTCATGCTCCATCGGTGCTTTGCGCGCCAATCGCCGCCATAAAACGCTCGGTAATTTGCTGTGGACGGGTGATCGCACCGCCGACAACGACCGTATGCGCCCCTAGCGCCAGGCATCTGGCCGCGCGTTCAGGCGTATCCACGTTGCCTTCGGCAATTACGGGGACCGTTACGGCAGCCAGCACGGCCTTCAGGAACGCGCAGTCGTTCTCAGGAAGCGAATGGCCCACCGTTTCCGCCGTATAGCCATAAAGCGTGGTGCCGACGCAGTCAAAGCCCAGCGCCTGCGCCTTCACGGCCTCTTCGACCGTTGAAATATCCGCCATCAGCAATACTGAGGAGTAACGTGAGCGTATGCGCGTGACCAGCGTTTCCAGAGATTCTCCGCCGGGACGCTCCCGCGCCGTCGCATCAAGCGCAATGATTTCCGGAGATACGGCCATGAGCTCATCCACCTCTTTCATTGTCGCGGTGATAAATACCTCGCTTTCCGGGTAATCCCGTTTGATGATGCCGATAACAGGCAAAGAGACCTGCTGCTTAATGGCCTCGATATCCACCACGCTGTTGGCACGAATTGCGGCGGCCCCGCCCTGTGCCGCCGCCAGCGCCATTCGCGACATAATAAACGGGCTATGCAGCGGTTCATTTTCCAGCGCCTGACAGGAGACGACCAGTTTTCCCTTCAGGGTATCCAGTACAGTTTTCATTACGATAAGATCTCTTCCACTTCGTTTTTGATAATCGTGACGTGCGGGCCATAGATGACCTGAACACCGTTGCCGCGCACGATAACGCCACGCGCCCCGGTGGCTTTCAGCGCCGCGTCATTCACTTTGCTGCCGTCCTTGACCGTAACGCGAAGACGCGTGGCGCAGCAGTCCACCTCTTCCAGATTGTCTTTTCCGCCTAATCCGGCGATCACCGCAGCGGCGCGTTCGTTTTGCGGCAGGCTGACCTCGTCAGCCATCGCCTCCTTTTCCCGACCCGGCGTGGCGAAATCAAAACGGTTAATCAGATATCGGAAGGTAAAGTAGTAAAGGAAAAACCACGGTACGCCGGCCAGCGGAACGAACATCCAGTTGGTTTTGGCCTCCCCCTGCAAAATGCCGAACAGCACGAAGTCGATGAAACCGCCAGAGAAGGTTTGCCCGATGGTGATATGCAGCATGTGTGCGAGCATGAACGCCAGCCCGTCAAACAGCGCATGAAGGACGTAAAGCACCGGCGCAATAAACAGGAAGGAGAACTCAATAGGCTCGGTAATCCCGGTAAGGAACGAGGTTAACGCCGCAGAGAGCAGCAGCCCGGCAACGCGCTTTTTGTTCTCGGGTTTAGCCGTGTGGTACATCGCCAGACACGCGCCGAGCAGGCCAAACATCATCGTAATAAAGCGCCCGGACATGAAGCGTGACGTGCCCTCATAGAAATGCTGCGTGTTCGGGTCGGCCAGCTGGGCAAAGAAGATCCGCTGCGTGCCTTCCACGAGGTGTCCGTTGACGATTTCACTCCCGCCAAGCGCGGTAGTCCAGAAAGGCAGATAGAAGATGTGGTGCAAACCAAACGGGCCCAGCATGCGGAGAATAAAGCCGTACAGCAGGGTGCCCAGATAACCCGTAGCATCCACCAGCCCGCCCAGACCAAAAATCAGCTTCTGGAAATGCGGCCAGACCACGGTCATGAGCGCACCGACGAGTATCGCCGCCAGGGAGCTGATAATGGGGACAAAGCGCGAGCCGCCAAAGAACCCGAGGAACTGTGGAAGCGCAATTTTATTAAACCGATGATGGAGTGCGCAGGTCACCAGTCCAATCACCACGCCGCCAAACACGCCGGTTTCCAGCGTCTGAATACCCAGCGTCATGCCCTGCCCCACGGCCCCCGGGTTCTCCTGCGCCAGTTTGCCGGTGAGGATCAGCAGCGCGTTGATGGTGGCATTCATCACCAGAAACGCGAGTAATGCCGCCAGCCCGGCCGTGCCCTTATCGCTTTTTGCCAGCCCGACGGCCACCCCAACGGCAAACAGCACCGAGAGGTTCGCAAACACGATGGATCCTGCGCTGCTCATGATGGTGAAAATGGCCTGCAGCCAGCTCACGTCTAAAAACGGATAGGCTGCCAGCGTGTTGGGATTCGATAGCGCGCCGCCTATCCCCAGCAGCAGACCCGCCGCAGGCAACACGGCAATCGGCAACATAAAGGATTTGCCAAAGCGCTGCGCTTTTTCAAACCATCCTCCTGAAGAAGCCCCACTGAATATTTGCATCATTTTTTCATCCCCTCATTAAACGATGAAAATTTTTACCATATAAATATTTAATAGTGAAAATTATCATCAAAAACCAGGACGACGATCATACTTTTTCAAAATGACTGGCATCTTTCCCCCGCTTTCCGCCACACTAGTCGCAGAGAAACGCATTAAGGATCGAGCATGTCAGACCATGAAAACCTGCTGCTGAAGCTACGCCAGGAGGCTTCCGGGTACAGCCCAACACAACAAAAACTCGGCGAGTTTGTCCTCAGCGATCCTGCCCGGGTGCTCTATCTGACGATCACCGAGCTGGCGCGCGAGAGCCACACCAGCGAGGCCAGCGTCACGCGTCTTTGCCGGACGCTGGGCTGCAAGGGCTATAACGAATTTAAAATGGCGCTTGCGCTGGATATTCAGCAGGGCCAGCCCGCGCGTCAGGCGGGCGATGAGATTGATAACGTCGTGGATGAGTCGGTGCAAGCTTTGCAGGATACCGCCCGGCTCCTTGACCGCACGCTGCTTGAAAAGGCCGCACTGGCGCTGCACCAGGCGCAGTCCGTGCAGATTTATGGCGTTGCGGCCAGCGCGATCCTCGGGGAGTATCTGCACTACAAGCTGTTGCGGTTGGGCAAACCCGCGCAGCTGTTCAGCGATATGCACCGCGCGGCCATGAATGCGACAGCGCTTTCAAAAGAGACCCTGGTCGTGGCTATCTCCAGTTCGGGTTCAACGCGGGATTTACTCCACGTGGTGAAGCTTGCCCGCAAGCGCGGCGTTAAGGTTCTGGCACTCAGCAATACGCCACGCAGCCCGCTGGCATCCCTGAGCGACATGCTGCTGGTTGCGGCCAAACCAGAGGGTCCCCTTAGCGCGGGCGCACTCAATGCTAAGGTTGGGGTTATGCTGCTGGTCGAGCTGCTGACCACGTCCATGATTGCGCTGGATGGTCATTACGGCGACGTTAGCCAGCAAACAGCCAGCGCCACGCTTCCCCTTTTGCTCTGAAAATCATTCGCAGGCTAAATAAATCGGCCTGCGACTTATATTGTCTGATTTTCGTTAAGTGGGGTTTTCATCATTTATCCGGCAAATGTTTGGTGTAACAAAGTATTATATTTATTACATTTTGAATTAAGTCCACCATTCGGCATAGGCCTTATAAAATATATTAAATTCAACGAGTTAAAATTTAAATTTTAATAGATTGAATTTTTACCATTGCGATAATGTCCAATATCTTCACCTGATTTCCTTTCCTTAAAATAAGCTTAAGACGCCATTGATTTCGGCGTTTTATTATTTAAATGCCGTTTACTTTTGCACGCCTACAATCCGCCTCATCAATCATAATGAGACGGTATTAATGAAGATGTTATTGATTACAGGCGTGACCGGATTTCTGGGCGGTGCAGTTCTTGAAAAAATCCTGACCAACGAGCAATCCATAGAACTCCTTTTGCTTGCGCGCGCCAGCGATCCGCAGAGCGGGCTGGAGCGCGTGCTGGAGAATATGCGCAAGTTCAACGTTCCTGAGGACAAACTGGCCTCCCTGAATGTGGACAATATCCTGATTGGCGACCTCAGCCAGCCAGAAGCCTTCCTGAACGATCCCCGTCTGGATCGGGTCACGCATGTCGTGAACTGTGCGGCCGTCGCCTCATTTGGTAACAACCCGCTGATCTGGAAGGTCAACGTTGAAGGAACGCTGGCGCTGGCGCGCCGCATGGAGCAGGTCACAGGACTGCAGCGTTTCCTCCACGTCGGCACCGCGATGTCATGCACGCCGGAGCAGGATTCCCTGGTCGCCGAAAGCGCTGAATTCAGAGAGAATGCTGAACACCTGGTGGAATACACGTTTTCGAAGTCAACCATCGAACAGCTGATGCGCCAGGAGTGCCCTAACCTTCCCCTGCTCATCGCCCGTCCGTCCATCGTCGTTGGCCATACCCGTCACGGCTGCACGCCGTCGAGCAGCATTTTCTGGGTCTTTAGCATGGGCCTGATGCTGCAGAAGTTCATGTGCTCAATGGAAGACCGGATCGACGTTGTGCCAGTGGATTACTGCGCCGACGCGCTGTTAATGTTGCTTAACAGCAACGCGCGTCCGGGGGAAGTAGTACACATTTCTGCGGGGGAAGAGAATAGCGTTCGCTTTGCGGATATCGATCAGGCAATGGCGCAGGCGCTGGAGAAAGCCCCCGTCGGGGATAAATATGCCCAGGTCAGCTACGAAACGCTGGTCCGAATGCGCCGCGAGTTGAAACATATTTTTGGGCCATGCAACGAGCGTCTGATGCTTAGAGCCATGCGGTTATACGGTGCGTTTGCGACGCTTAACGTGCGTTTCAGCAACGATAAGCTGTTGAGCATGGGGATGCCGAAGCCACCCCGGTTTACGGATTATATCGCCCGCTGCGTGCAAACTACCCAGGGGCTGACCATTCCGGAGCAAATGGCGGTCGATTTTAAATAGCCAAAAAAAATGCCAGTCATTCGACTGGCATTTTCATTTTAAGGCTTAAGCAATTATGCCTGGCCTTTGATCTCTTTACGACCGTTGTATGGTGCTTTTTCACCCAGCGCTTCTTCGATACGAATCAGCTGGTTGTATTTAGCAACACGGTCAGAACGGCTCATAGAACCGGTTTTGATCTGGCCTGCAGCGGTACCCACAGCCAGGTCGGCAATGGTAGCGTCTTCAGTTTCACCAGAACGGTGAGAGATAACCGCGGTGTAGCCAGCGTCTTTCGCCATTTTGATCGCAGCCAGAGTTTCGGTCAGAGAACCGATCTGGTTGAATTTGATCAGGATGGAGTTAACGATGCCTTTCTCGATGCCTTCTTTCAGGATCTTGGTGTTGGTTACGAACAGGTCGTCACCAACCAGCTGGATTTTGTCGCCCAGTACTTTAGTCTGGTATGCGAAGCCAGCCCAGTCAGACTCGTCCAGACCGTCTTCGATAGACACGATTGGGTACTGTTTGGTCAGGTCTTCCAGGAAGTGAGTGAACTCTTCGGAGGTGAACGCTTTGTTGCCTTCGCCAGCCAGAACGTATTTACCGTCTTTATAGAATTCAGATGCTGCACAGTCCATCGCCAGGGTGATGTCTTTGCCCAGCTCGTAGCCAGCAGCTTTAACTGCTTCTGCGATAACAGCCAGTGCTTCTGCGTTAGAACCCAGGTTTGGCGCATAGCCACCTTCGTCACCAACAGCAGTGTTCATGCCTTTAGCTTTCAGAACTTTAGCCAGGTTGTGGAACACTTCAGAACCCATACGTACCGCTTCTTTCAGGGATTTCGCGCCAACTGGCTGAATCATGAATTCCTGAATATCAACGTTGTTGTCTGCGTGCTCACCACCGTTGATGATGTTCATCATTGGTACAGGCATGGAGTATTTGCCTGGGGTGCCGTTCAGTTCAGCGATGTGCTCGAACAGTGGCATACCTTTAGCAGCCGCAGCCGCTTTGGCGTTCGCCAGGGAAACAGCGAGGATTGCGTTCGCACCGAAGTTAGATTTGTTTTCAGTACCGTCCAGATCGATCATGATCTTGTCGATGCCAGCCTGGTCTTTGGCGTCTTTGCCAATGATTGCCTGAGCAATAGGACCGTTTACAGCGCCAACCGCTTTCAGTACGCCTTTACCCAGGAAGCGAGATTTGTCGCCATCGCGCAGTTCCAGCGCTTCGCGAGAACCGGTAGAAGCACCTGATGGAGCAGCAGCCATACCAACGAAACCACCTTCCAGGTGAACTTCGGCTTCAACGGTCGGGTTACCACGGGAGTCGATGATTTCACGACCGATGACTTTAACGATTTTGGACATTAGATTTTCCTCAGTACAAGTTAAACTAAAACTCCAGACAAACAACGCGTACCAAAGGTACGCGTTGCCGTTCTAACTTTTTTTACTTCGCCTGACGCTTCTGGTAGTCGCTGGCGGCTTTAACGAAGCCTGCAAACAGCGGATGCCCGTCACGTGGCGTTGAAGTAAATTCCGGGTGGAACTGGCAGGCGACAAACCACGGATGGTTTGGCACTTCAATGATCTCGACTAACTGATCATCCCCGGAGCGTCCCGCAACACGCAGGCCCGCGGCTTCAATAGGTTTCAACAACATGTTGTTGACTTCATAGCGGTGACGATGGCGCTCGGTGATGACCGGCTCGCCATACAGCTTGCGAACCACGCTATCGTCAGTCAGCTGGCAGGCCTGTGCGCCAAGACGCATGGTGCCACCCAGATCGCTCTTCTCGGTACGGACTTCGACGTTACCTTCTTCGTCACGCCATTCGGTGATAAGCGCCACAACAGGGTACTTACAGTCTGGCACAAATTCCGTAGAGTTCGCGTTTTCCATTCCCGCTACGTTGCGCGCAAATTCGATCAGCGCAACCTGCATACCCAGACAGATGCCGAGGTATGGAATATTGTTTTCACGCGCATAGCGCGCGGTGGCGATCTTGCCTTCTACACCACGGTAGCCGAAGCCGCCAGGGATAAGGATAGCATCCAGATCTTTCAGGATTTCAACGCCACGCGTTTCAACATCCTGCGAATCAATCAGCTTGATGTTAACGGAGACACGGTTCTTCAGACCACCGTGTTTCAGCGCTTCGATCACTGACTTATAGGCATCCGGCAACTCGATATACTTGCCGACCATACCGATAGTCACTTCGCCTGCCGGATTGGCTTCTTCGTAAATAACCTGTTCCCATTCAGACAGGTTAGCTTCCGGACAGTTCAAGCTGAATCGTTTACAAATATAATCGTCCAGGCCCTGAGATTTCAACAGGCCCGGGATTTTATAAATGGAATCGACATCTTTCATTGAAATAACGGCTTTTTCAGGCACGTTACAGAACAATGCAATTTTCGCACGTTCGTTCGCCGGCACCGCGCGATCGGAGCGGCAAACCAGGATGTCTGGCTGAATACCAATAGAGAGCAGCTCTTTAACAGAGTGCTGAGTCGGTTTGGTTTTCACTTCACCTGCAGCTGCCATGTACGGCACCAGCGTCAGGTGCATGAACAGCGCGTGTTCACGGCCAATGTCTACCGCCAGCTGACGAATCGCTTCCAGGAATGGCAGGGATTCGATATCACCCACGGTACCGCCGATTTCAACCAGCACCACGTCGTGGCCTTCGCCACCCGCAACAATGCGTTCTTTGATGGCGTTAGTAATGTGCGGGATAACCTGAACGGTTGCACCCAGGTAGTCACCACGGCGCTCTTTACGCAGAACGTCGGAGTAGATGCGACCAGTCGTGAAGTTGTTACGACGGGTCATTTTGGTGCGGATGAAACGCTCGTAGTGGCCAAGATCCAGATCGGTTTCAGCGCCGTCTTCAGTAACGAACACTTCCCCGTGTTGGATTGGGCTCATGGTGCCCGGATCGACGTTGATGTACGGATCCAGTTTCATCATGGTCACATTAAGGCCACGGGCTTCAAGAATGGCTGCGAGGGAGGCTGCGGCAATGCCTTTACCCAGAGAGGATACGACCCCGCCGGTCACAAAAATATAGTTCGTTGTCATGCTGAACCTGAGAAGTTAGGGTGAAACGATGGAATAACCAGGACGGGAAAGTAGTATACCCGAACACGGCGAGCGCCACAAACTTTCATTCTCCGTCTCCATTCCAGGCCATGACAAACATAAGGAGTGAGAAAATAGCCCCTTTTGGGTAAATGTTTTTGACGCAAATCAAGCGCTTGTCATTTAAAAAATCACACAAATTGCGCTTGATCGCAAAATTTCGTTAGAGATCACATTCCTGGCGCTTTACTTCCTGCCAGACTTCTTCCATCGCGTCGAGGTCAATACCGCTCATTTCCAGGCCTCGCGAGGCGACAATCCGCTCCACTTCGCGAAAGCGGCGTTCGAACTTAAGGTTGGCTTTTTGCAGCGCCGTTTCCGCTTTTACACCCAGGTGGCGAGAAAGGTTGACGGTCGCAAACAGCAGGTCGCCCATCTCTTCCTCAAGCTTTGCTTCATCCACCACCGCCTGCTGCGCTTCATGCATGACCTCGTCAATCTCTTCGTGCACTTTATCCAGCACCGGGCCGAGAGAGGTCCAGTCAAACCCCACCGCGGAGCAGCGTTTCTGAATTTTGTGCGCACGCATCAGTGCGGGCAGGCTCAGCGGAATGTCGTCCAGCGCGGAGTGCTGGGATTTTTCTGCCCGCTCGGCGCTTTTGATCTGCTCCCAGCGGGCCAGCACTTCGGTGCTGTTTCCTGCGGTAGCGTCACCGAAAATATGGGGATGACGGCGCTCAAGCTTGTCGCTGATTGCTGCGCAGATATCGTCAAAGTTAAAGCGCCCTTCTTCCTGCGCCATTTGTGCATAGAACACCACCTGGAACAGCAGATCGCCCAGCTCGCCGCGCAGGTCGTCAAAGTCTTCGCGGGAAATGGCGTCCAGCACCTCATAGGTCTCTTCCAGGGTGTACGGGGCGATGGTAGCGAAAGTCTGCTCTTTGTCCCACGGGCAGCCGTTTTCCGGGTCGCGCAGGCGTTTCATGATGCCGAGCAGGCGGTCGATTTGAGTCATAATTCTGTCCTGATAAAAAAATGCCGGGTGGCGGCGTTGCCTAACCCGGCCTACGGAAGAGGATGTTTAGCCGCCGTGCAGACGACGCGCGTCAATCACATCCGGCACCTGGTTCAGCTTGCCAAGCACGCGGCCCAGCACCTGCAGGTTATAGATTTCGATGGTCATATCGATGGTGGCAAGCTGCTCGCGGGTATCGCTGCGGCTGGCGACGCCCAGCACGTTGACCTTCTCGTTGGCAAGAATGGTCGTGATGTCGCGCAGCAGGCCGCTGCGGTCGTTGGCGGTAACGCGCACCACCAGCGAGTAGCCAGCGGAATAGCTTTCCCCCCAGACCGCTTCCACGATGCGCTCAGGCGCATGGGACTGAAGCTCGGCAAGCTGGTCGCAGTCGGAACGGTGAATTGAAATCCCGCGCCCCTGGGTGATAAAGCCGACGATATCGTCGCCTGGAATTGGCTGACAGCAGCGGGCAATGTGGTGCATCAGGTTACCTACACCCTCGACCACCACGCGGCCGTTGTCTTTACTGCGCTGCTGCGGCGCGTAGGTTTTCTGCTGCAGCTGCTTCAGCGCCGCAGCATCCTGTTCTTCCGCGCTTGGCTTATTGAACTGCGCCTGCAGGAAATTCACCATCTGATTCAGACGAATATCACCGCCGCCAATGGCCGCTAACAGCTCGTCAAGCTCGTTGAAGTTGTAGCGCGGCAGCAGGAATTTTTCCGCCTCTTTCAGGCTGATTCCGATATGCTCCAGCTCGTCGTCGAGGATCTGGCGACCGGCAAGGATGTTCTTGTCACGATCCTGCTTACGGAACCAGGCGTGAATCTTCGAGCGCCCGCGGCTGGTGGTGACGTAGCCCAGGTTAGGGTTAAGCCAGTCCCGGCTCGGGTTGGGCTGCTTCTGGGTAATGATTTCAATCTGGTCACCCATCTGCAGCTGATAGGTGAACGGTACAATACGCCCGCCGATTTTCGCCCCGATGCATCGGTGTCCCACATCGCTGTGGATATGGTAGGCAAAATCAAGCGGCGTAGAGCCGGCCGGCAGGTCGACAACGTCCCCTTTCGGCGTAAAGACATACACCCGATCGTCAAAGACCTGGCTGCGCACTTCGTCGAGCATCTCGCCGGAATCGGCCATCTCTTCCTGCCACGCAATCAGCTTGCGCAGCCAGGCAATGCGGTCTTCGTGGCCAGAACGCGCCCCACCGGAGGTGCCTTCTTTGTATTTCCAGTGCGCGGCAACGCCCAGCTCGGCGTCTTCATGCATCTGTTTGGTGCGGATCTGAATCTCAACCGTTTTACCGCCAGGGCCAAGCACCACGGTATGGATAGACTGGTAGCCGTTCGGTTTTGGGTTGGCGACATAGTCGTCGAACTCATCGGGCAGATGACGGAAGTGAGTGTGTACTATCCCCAACGCGGCGTAGCAGTCCTGCAGACGCTCGGCCACGATGCGCACGGCGCGCACGTCAAACAGCTCGTCAAAGGCGAGGTGTTTCTTCTGCATTTTGCGCCAGATGCTGTAGATATGCTTAGGCCGACCATAGACTTCGGCGCGCACGTTCTCTTCTTTCATCGCCTGGCGCAGGCCGCCGACAAACTCCTCGATATAGTGCTCGCGGTCGATACGGCGCTCGTGCAGAAGTTTGGCAATCCGTTTATATTCCGCCGGGTGCAGATAGCGGAAGCAGTAATCTTCCAGCTCCCATTTCAGCTGACCAATCCCTAAGCGGTTCGCCAGCGGCGCATAGATGTTCGTACACTCTTTGGCGGCCAGCACGCGCTCGTCTTCCGGCGCATCCTTTACCTCTCGCAGGTGGGCAATACGCTCGGCCAGCTTGATGACCACGCAGCGGAAATCATCCACCATGGCCAGCAGCATCCGGCGAACGTTATCGACCTGCTCTGAGGAGACGGAATCGGTATGAGCGGCTTTAAGCTGACGAATGGCCGCCATATCGCGCACGCCGTGGATCAGCGCGACGACGGATTTCCCGACGCTATCGCGCAGCACGTCTTCGCTGACCACGTCCGCATCCGCGAGGGGGAAGAGCAGCGCGGCCTGCAGCGTTTCGATGTCCATGTTCAGCATGGATAAGATTTCAACCATCTCCACGCCGCGCCACAGGAGAAGATCGGCGTCGGGATGCCCCTGCGTGGTGCGCAGACAATAGGCCCAGGTTTCGGTTAAGCGTTCACACGACTGCTGGCTGGAAATTCCCAGACTTGCGATCCATTTTTGTGGGTCAAACTCCCCAGCTTTATTGAGATGTGCACTTCTTACCGCAACCATTGTCCTCTCCTTTAGGGACCAGGGCCTGTCGAAGTCGACAAGCCAAACAAATTAGATGTGCTCGAACAACACCATCGATTCCAGATGCCCAGTGTGCGGGAACATGTCCAGCATTGCCAGACGCTGAATCTGGTAACCCGCGCTGAGTAATGCCTCGCTGTCCCGGGCAAGCGTTGCCGGGTTACAGGAAACATAGACCACACGCTTCGGCGCGAGTTTAATAATATGTGCCATCACGCCCGGGGCACCGGCACGTGCCGGGTCGAGCAAAATTTTATCAAAGCCCTGCTTTGCCCACGGCTGTTGAGTGACATCTTCCTCAAGATTTTGATGAAAGAATGTCACATTTTGCAAGGCGTTCTGCCGCGCGTTCTCCTGCCCTTTCGCCACCAGCGCCTCAACGCCTTCCACGCCGACGACGCTGGCCGCTTCTCGCGCCAGCGGCAGCGTGAAGTTGCCCATTCCGCAGTACAGATCGAGCACCCGATCGCTTTTCTGGACATCCAGCCACGCCAGCGCTTTCGCCACCATCTGCTGGTTAACGCCATCATTGACCTGAATGAAATCCCGCGGGCTAAACGTTAAGCGTAGCCCGTTTGACGCATACCAGGGCGCCTCACCGGTAACCTGCTCAAGTATCTCGCTTTGTGGTGCCAGGAAAAGCGCCAGGTCGTGGGAATGCGAAAAGCGTTCCAGTTTTTCGCGATCTTTTTTCGACAGCGGCGCGGTGTGGCGCAGCACCATCAGCGGGCCATTGTTTGCCATGACCAGTTCGACGTGCCCGAGATGGCGTACGCCGTCCAGCCCGGAGAGGCAAATGCGCACTTCCGGAAGCAACGCCTCAAGATGGGGCACCAAAATGGGGCACTGCTTCACGTCAACGATGTCGCTGGAGCCGGCCTTGCGAAACCCCATCTCCAGACGATCCGTTTTTGGCTGATAGCTGAGGCTCAGGCGCGCGCGACGACGATAGCCCCAGGGCTCGTCGGCAACAATTTCGTTAACGTCATGTTTGAGCAGACGCGCCAGCGCGCGGCTTTTACTTTTTTGCTGTAATTCTGTACTCGCATGCTGTTGCTGGCAGCCCCCACAAACGCCAAAATGCGGGCAGCGGGGCTTCACGCGCTCCGGGCTATCGTTGAGACGACGCTTAACCTGTCCGCGCGCGAACTGGCGTTTATCTTCCGTCAGCGTAATTTCTGCTCGTTCTGCTGGCAGTAAACCTGTTATAAACAGAGCCTTACCATTGTGACGTGCTACTCCCTGACCAAACGGATCGAGGTCCGTGGCTTCAACAGTAATGATTTCACGCGTCGTCACGCGTCGCTTTGCAGAGTAGAATTGCGCCATCGCCGAGATTTTTCTCACATAAACATAATTATCTTAATTGTCCCATAACGGAACGCCATGACCAACTACAGCCTGCGCGCGCGCATGATGATTTTGATCCTCGCCCCCACCGTTCTCATCGGTTTGCTGCTGAGTATCTTCTTTGTGGTGCACCGCTATAACGATTTGCAGCGGCAGCTGGAGGATGCAGGCGCCAGCATCATCGAACCGCTTGCCGTATCGAGCGAGTACGGCATGAACCTGCAAAACCGCGAATCCATTGGGCAGTTAATCAGCGTACTCCACCGCCGCCACTCGGACATCGTACGCGCCATTTCCGTTTACGACGAACATAACCGGCTGTTTGTCACCTCGAACTTTCATCTCGATCCGGCGGCCCTGAAGATCCCGGACGGTACGCCGTTCCCGCGCCACCTCACCGTATTGCGGCGCGGCGATATCATGATCCTGCGCACGCCGATCGTGTCGGAAAGCTATTCCCCCGATGAGTCCGCGCAATCCGACGCCAAATCCAGCAATAATATGCTGGGATATGTGGCGCTGGAGCTGGATCTCAAGTCGGTCCGGCTACAGCAGTACAAAGAAATCTTCATCTCTGGCGTGATGATGCTGTTCTGCATTGGCATTGCGCTGATCTTCGGCTGGCGCCTGATGCGCGACGTGACGGGCCCCATCCGCAACATGGTTAACACGGTTGACCGCATCCGCCGGGGACAGCTCGACAGCCGTGTGGAAGGCTTTATGCTGGGCGAGCTGGATATGCTGAAAAACGGCATCAACTCGATGGCGATGTCGCTGGCGGCGTATCACGAAGAGATGCAGCACAACGTTGACCAGGCGACGTCCGACCTGCGCGAAACGCTGGAGCAGATGGAGATCCAGAACGTTGAGCTGGATCTGGCGAAAAAGCGCGCCCAGGAAGCGGCGCGTATCAAGTCTGAATTCCTTGCCAATATGTCGCACGAGCTGCGTACGCCGCTCAATGGCGTGATCGGCTTTACCCGCCTGACGCTCAAAAGCGAGCTCAACCCCACTCAGCGCGATCACCTGCACACCATTGAACGCTCGGCCAACAACCTGCTGGCGATCATCAACGACGTGCTGGACTTCTCCAAGCTGGAAGCGGGCAAGCTGATCCTGGAAAGCATTCCCTTCCCGCTGCGCAGCACGCTCGATGAGGTTGTGACGCTGCTCGCGCACTCATCGCACGATAAAGGCCTGGAGCTGACGCTTAATATTAAAAACGACGTGCCGGATAACGTTATTGGCGATCCGCTGCGCCTGCAGCAGGTCATTACCAACCTTGTCGGGAATGCCATTAAATTCACCGAAAGCGGTAATATCGACGTCCTGGTAGAGAAACGCTCGATCAGCAGCAATAAGGTTCAGATTGAAGTCCAGATCCGCGATACCGGCATCGGTATTCCGGAGCGCGACCAGTCGCGTCTGTTCCAGGCGTTCCGTCAGGCGGACGCCAGTATCTCCCGCCGTCATGGCGGCACCGGTCTGGGGCTGGTGATCACCCAGCGTCTGGTGAACGAGATGGGCGGCGATATCTCTTTCCACAGCCAGCCGAACCGCGGTTCAACCTTCTGGTTCCACATTAATCTGGACCTTAATCCGAACGTGCTGACCGACGGTCCGATGACGGACTGCCTGAAGGGCAAGCGACTGGCCTATGTTGAGCCTAACGCCGCAGCGGCGCAGTGTACGCTCGACATATTAAGCACCACGCCGCTGGAGGTCGTCTACAGCCCAACCTTCTCCGCCCTGGCCGTTGAGCATTACGACATCCTGCTGATGGGGATCCCGGTCACCTTTACCGGCGAGCTGACCATGCAGCAGGAGCGGCTGGCGAAAGCCGCGTCGATGACGGACTATCTGCTGCTGGCACTGCCTTGCCACGCTCAGCTGAATGCAGAAGAGTTAAAAAATGACGGAGCCGCCGCGTGTCTGCTGAAACCGCTCACCGCGACCCGTCTCCTGCCCGCGCTCACGGAATATTGCCGTCTTAGCCAGCATGCCCTCCCGCTGATTAACGATGAGCAAAAATTGCCGATGAGCGTGATGGCGGTGGATGATAATCCGGCCAACCTGAAGCTGATTGGTGCATTGCTTGAGGACCAGGTTCAGCATGTTGAGCTGTGCACCAGCGGCGCGCAGGCGGTTGAACAGGCTAAGCAAATGCAGTTCGATTTAATTCTGATGGATATTCAGATGCCGGGAATGGACGGCATCCGGGCCTGCGAGCTGATCCACCAGTTGCCGCATCAGCAGCAAACGCCGGTCATTGCGGTCACCGCACATGCGATGGCGGGCCAGAAGGAGAAGCTGCTGAGCGCCGGGATGAACGATTACCTGGCAAAGCCCATCGATGAAGAGAAACTTCATAGCCTGCTGCTGCGATATAAGCCGGGTCATATCGGCGGGACGTACACGGTTTCCAGCGAGCAGGCTGAGGTAAGCGTTAATCAGAACGCCACCTTTGACTGGCAGCTTGCGTTGCGCCAGGCGGCAGGTAAACCCGATCTCGCCCGCGACATGCTGCAAATGCTGGTCGCGTTTCTGCCGGAGATCCGCAATAAGGTGGAAGAGCAGCTGGTGGGTGAAAATCCGGAAGATCTGCTGGACGCGATCCACAAGCTGCACGGCAGCTGCGGGTACAGCGGCGTGCCGCGGCTGAAAAACCTCTGCCAACTGCTGGAGCAGCAGCTGCGTGCCGGTACGCCGGAATCGGAGCTTGAACCGGAGTTCCTGGAGCTGCTGGATGAAATGGATAATGTGACGCGGGAAGCGATGAAGGTGTTGGGGAGCTGAGGTAAATGCCCGGTGGCGCTACGCTTACCGGGCCTACAATTGCGGGTGCGGCCTGATGCCCTTACCCCGCTCCTCTCCCACAGGGAGAGGGAGAACTACATTCCCTGCCCCACTTTCAGCACCGCAGCGATATTCCTTGCGGTCATCCTGACGTTCTCGCTGGCATTTTCCAGCGCGTCTTCCAGCGAGCAAATGGTGTAGATCACGCTAAACACCGCATCAATGCCGTGATCGTGTACGACGCCAACGTCCGCCGTCAGGCTGCCTGCAATGCCGATAACGGGTTTGTTAAAGCGTTTCGCCACCTTCGCCACCCCCACCGGGACTTTGCCGTGGATCGTCTGGCTATCAATGCGGCCTTCACCGGTGATCACCAAATCCGCATCGGCCACCTGGTCGGCCAGGTGTAGCGCATCGGTCACGATCTCAATGCCCTGGCGCAGCTGCGCGCCGCAAAAGGCGTACAGCGCCGCCCCCATGCCACCCGCCGCTCCGCCGCCAGCAAGGTTTAGTACGTCGATATCCAGATCCCGGGCAATGACTCTCGCATACTGAGCCAGCGCGTTGTCCAGGGTGACGATCATCTCAGGTGTGGCACCCTTTTGCGGTCCAAATACGGCTGACGCACCGTCCTTTCCGGTGAGTGGATTCGTGACATCACATGCAACTTCTATCCGACACTCCGCCAGACGTCTGTCCAGCCCGCTCAGGTCGATACGCGCGAGTTTTCCCAGTTCGCCTCCGCCCTGCCCAAGAGGTTGTTCGCTCGCGTCGAGCAATTTAGCGCCCAGCGCCTGCACCATCCCTGCTCCGCCGTCATTGGTGGCGCTGCCGCCAATGCCAATGATGATATGCTTAACGCCCGCATCCAGCGCATGCCGAATCAGTTCGCCCGTGCCCCAGGAGGTGGTTTTCAGGGGATTACGCTGTGAAGGGACGACCAGCTCCAGGCCGCTTGCCGCCGCCATTTCAATAAAGGCGCTCTGCTCGTCACCGGATAAGCCATAAAACCCGTCCACGCGCTCACCCAGCGGGCCGGTCACCGGAACATGCACAATGCGTCCATGCGTTGCCGCGATCATCGCCTCAACCGTCCCTTCGCCACCGTCCGCGACCGGGATTTTGACGTAAACCGCCTCGGGAAAGATCTCGCGAAAACCACGCTCTATCGCTGTCGCAACCTCAAGCGCACTCAAACTTTCCTTATACGAGTCCGGTGCGATAACAATTTTCATAAGCCATCCTTACGCATAGTCGTTACGTTAAGCATACACCACGTAAAAGACCGCTCATGGGAGCGGTCCCAATGCGTTTATCGTACCATGCACGGGCGTTTATTGTCGAATGTCCAGTCGGGGATCAGATACTGCATCGCCATCGCGTCATCGCGCGCGCCCAAACCGTGTTTTTGATACAGCTCATGGGCTTTCATGACCTGCTCCATATCCAGCTCAACCCCCAGCCCCGGTGTGGAAGGCACCTGAACCATGCCACCTTTGATCTCAAACGGCTGCTTAGTCAGACGCTGATTACCCTCCTGCCAGATCCAGTGCGTGTCGATAGCGGTAATCGTCCCCGGAGCGGCAGCGGCAACGTGCGTGAACATTGCCAGCGACACGTCGAAGTGGTTGTTAGAGTGCGAGCCCCAGGTCAGGCCAAACTCATAACACATCTGCGCCACGCGCACCGAGCCCTGCATCGTCCAGAAGTGCGGGTCCGCCAGCGGAATGTCGACAGACTGCAATGACAGCGTGTGTCCCATCTGACGCCAGTCGGTAGCAATCATATTGGTCGCGGTTGGTAGCCCCGTTGCTCGGCGGAATTCCGCCATCACCTCACGGCCCGAGAAGCCTTGCTCAGCCCCACACGGATCTTCCGCATACGCCAGCACGCCTTTCAGCTGTTTACCAATTTTGATCGCTTCATCAAGCGACCATGCTCCGTTAGGATCCAGCGTCACGCGCGCCTGTGGGAAACGTTTTGCCAGCGCGGTGATGGCTTCCGCCTCTTGTTCCCCGGCCAGCACGCCGCCCTTCAGTTTGAAATCATTAAAGCCATATTTTTCGTACGCGGCTTCCGCCAGGCGCACCACCGCATCCGGGGTCATCGCCTCGTCGTGGCGGAGTCGGTACCAGTCGCATTGTTCATCAGGCTGGCTCTGATACGGCAGCGGTGTCAGCCTGCGGTCGCCGACAAAGAACAGATAGCCCAGCATTTCCACTTCGCTGCGCTGCTGTCCTTCACCCAACAGCGACGCGACGTTGACGCCCAGATGCTGACCCAACAGATCCAGCATCGCGGATTCAATCCCGGTCACCACGTGAATGGTGGTACGCAGATCGAAGGTCTGCAGGCCACGTCCCCCGGCATCGCGATCGGCAAAGGTGTTGCGCACGGTGTTCAGGACATTTTTGTACTCACCCAGCGTTTTGCCCACGACCAGCGGAATGGCATCTTCCAGCGTCTGGCGGATCTTCTCCCCGCCCGGAATTTCGCCCACGCCCGTATGGCCGGAATTGTCTTTGATAATGACAATATTGCGGGTAAAGAATGGCGCATGCGCGCCGCTCAGGTTCATCAGCATGCTGTCATGGCCCGCAACCGGAATGATTTGCATGGAAGTGACGACAGGGGTCGTAAAGGTACTCATCGTGTAATCCTTTTATCAGTGACGTCCAAAAACAGGGCGCTTACGGTCAAATGTCCAGCCGGGGATAAGGTACTGCATCGGGCCCGCGTCGTTACGCGCGCCGCCCGGTAGCTTTTTATACGCCTCATGGGCTTTATGGATCCGATCCCAGTCCAGCTCCACGCCCAGACCCGGCGCATACGGTACGGCAATTTTGCCATCTATGATTTCCAGCGGATTTTTCGTCAGTCGGGCTTCACCTTCCTGCCAAATCCAGTGGGTATCGATGGCGGTCGGGTTACCCGGCGCCGCCGCGCCAACGTGGGTAAACATCGCCAGCGAAATATCAAAGTGATTGTTCGAGTGACAGCCCCAGGTGAGCCCCCACTCATCGCACAGCTGGGCCACGCGGACTGCGCCTGAGAGCGTCCAGAAGTGCGGGTCCGCCAGCGGTATGTCGACGGCGTTAAGCATCACCGCGTGACCCATTTCGCGCCAGTTGGTGGCGATCATATTGGTCGCGACAGGTAGCCCGGTGGCGCGACGGAACTCAGCCATGACTTCTCGACCCGAGAATCCTTGCTCCGCGCCACAGGGGTCTTCTGCATAGGTCAGGACATCGCCCAGCCCTTTGCACAGACTAATGGCTTCATCCAGCAGCCATGCGCCGTTGGGATCGACGGTGATCCGTGCATCAGGGAAGCGTTTTTTCAGCGCCCGGGCCGTTTCAATCTCCCGCTCGCCGGGCAGCACGCCGCCCTTCAGCTTGAAATCCTTAAAGCCGTAGCGATCCTGCGCCGCCTCGGCCAGCCGCACCACCGCGTCGCTGGAGAGCGCTTCCTGATGGCGCAGCTGATACCAGTCGTGATCGCCCGCGGTTCGGGCCAGATAGGGGAGATCGGTCTTATTGCGATCGCCAACGTAGAACAGATAGCCCAGCACGGTGACCGCATCGCGCTGTTTGCCGGGACCCAGCAGCTCGCAGACCGGAACACTGAGCGCCTTGCCCAGTAAATCGAGCAGGGCGGCCTCCAGGGCGGCAACCGCGTTGACGCGCAACTCGAACGTCCAGGCACCTTTACCGAACGTATCAAAATCTGCCGACTGATTGCCCTTATGCACCCGCTGAACCACCTTGTTCAGACGGGCGACCTCCTGACCCACGACCTGCGGAATGGCATCAACCAGCGTCTGATAAATCACCTCTCCGCCAGGAGCCTCGCCCACGCCGGTGTTCCCTGCGCTGTCTTTCAGCACGACGATATTACGGGTAAACCATGCGTTATGTGCACCGCCTATATTGAGCAGCATGCTGTCCTGCCCGGCCACCGGGATGACCTTCATCTCCGTGACGGTTGGGCTCGATTGCGTTGTCATGATCCACGCTCCGCAACAGGTTTAAGTTCGACGCGTTTGATATCCCCCACAAGCACCAGGTAACTCAGTACCGCCACCAGCGCATGCACACCCACGTAAATCAGCGCACCGTTGAAAGAGCCGGTGGTGCCGACGATGTAGCCGATAGCGATGGGCGTAACAATCCCGGAGATGTTGCCGAACATGTTGAACAGACCGCCGCTCAGGCCGCTGATCTCTTTCGGTGCCGTATCCGCCATCACCGCCCAGCCCAGCGCGCCAATGCCTTTGCCGAAGAAGGCCATCGCCATAAAGCCGATAATCATCCACTCGGCATTGACGTAGTTACAAAACACCATTGTCATGGAGAGCAGCATGCCGAGCACGATAGGCGTTTTACGTGCGATGTTCAGGGAACCGGTGCGGCGCATCAGCCAGTCGGAAATCACCCCGCCGAGCACGCCCCCCACGAAGCCGCAGATTGCCGGGACCGAGGCGACAAACCCCGCTTTCAGAATCGACATGCCGCGTGCCTGCACCAGGTACACCGGGAACCATGTAATGAAAAAGTAGGTTAAGGCGTTAATACAGTACTGGCCCAGATAGATGCCGATCATCATGCGCGAGCCGACGAGCTGCTTGATCTGCGCCCATTTCTGGCTGAACGGGACTTTCGCCGTCGAGGATTTCTGATCCATGTTGATCAGCGCTCCGCCTTCCGCGATGTACTCCAGCTCTTTTTTGTTTACGCCAGGATGCTGGTTAGGTTCGTGGATCACTTTCAGCCAGATAAAGCTGATGACAATCCCGAGTCCGCCCATAAAGAAGAAAACGTGTGACCAGCCCACCTCATGGGTCAGCCAGCCCATAATGGGCGCAAAGATCACCGTCGCGAAGTACTGTGCGGAGTTGAAAATCGCCACCGCCGTTCCCCTCTCCTGCGCCGGGAACCAGGCCGCCACAATGCGGCTGTTGCCCGGGAAGGAAGGTGCTTCCGCTAGCCCCACCAGGAAGCGCAGCGTGAAGAGCGCCACGATAATGCCGAAGCCGCTGAAGATATCGACGAAGCCCTGCAGCAGGGTAAAGGCAGACCAGATGAAGATGGACCAGAAATAGACGCGTTTCGAGCCAAAACGGTCCAGAAGCCAGCCGCCAGGAATTTGCCCGATGACGTAGGCCCATGAGAATGCGGAGAAAACGTAACCCATCCCCACCGGATCAAGGCCGATATCTTTTGCCATTTCCGAACCGGCAATCGACAGCGTGGCGCGGTCACCATAGTTAAAGGACGTGACGATAAACAGCATCACCACTATCCAGTAGCGGGCATTGGTACGCTTTTCAGCGCTGCTCGCTGCGTGGCTTAATGTACTCATTGTTGCACTCCTGAAACATAGCTTTCGCCTGGTTCATTCTGTACAGCACCGGTAGGGTAATCAGAATGAGATTGGTTTTTGTGGTTTTGGTACGGCCTGACGCCGTTTTATAGTGACCAGAAAAGTATATGAAGGAGTGCCTCATCACCTCACCGTGCAGAAACACAGTATTAAAGGATCTATGAGAGGTTGTTTATGGCATAAGCCCAAAGCAGTGGAAGATGCTTCACGGAATTGAGGATTTGGTGCGGCTTCGTTGCCGGGTGGCGGTTAAGCCTTACCCGGCCTGGAGAACTATTTAAGCAGCGTTGCCCAGTGTTCAACCCACGGGTTTGATTCGCTTTCTGGCTCCGGGTGCTCACCCGCGTCAATCAGCAGCATCTCGCCGACGCGCTGGGCGCTCTGTTCCTGCAGGAGCGCATCGAACTGCTTGCCGCCGCCGCAGAAGTTAGCGTAAGAGCTGTCGCCGAGGGCGATGATGCCGTAGTGAACATCTGGCTGATAGCCAATCTGGTCTTTAATGCCCTGGAACAGCGGCACGATGCTGTCCGGCAGGTCGCCTTGCCCGGTGGTGGAGGTCACCACCAGAATGTATTTATCTTTATACTTTTCCCAGTCCGCCAGCTCCGGATCTTCATAGACCGTGGCTTTATGGCCCTGGCTGGCGAGTATTGCCTCAGCCTCTTCCGCTACCAGCAGCGAGTTGCCGTACATTGTGCCGACAAAAATGCCTACTTCAGCCATGCTATTTTCCCATATTGAATGCGTTTACTGTTCATCCTGAACGTTGCCCGATACAAACTCAACCCTTTCATTTTCGGGGAGTTGTCCCAGCCAGCCAAACTGTGACAGCGCCTGCATCCAGACGTCGTCCAGCCCCGCGCGGATAGTCAGCGGCTCGCCGGTAAACGGGTGCGTCAGGCTGAGCTCACTTGCGTGCAGCATCAGACGATGGCAGCCAAAGTGTTCGGCCGCGCTGCGGTTCTGGCGTAAATCACCGTGTTTGCTGTCGCCAATAATCGGGTGGCGCAGATGCGCAAGATGGCGTCGCAGCTGGTGCTTACGCCCGGTTTTGGGCAGAAGCTCAACCAGGCTGTAGCGTGTGGTCGGAAATTTGCTGGTGGCCACCGGCATTTCGGTCGTCGCCATGGCGCGATAATCCGTCACGGCGGGCTGCGGGCCTTTGTCATCGCGGGCAAATTTATCGGCGATTTTGTCCAGCTCCTCCACAAGCGGGTAGTCCAGCGTGGCGGACTCGGTCAGCCAGCCCCGCACGATCGCGTGGTAGCGCTTCTGGATCTGATGTTGTTCAAACTGCTGCGCCAGCAGACGCCCCGCCTCGCTGGAAAGCCCCATCAGCAGCACGCCGGAAGTTGGCCTGTCGAGACGATGGGCGGTAAAAACATGCTGACCAATCTGATCGCGAACGGTCTGCATCACCACCACTTTCTCATCACGATCGAGCCAGCTGCGGTGCACCAGCCAGCCAGACGGTTTATTCACCGCCACCAGCCACTCATCCTGATAGAGGATCTCAAGCGTCATGCATCTTCACCGGCAAACAGGGAATCCAGTTTTTCCAGTTCCACCAGCATGACGTCGCGCGCAGGGTGCGTCGCTTCGAGCGCCATTTCATAATAGGGAGAGACAGCAAACGCCTGCGGCAGCGGGTGACCGCCCTCAAGCAGGGCGTGCATCCGCGGAATTAACACCCACTGCAGCCATTCAAATGGGGCCAGCGTATCCAGGCAGAAAGGCTGGGTGCTCGCGAACGCTTCTGGCTGCGGCGCAGTCTCCTGCCACAGCTGATGTTGGCGCAAAAGGGCTTCGATGGCGTGCAACTGAGCACGAACGCTATCGTGTTGCGTCATAGTAACCTCAACTGAAAAAGTGAACGGCGCGCAGCATAGCATTGCGGAAGGCAGAAATAAAAAAAGGGAGCACTGTAAAAACAGTGCTCCCGGTTCGTTCCGCAGCATTCCAGCTACAATTCGTGCTCCCTGCTCATCCGTGACAACTTTTCCTGAAGCCCGAAGGCCTGGTCATCCGTCTACCTTTCGCATCGTGCACACATCTTCCTGACGTGTTTGTTTCATCCTGAAACGTCCTGGCCTTCCTGACCCACCGACCATCCTGACCGGTTCTCGTTCTCCTTCCTGGAGGTGTCCCTTACGCATCCTGCGTTATCCACTTCGCTTCATCCTGAAGCCTTCCTGCAGCGCCATCCTGACGAGTCCTGAGTGAGAAACGCCATCATCCTGATGTTCGTTTCTCGTGTCGGCTTCCTGTCGACGGAGATAGAATCCGCTATTCCGCTTCGTCTTACAACCCACTCAGCCAGCGTTGTAAGACGCGAGGACTCCCTAAAAATAATAGGCAGAACAACTAATTCATTGAAAAATAGAGTGATATTAATCTGAATTTAATGAGGTAATACTGAATGTTCCAGCGATCTCTCACAAACGTTGTAAGAGATCTCTCACACGCGATATAGCATCAGGGATTACAGAAGTGGCTCAAGTCGGGTGAGGAAATCCGCAAGAGAGGGAGCGAGAGTCTCGCGATTGCGGGTACCGATAGTCTCTTTAACCACTTCACCTGACAGGTTACAGACGGAGATAACGTCGACCTCGCTGTCCAGCGTGGCAATAAAGAGCGTCGGAGAAAGCTTAAGGCGTTTTTGCGTGACAAGATGACCAATCAGGTTTTCCTGAACACGCTGCAGATCGTCTTCGCTCCAGGTCTGCAACAGCGTCAGCGTCATATCGGCAAAGCGCGCGGGCATATCCCCTGCGAACTGCGCGGTATAAAATGCGTGAACCGCTGGTTGTACCACAATGTCCATTGCCCGCTCAACAGCATTTACATTTTGCTCGCCGTCAAAAGGTTTTGGTTGCCAGATAACGTAATCGTCGAGCGAAGAGATAATACACGGTGAAGGTACGCCATATAAATCAGAACTTTGCGGCCACGTGCCCTGCTTTTCATGCCATGCGTCGCAGTAGCGGGTCGTAAAGGTAGTGAGGGCATTTACAGTTTCGATGTCCACCGATTTCTCTCTTCTTGTCAGACAGGATAAACTCAGGCCATAAGTGTACCTGTAAAGTGGCTATGAAACATGTCTTACGAAAATCATCAGGCGTTAACCGGCTTAACGCTGGGTAAATCGACCGATTACCGCGATACCTACGATGCAAGCCTGCTGCAGGGCGTTCCGCGCAGCCTGAACCGCGATCCTCTGGGTCTGCACGCAGACGCGCTGCCGTTCGTGGGTGGCGATATCTGGACGCTGTACGAACTCTCGTGGCTCAACGCACGCGGCCTGCCGCAGGTGGCGGTGGGCCACGTTGAGCTGGACTATGCCAGCGTTAATCTCGTCGAGTCTAAAAGCTTTAAGCTCTATCTCAACAGCTTTAACCAGACAAAATTTAACAGCTGGGACGACGTTCAGCACACGCTGGAACGTGATTTAAGCGCCTGCGCGCAGGGAAAGGTGAGCGTTTCATTGTATCGCCTGCACGAGCTGGAAGGGCAGCCAGTCGCCCACTTCAACGGAACCTGCATCGACGATCAGGATATTGAGGTGGAGAATTATGAATTTAGCGCCGATTACCTCGAAAACGCGGCGAGTGACAAGGTGGTCGAAGAGACTTTGGTCAGCCATCTGCTGAAATCCAACTGCCTGATCACGCATCAGCCAGACTGGGGCTCGGTGCAGATCCAGTACCGCGGCCCGAAAATCGACCGGGAAAAATTGCTGCGCTACCTGGTGTCATTCCGACATCACAACGAGTTCCACGAGCAGTGCGTGGAGCGCATCTTTAGCGATATTCAGCGCTTCTGCCAGCCAGAAAAACTGAGCGTTTACGCGCGCTATACCCGCCGCGGCGGTCTGGACATCAACCCGTGGCGCACGAACACCGATTTTGTGCCGGCGACCGGACGGCTGGTGCGTCAATAATATAAATATTTTCACAATATGCGCGGTATCTTCCGCGCTTTAGGTTGTGAAACGTCACGCGCCAGGGCTATTGTAATCAACAGGGAAAGACGATAATCATCCCGTAAGGAGCTCACTTGATTACACATATTAGCCCGCTTGGCTCAATGGATATGTTGTCGCAGCTGGAAGTGGACATGCTTAAGCGCACGGCCAGCAGCGATCTTTATCAACTGTTTCGTAACTGTTCACTTGCCGTACTGAACTCCGGAAGCCTGACAGATAACAGTAAAGAACTGCTGTCCCGCTTCGAAAGCTTTGATATCAACGTGCTGCGCCGCGAGCGTGGCGTGAAGCTTGAAGTCATCAACCCGCCGGAAGAGGCCTTTGTTGACGGGCGTATCATTCGTTCACTTCAGGCTAACCTGTTTGCCGTGCTGCGTGACATCCTGTTTGTTAACGGGCAGATCCACAACGCAGGTCGTTTCCAGCATCTCGATCTGGAAAGCTCGGTCCATATCACCAACCTGGTGTTCTCCATTTTGCGTAACGCCCGTGCCCTGCACGTTGGCGAAGCGCCGAACATGGTTGTCTGCTGGGGCGGCCACTCCATTAACGAAACCGAATACCTTTATGCCCGTCGGGTTGGAACGCAACTCGGCCTGCGTGAGCTGAATATCTGTACCGGCTGCGGTCCGGGTGCGATGGAAGCACCAATGAAAGGAGCGGCGGTTGGGCATGCGCAACAGCGTTATAAAGAGGGACGCTTTATCGGCATGACCGAACCGTCCATCATCGCCGCTGAGCCACCTAACCCGCTGGTTAATGAGCTGATTATCATGCCGGATATTGAGAAGCGTCTTGAAGCGTTTGTCCGTATCGCCCACGGCATTATCATCTTCCCGGGCGGCGTGGGGACAGCGGAAGAGCTGCTCTATCTGCTGGGTATTCTGATGAACCCCGCCAACAAGGATCAGGTTCTGCCGCTGATCCTGACCGGGCCAAAAGAGAGCGCCGACTACTTCCGCGTGCTGGACGAGTTTATCGTGCACACGCTGGGTGAAGCCGCACGTCGTCACTATCGCATCATCATTGACGATGCCGCGGAAGTGGCGCGCCAGATGAAAAAAGCGATGCCGCTGGTGAAGGAGAACCGTCGCGATACCGGCGATGCGTACAGCTTTAACTGGTCAATCCGTATTGCGCCAGACCTGCAGATCCCGTTCGAGCCAACTCACGAAAATATGGCGAACCTGAAACTCTACCCGGACCAGCCGGTGGAAGTCCTGGCTGCCGATCTGCGTCGCGCCTTCTCCGGTATTGTCGCGGGCAACGTGAAAGAGATGGGCATCCGCGCCATTGAACAGTACGGTCCGTACAAGATCCACGGTGACCCGGAGATGATGCGCCGCATGGACGACATGCTGCAGGGCTTTGTCGCCCAGCACCGCATGAAGCTGCCAGGCTCAGCCTATATTCCTTGCTACGAAATCTGCACATAACGCTTAGCGATATCTCATCAAAGCCGGGTCGCCCTGTTGCGCGTCCCGGCTTTTTTTATTCCCGATGTAATTCATACGAATCACTTATGTCTTTAACAAACTACGCACAAACGCAAACGATTACCTTGTTTTCTCAACCGTAAATTATCAGACTTAATCCAAATTTCCCGCCAGAAAATACTAAAAACACATATCTTTACAGCTAAAGACACCTATATCACGGGTCAGTCTTTCAGCTCACATGTCGTTGGTGGTAGCCTTCGCGCCCGTAAATTCTCTTTGGTGTTTTTTTAACAGATAAATGGTCTAAAGATGCCCACATCATAAGTGGATTATTGCATTTGGGATCAGGATCACTGATAGATTCATAACTAGAATGTATCTTTCCGCCCGCCAATAGTTACGGGCAAAAATTATTAAAAAACCGTCACTGAACGAATTTCATATTACCGTCAGGCACTTTTTCATCGGATTTGACTAAAAACCTGACAATTCGCTTCCTCCAGGAGATATAGATGGAAACCACTCAAACCAGCACCGTTGCTTCGATTGAATCCCGAAGTGGTTGGCGCAAAACGGATACCATGTGGATGCTTGGCCTTTACGGCACGGCAATCGGCGCTGGTGTACTGTTCCTTCCTATCAACGCAGGCGTCGGCGGTCTGATTCCGCTGATCATTATGGCTATCATTGCTTTCCCGATGACCTTCTTTGCACACCGCGGTTTGACCCGCTTCGTGCTGTCCGGTAAAAACCCGGGCGAAGACATCACTGAAGTGGTTGAAGAGCATTTCGGCGTGGGCGCAGGTAAGCTGATTACCCTGCTCTACTTCTTCGCGATTTACCCTATCCTGCTGGTTTACAGCGTGGCGATTACCAACACCGTTGAAAGCTTCATGCTGCACCAGCTGCACATGACGCCGCCTCCGCGTGCCATCCTGTCTCTGATCCTGATTGTCGGCATGATGACCATCGTGCGCTTCGGTGAGCAGATGATTGTGAAGGCGATGAGCGTGCTGGTGTTCCCGTTTGTGGCTGCACTGATGCTGCTGGCCTGCTACCTGATCCCACAGTGGAACGGTGCAGCGCTGGAAACCCTGTCCCTGAGCAGCGCATCGGCGACCGGGAACGGCCTGCTGATGACCCTCTGGCTGGCGATTCCGGTAATGGTCTTCTCCTTCAACCACTCTCCAATCATCTCTTCCTTCGCCGTTGCGAAACGTGAAGAGTACGGTAACGGCGCAGAGAAGAAGTGCTCCAGCATCCTGGCACGCGCTCACATCATGATGGTTCTGACCGTTATGTTCTTCGTCTTCAGCTGCGTACTGAGCCTCTCCCCGGCAGACCTGGCTGCAGCGAAAGAGCAGAACATCTCTATCCTGTCTTACCTGGCGAACCACTTTAACGCACCGCTGATTGCGTGGATGGCACCGATCATCGCGATTATCGCCATCACCAAATCCTTCCTGGGCCACTACCTCGGCGCACGTGAAGGCTTCAACGGTATGGTGATTAAATCTCTGCGCGGTAAAGGCAAGAGCATTGAAATCAACAAGCTGAACAAAATCACCGCGCTGTTCATGCTGCTCACCACCTGGGCAGTAGCGACCCTGAACCCAAGCATCCTTGGCATGATTGAAACCCTGGGCGGCCCGGTCATCGCGATGATTCTGTTCCTGATGCCGATGTACGCGATTCAGAAAGTCCCTGCTATGCGTAAGTACAGCGGTCATGTGAGCAACGTGTTTGTGGTTATCATGGGTCTTATCGCAATCTCTGCGATCTTCTACTCCCTGTACACCATGTTCTGATTACCACCCGCGCCGTTTTCGGACGGCGCACTCCTCCCTCTCTGACTGAAAGCAATGGACGCATCATGATTAGCGTATTCGATATCTTCAAAATCGGTATTGGTCCTTCCAGCTCTCATACCGTCGGACCGATGAAAGCCGGTAAGCAGTTCACGGATGACTTGATTGCACGCGGCATCTTGCACGACATTACGCGCGTGGTTGTAGATGTGTACGGCTCGCTTTCCCTGACCGGGAAAGGCCACCATACCGATATCGCGATTATCATGGGCCTGGCGGGAAACCTGCCGGATACCGTTGATATTGATGCGATCCCTGGTTTCATCCAGGACGTTAATACCCACGGGCGCCTGCTGCTGGCGAACGGCGAGCACGAGGTTGAATTCCCGGTTGACCATTGCATGAATTTCCATGCGGACAACCTGTCGCTGCACGAAAACGGCATGCGCATTACCGCGCTGGCCGGCGAAAAAGCGGTATACAGCCAGACATATTACTCAATCGGCGGCGGCTTTATCGTCGACGAAGACCACTTTGGTCAAACCAGTACTTCCTCTGTCGAGGTGCCGTATCCGTACAAAACGGCGGCAGACCTCCAGCGCCACTGCCAGGAGACGGGCCTTTCCCTCTCCGGCCTGATGATGAAAAACGAGCTGGCGCTGCATAGCAAAGAAGAGCTCGAACAGCACTTCACTAACGTCTGGGAAGTGATGCGCGGCGGTATTGAGCGCGGGATCACCACCGAAGGCGTTCTGCCGGGCAAGCTTCGCGTACCGCGTCGTGCGGCAGCGCTGCGCCGTATGCTGGTGAGCACCGACAAAACGACAACGGACCCGATGGCCGTGGTGGACTGGATCAACATGTTCGCCCTGGCGGTAAACGAAGAGAACGCCGCAGGAGGCCGCGTGGTCACCGCGCCGACTAACGGCGCCTGCGGTATCGTTCCGGCGGTGCTGGCGTACTACGACAAGTTTATCCGTGAAGTGAACGCGAACTCACTGGCGCGCTACCTGCTGGTGGCCAGTGCGATTGGTTCGCTGTATAAGATGAACGCGTCTATTTCCGGTGCGGAAGTGGGCTGTCAGGGTGAAGTCGGCGTGGCGTGCTCTATGGCGGCGGCGGGTCTGGCGGAACTCTTGGGCGCAAGCCCGGCGCAGGTGTGCATCGCTGCGGAAATCGGTATGGAACACAACCTGGGGCTGACCTGTGACCCGGTTGCCGGCCAGGTACAGGTGCCGTGCATCGAGCGTAACGCGATTGCCTCCGTGAAGGCGGTTAACGCGGCGCGAATGGCGCTGCGCCGCACCAGCGAGCCTCGCGTCTGTCTCGATAAGGTTATCGAAACCATGTACGAAACCGGTAAAGATATGAACGCCAAATACCGCGAAACCTCTCGCGGCGGCCTGGCGATGAAGATCGTAACCTGCGATTAAGCCTCTCAGGAAGCCTCGTTTTGCGAGGCTTCTTCCTGTTTTCCCCACCATTCATAGTTTCACGCTGCTGACAGTGTTACCCTTCATGCATGAGATAGAAGGGAGATTATCTGTGGCCGTTCATTTACTTATCGTCGATGCACTTAACCTGATTCGCCGTATCCATGCGGTACAGGGGACGCCTTGTAAAGACACCTGCCTGCACGCTCTGGAACAGCTTATCCGCCACAGCGAGCCCACCCATGCGGTCGCGGTTTTTGATGACGAAGACCGCAACACGGGCTGGCGACACCAGCGTTTGCCCGACTACAAAGCCGGACGCGCACCGATGCCGGACGATCTTCACGCTGAATTGCCCATGCTGCGCGCCGCATTTGAACAGCGGGGCGTCCCCTGCTGGGGCGCACAGGGAAATGAAGCCGACGATCTCGCTGCCACTCTGGCCGTAAAGGTAGCCAGCGCCGGGCATCAGGCCACTATCGTTTCAACTGACAAAGGCTACTGTCAGCTGCTCTCCCCAACTATCCGCATTCGCGACTATTTTCAAAAACGCTGGCTGGACGCGCCGTTTATTGCCAGCGAGTTCGGCGTCTCGCCTGAGCAACTGCCGGATTACTGGGGGCTGGCAGGCATCAGCAGCTCTAAGGTTCCGGGTGTCGCCGGTATTGGGCCGAAGAGCGCCGCGCAGCTGCTGGCCGATTTTCAGAATCTGGAAGGGATTTACGCCCGTCTGGATGAGGTGCCGGAAAAGTGGCGCAAGAAGCTGGAGGCGCATAAAGAGATGGCGTTTATCTGCCGGGAAATCGCAACGCTACAGACGGATTTACAGCTCGACGGGAATTTACAGCAGCTGCGTTTAGAACGTTAAAACCACTACACAGTTTTTTTGCCCGGTAAGCGCAGCGCCACCGGGCAAAACAAAGCACGTACTATCGCTCGTCGCGACGTCCGCCGACCGCAGCCCACCAGCGACGAATGTGCACCGTCACCTCTTCGCGGTCGTGATACAGCTGACGCGCCTGGATCTCCACGTTAATACCGTGTTCATCCATCTGCTCCTGAATGTAGGCCAGGTTCTGCGACACTTCCTCATAGCGCTTTTTCATCGGCAGCTTGAGGTTGAAAATGGTCTCACGACACCAGCCGTTGACAAGCCAGGAGGCCATCAGCGCGGCGACTTTTGCCGGCTTCTCAACCATATCGCACACCATCCACGAGATGTTGTTACGGTTCGGGCGATAGCGGAAACCGTCTTCACGCAGCCAGGTGACCTGCCCGGTGTCCATCAGGCTTTGCGCCATTGGGCCGTTATCAACGGACGATACCCACATGTTGCGTTTCACCAGCTGATAGGTCCAGCCGCCCGGGCACGCGCCAAGGTCGACGGCGTACATGCCGTTTGCCAGACGCTCATCCCACTCATCCGCCGGGATAAAGACGTGGAACGCCTCTTCCAGCTTGAGCGTGGAACGGCTTGGCGCATCGGCCGGGAAGCGCAAACGCGGGATGCCCATAAAGAAGGGAGAGTTGTTGGTGGTGTACGAATAGCCTGCATAGCAGCAGCCCGGTGCGATAAAGAAGATATGCACCACCGGACGCTTCGGCGTTTCGTAGTTCGTCAGCACGCCCGCATCACGCAGCGCCGCACGCAGCGGCACGGTGAACTTACGGCAGAACTTCATCAGCTCTTTACTTTCGTTGGTATCCGCCACTTCAACGCGCAGATCGCCGCCTTTTTCAACCACGCCCTGCAGCATGCCGACAATTGGCGTGATGCGGTCTTCCGGCGGAAGATCCTTCAGCAGCTCACCCGCAACAAACATCTGGCGAGCAAAGATCAGCGAGCTGAACGGCAGCTCGCGTGCAAGCTTGTCTGCGTCTTCGGGCTGGTAGCACTCGAATACCACATAGCCCGCGTTCTCTTTTACGCGGGCAAAGCCGAAGACTTCGCGCTTCGCCGCTTTATCGGTAATTTCCGCGGCGCACTCTTTCTCAAACCCCGGGCGACAATATAAAACAACCTTATTCATGAACAACGCCCTTGCGTTTCAGACGGATAGCTCCGATAAACATTAATACCCAACCCGCCAGGAAGCTGAAGCCACCGACGGGTGTAACGAACGCCCACAGGCGCAGATGTGAGAGCGCAAGGCAGTACAGGCTACCGCTGAATAACACGGTACCCAGCGCCATAAACACGCTGCTCCAGTAAAACCAGATACTGATACGACGCTGCATCGCCACCGCCAGCCCAAAAATAGCCAGCGTGTGGAATGCCTGATATTCAAGGCCGGTCTGGATCCAGCCCATCTCTACAGCGCCCAAAGACTTGCTTAATACATGTGCGCCAAAGGCGCCCAGTGCAACAAAAATAAAGCCACTCACCGCGGCAAAAATCAGCATGAATCGGCTGGTCATGTTTAAGTCCTGAGTTGATGCGTGCCCGGCACACAAACGTTATTGTTCATACCTGAAGCGGAATTTTTCTTGCTCGGTTGCCGCTTTCGCCAGTATCCACTGCCGGAAGGCGGCTATTTTACCCAGTTCTGCCTGACTGTCATGACAAACCAGATAAAACGCATTCTTGCTGACCAGTACATCATTAAAAGGGCAGACCAGGCGGCCAGCCTCAATTTCGGACTGCGCCATAACGTTGTTCGCCAACGCCACGCCTTGTCCGTGAATGGCAGCCTGTAACACCATCGCACTGTGGCTAAAGATGGGTCCCTGCTGCACGTTTATATGAGTAAGACCTAATTGACGGGTATAAGTTTGCCAGTCGCGGCGAGAGGCATCATGCAAAAGCGTATGCTGCGCCAGGTCAGCGGGAGACTTCAGCGCCTTGTCGCCCGTTAACAGCAGGGGAGAACAGACCGGCAGGAGATATTCTGCGTATAATTTCTCAACACGCAAGCCCGGCCAGTTACCGCGACCGTAAAAAATGGCGACATCCACATCATCGGCCAGCTTGTCCTCCTGACGATCTACCGCCTGGATTCGAACGTCGATCCCCGGATAAGCTGAGTTAAAGCTTGAGAGTCTGGGCACCAGCCACTGAATCGCAAAACTGGGCAATAAACTGACAGTCAGGGCACCTTTTGCACTGCGAGCCTGCAGCTTACGCGTGGCTTCCGTAAGCTGGGAAAAAATCTCTTTAATATCCTGAAAATAGCTCTGCCCCTCTTCGGTCAACAGCAACGAACGGTTGCGTCGACGAAACAGCTTAAGGCCCAGAAAATCCTCCAGAGACTTGATTTGGTGACTTACTGCGGCCTGTGTCACAAAAAGCTCATCTGCTGCGCGGGTAAAGCTCAGGTGACGTGCTGCTGCATCAAAAACACGTAATGCATTAAGAGGTGGCAATCGCTTTGACATGGTTATCTGGCTTAGATGTTAACGGATTTTAACAAACAGGAAACAACGTTTAACCTATTAGTTTTTTTTATCTGAGCCATTATAATTTGTCCGTTGAGGAACTACCAGCAAATACCTATAGTGGCGGCACTTCCTGAGCCGGAACGAAGAGCTTTTTTCGGAATGCGTGTTCTGAAGGGCTTTTGGCTTACGGTTGTGATGTTGTGTTGTTGTGTTTGCAATTGGTCTGCGATTCAGACCACGGTAGCAACGCTACCAATTTTTCACTTCCTGTACATTTACCCTGTCTGTCCATAGTGATTAATGTAGCACCGCCAATTTGCGGTGCTTTTTTTTCGCTTGCGATCTGTTAATGCTCGATCTCTTTCATCTCTTTCACGTCCGTGCGGTTGATCTGCTGCTTGTTCCCGTTAGCATCTTTGTACGAAATCATCCCGGTATCATTATCGGTAGTCGGTTTCCCTTCCGAAACGATAGAACGACCATCGTTGGTGTGCATCACGTAGTTATTACCAGAACAGGCGCTCAGGGCAAAAGTAAACGCACAGGCAGAAATGATTGCAGCTGTCTTATTCATGATTATTCTCCTTTAGCAATTAATGCTATTCAAACCTCGATTTATAACAGGCTAAAACATCCGCCTAACACTATTTAGCATAACCTGCTTTTTTAGGGTCATCAGGATAAGCAGACAATTCTGATAGATATCAACCTCCTTGCCCTGCAGCTGAAATTGCGCGACGATCGCTATATTGAAATGAGGAATCCCATGAACGCTTTCAGCCCTGCGCAGTTCCGCGCACAGTTTCCGGCCCTGGCCGATGCCGGTATTTATCTGGATAGCGCCGCCACCGCCCTTAAGCCCCAGGCGGTGATTGAGGCCACTCAGCAGTTCTACAGCCTGAGCGCCGGGAACGTGCATCGCAGCCAGTTTGCCGAAGCGCAGCGGTTAACCGCGCGCTACGAAGCCGCACGCGATCAGGTCGCGCGCCAGATCAATGCCGAAAGCGGGAAAAACATCGTCTGGACGCGCGGCACGACCGAAGCCATCAACATGGTGGCACAGTGCTACGCGCGCCAGCTGCTTCAGCCGGGCGATGAGATCGTCGTCAGCGAGGCGGAACATCACGCCAACCTGGTGCCGTGGCTGATGGTGGCCGAGCAAACGGGATCACGCGTGGTGAAGCTTCCGCTGGGTGCAGACCTTCTGCCCAATGTGGCTCGCCTCCCCGAGCTGATTACCTCCCGCAGCCGCATTCTGGCGCTCGGACAGATGTCGAACGTCACGGGAGGTTGCCCGGATCTGGCTCAGGCCATTCGCGTAGCCCATGCCAGCGGGATGGTGGTGATGGTTGACGGCGCTCAGGGCGTGGTGCACTTCCCCGCCGACGTGCAGGCGCTGGATATCGATTTCTATGCCTTCTCAGGACATAAACTTTATGGACCAACCGGTATTGGGGCGTTGTACGGCAAGCCAGAACTGCTGGCAAAAATGACGCCGTGGCTTGGTGGCGGCAAAATGATTACCGAAGTGTCGTTCGAGGGCTTCAAAACGCAGGACATCCCCTATCGTCTGGAAGCCGGTACGCCGAACGTGGCGGGGGTGATTGGCTTAAGCGCGGCGCTGGAGTGGCTGGCAGAAACAGACATTGTTCAGGCTGAAAGCTGGAGCCGGGGACTGGCGACGCTGGCAGAGGAAGAACTCAAAAAGCGCCCGGGCTTCCGCTCGTTCCGCGTTCAGGACTCAAGCCTGCTCGCCTTTGATTTTGCGGGCGTACATCACAGCGACATGGTGACGCTGCTGGCCGGATACGGCATTGCCCTGCGTGCCGGACAGCACTGCGCCCAGCCGCTGCTTGCGGCGCTTGGCGTTAACGGTACGCTGCGCGCCTCGTTTGCGCCGTATAATACCCAAAGCGATGTCGACGCGCTGGTTGCCGCCGTTGACCGCGCCCTTGAAATACTGGTGGATTAATGACTAGCGCTGCTTTAGCCGGACACCCGTTTGGCACCGTCATCACAGAAGAGACCTTGAAACAGACCTTCGCCCCGCTCCAGCAGTGGGAAGATAAATATCGACAGCTGATCCTGCTGGGTAAACAGCTCCCTGCCCTTTCAGACGAGCTCAAAGCGCAGGCGAAAGAGATTGCGGGCTGTGAGAACCGCGTCTGGCTGGGCGTGAGCGTCTCCGGCGAAAAGCTGCACTTCTTCGGCGACAGCGAAGGCCGGATTGTCCGGGGCCTGCTGGCCGTATTGTTGACCGCTGTTGAAGGAAAAAGCGCGGCGGAACTGCTGGCGCATTCGCCGCTGGCATTATTTGATGAGCTGGGACTGCGCGCGCAGCTCAGCGCCTCGCGCGGTCAGGGGCTGATCGCGCTAAGCGAAGCCGTGCAGGACGCCGCACGCCAGGCTCAGGCCTGACGCTCCGCTTTCGCCATCATCTTCTTCAGGGCGTGTGACACCGCCACAAAGCCAAAGGAAGCGGTCACCATCGTGGCCGCGCCAAAGCCTGAGGCACAATCCATCCTCTTTGGTCCTTCCGCCGTGCTTTTCATCGCGCACACGGAGCCGTCCGCCTGCGGGTAGACCAGCGCTTCGGTCGAGAACACGCAGTCAACGCCCAGCTTGCCTTTGCTGTTCTTCACCACGTTAAAGTCGCTCTTCAGGCGCTCACGCAGCTTAGCCGCCAGCGGATCCTGAATGGTTTTCGCCAGATCGGCTACCTGGATCTGCGTAGGGTCGATTTGCCCGCCCGCGCCGCCCGTCGTGACCAGCGGCACCTTGTAACGACGACAGTAGGCGATCAGCGCCGCTTTTGGCCGCACGCTGTCGATGGCGTCAATCACATAGCTGTAGCCTTTGCTCATATACTCTGCGACGTTATCTGCCGTCACAAAGTCGTCGATCACCGTGACCTGACATTCCGGGTTGATCAGGCGGATACGCTCCGCCATGGCCTCAGACTTCGCCAGACCAACGTTATCGCGCAGGGCGTGGATTTGACGGTTGGTGTTGGTGACGCAAACGTCATCCATGTCTATCAGCGTGATTGCGCCAATACCGGTTCTCGCCAGCGCTTCTGCCGCCCACGACCCCACACCACCAATGCCCACGACGCAGACATGCGCATCCGCAAACAGCTGCAGGGCTTTTTCACCATATAAACGTGCCGTCCCGCCAAAACGCTGGCGCCAGGCGTCGCTGATTACCACAGACATAAAACCTCAGATGTAAAAAGGGTGAGGTTATCCTCACCCTGAACAGTAATCCGTATTGCGCTCAGAATACCACAATCAGCCGCTGAATACGTTTCCGGCACCTGGTGCCGCCTTCAGTACCCACACGCGTCCGTAGTGATTATACCAGCCCGCGCGATGGCCTGCGTCAGGGCCAATACCCTGATAGATGTCGAAGTGCTGGCCTTTAATCGCCCCGCCGACGTCCAGCGCCACCATCAGACGCAGCTCATACTGGCCGTTGAACTTGCCGTTGTTGTCCAGCAGCGGGACCTCAGCAAGCAGCGTGGTGCCTGCAGGAATAATCGAACGATCGGATGCTACCGACGCGCGGCCAATCAGCGGAACTGCGCTCGCCCCTTTCACCGGCGCGAAGTTTTGCGGTTTAAAGAAGACGAACGACGGGTTCTGCTCAAGCAGCTCGCGCACCTCGGCTTCGCTGTGTTTCTCGCCCCACTCGCGGATCGCCTGCATCGACATATCTTCTTTCTTCACTTCGCCGCGGTCGATCAGCACCTTGCCGATACTGCGATAGGCGTGGCCGTTTTTACCGGAATAGCTGAAGAAGTTAAGTGGCGAACCGTCGCCAAAATCAATGTAGCCGCTGCCCTGAACGTCCATGATGAAGTTATCCATCAGGGAGTTGCTGTAGGCCAGGACGTAGTTTTCGCTCAGCGCACCGGCGTAGATCTCGGCGCGCGACGGGAGGCGACCGCGTTTTGGCGGCATACGGTAGATAGGATACTGGAACTCGCCCTGACGCGAGTGTCGTGCCTGGATAACAGGGGTGTAATAGCCGGTAAACTGGACGTTGCCGTAGTTATCGGCCCCTTCCATCTGCCAGGCGTCGATACCAAACTGGCGCATATTGCGCGTATCGCCGCCTGCTTTCAGCCAGTCCTGGACCGCGTTATATACGCTACTCTGGGCGCCATACAGACGCGGCGACGCGTTGCGGATCTGGTAGACCTGCTCGGAGAAATCACCGGCATTAATCGGTGCCCCGACAGCATCAGGCTGATTAACTAAAGAGAAAGGCTGGGATAACTTCCCGTCTTTATACTGTTGACCGCGATCGGTCGGTTTGGAAGAACAGGCCGCAAGAATCGCTACCATTGCGCCCGTCATCAGATACTTCGCCCAACGTCCTTTCATTATATCTCGTCTTTAAGTTGCCCATTTCCGCGTGATGAAGATAACAAACCGCCAGGGCTAATGAAATGCGATCGCATGCCCTTTGGCAAATTTTGCGCAAAAAATAGTCCAAACAACGCCATGTCGTTCAATTTACATACAAAATCATGATAAATGTGAAAAAGGGGTTGCATCACAAGTCTATCCGAGTATAGTGCGCATCCACGGACGCGGGGTGGAGCAGCCTGGTAGCTCGTCGGGCTCATAACCCGAAGGTCGTCGGTTCAAATCCGGCCCCCGCAACCAACACTTCTAAAACAATAAACACCCTGAAGGGTGTTTTTTTGTATCTGTCGTTTGTGAATTTGCCGGGCGTCTACCCGGCTGAGAGCGTTATCCGCGCCGCGCCAGCGTCGCCCCGTCAGAGAAATACGCACGAATCCCTGCCAGAATCGACTCCGCAACCTCCTGCTGGAATTTTGCCGTCTTGAGCTTACGCTCCTCTTCCACGTTACTGATAAACGCGGTTTCAACCAGGATGGACGGAATATCCGGCGCCTTGAGTACCGCAAATCCGGCCTGTTCAACGCTGTTCTTATGCAGCTTATTGATGTTCCCCAGCTTGCCCAGCACCGCTTTACCAAACTTCAGGCTGTCGTTAATGGTCAGCGACTGCACCATATCGAACATGGTGTGGTCGACGTAGCGATCGCCGCTTTTGCTTACGCCACCAATCAGGTCCGAGGCGTTCTGGGTGTCCGCAAGGTATCTCGCGGCGGTACTGGTCGCGCCTTTGGTTGAGAGCGCGAACACGGACGAACCGCTTGGCTGGCGGCTGGTAAACGCATCCGCATGGATCGACACGAACAAATCTGCGCGCTGCTTCTGTGCTTTCGCCACCCGGACCTTCAGCGGAATAAAGATATCTTCATTGCGCGTCATATAGGCGCGCATATTGCCTTCTTTATCAATCAACGCCTTCAGGCGACGGGCAATTTGCAGCACCACGTCTTTTTCACGCGTACGGTATTTTCCCACCGCGCCGGAGTCTTCGCCGCCGTGGCCAGGATCGAGCATGATCACAATCGGACGATCGCGCCCTGCTTTCCCCGGCTGCGGACCACTTTGCGCGGGCGGCACCTGACGCTGAAGATCACCTTTGTTGTAATCCTCCAGCAGGGCGAGAAGCGGATCCTGAATATCCGTCGCACTCGCCGGGTAAAGATCCATCACCAGACGCTCTTTAAACGTCGCGACGGGTGCCAGGGCGAACAGCTGCGGCTTCACGTTCTGCTTAAGCTCAAACACCATGCGCACGGTTTGCGGATCGAACTGCCCGACGCGCGCCGATTTAATAAACGGATCGTCGCCGCGGATCTGCGCCGCCATCCCTTTTAGCACGGAGTTGAGGTTAACGCCTTCGAGATCCACCACCACGCGTTCCGGGTTGCTGAGGGCAAATTGCTTATATTTCAGCACGCGATTGGATTCGACCGTCACGCGCGTATAGGTCGACGATGGCCAGACGCGCACCGCTACCACCTGACTGGTTGCGGCAAGACCGACCTGACTGACGCTAAGCAACCACATTGCCCCGGCCCCTTTTAACAAACGGCGGCGGCTTATTGCTGAATTGGATCCCGACATGCTTCTCCCGAGCAAGAACACTGACTGATATACAAAATGTCCAGATTGACCGAAAACTTTAACGAATGACGCATAAACTGTCATCTATAAAAGGGTAAACAATCATACGCTAACGCACGGATTACTTACCAAATTCTGTGGGTCGTGGAAAATTTGCGCTTGCACACGCGGTCACAATCGAATAAAAATACATAAATTACGAATAAACATTCATTAAGGGTTGTGCCATGGTGAAGGAACGTAGAACCGAACTGGTCCAGGGATTCCGCCATTCTGTTCCCTATATCAACGCCCATCGGGGAAAAACGTTTGTCATCATGCTTGGCGGCGAAGCCATTGAGCATGAAAATTTTTCCAGCATCGTCAATGACATTGGCCTGCTGCACAGCCTCGGGATCCGCCTGGTGGTGGTTTATGGCGCCCGTCCGCAGATCGACGCCAACCTGGCCGCTCATCACCACGAGCCGATTTACCACAAACATACCCGCGTCACGGATGCTAAAACCCTTGAGCTGGTGAAACAGGCGGCAGGTCTGCTGCAGCTGGATATTACCGCTCGCCTGTCCATGAGCCTGAACAACACGCCGCTGCAGGGCGCGCATATCAACGTCGTGAGCGGCAACTTTATCATTGCCCAGCCGCTCGGCGTGGACGATGGCGTGGATTACTGCCACAGCGGTCGCATTCGTCGTATTGATGAAGAAGCTATTCACCGCCAGCTGGACAGCGGTGCCATCGTGCTGATGGGCCCGGTCGCCGTTTCCGTGACTGGCGAAAGCTTTAACCTGACGTCCGAGGAGATTGCCACGCAGCTGGCAATCAAGCTGAAGGCTGAAAAAATGATTGGGTTCTGCTCCTCCCAGGGCGTCGTGAACGATGAGGGAACGATCGTACCGGAACTCTTCCCGAATGAAGCCCAGGCCCGCGTGGAGGCGCTGGAAGCCGAAGGCGATTACTACTCCGGCACCGTCCGCTTCCTGCGTGGCGCCGTGAAGGCCTGCCGCAGCGGCGTGCGCCGCAGCCACCTGATCAGCTATCAGGAAGATGGCGCCCTGCTGCAGGAGTTGTTCTCCCGCGACGGTATTGGTACGCAGATTGTCATGGAGAGCGCGGAGCAGATCCGCCGCGCCACCATCAACGATATCGGCGGTATTCTGGAACTGATCCGCCCGCTGGAACAGCAGGGTATCCTGGTGCGTCGTTCACGCGAGCAGCTGGAGATGGAGATCGACAAATTCACCATTATTCAGCGCGATAACCTGACCATCGCCTGCGCCGCGCTCTATCCGTTCCCGGAAGAGAAGATCGGTGAAATGGCCTGCGTGGCGGTGCATCCTGATTACCGTAGCTCTTCACGCGGTGAAATGCTGCTTGAGCGCGTGGCGGCACAGGCGCGCCAGATGGGGCTGAGCAAGCTGTTCGTCCTGACGACGCGCAGCATTCACTGGTTCCAGGAGCGCGGGTTCACGCCGGTGGATATCGATTCTCTGCCGGAAACAAAGAAAGAGATGTACAACTATCAGCGTCGTTCAAAGGTGCTGATGGCCGATCTGGGATAATACGACGCCCTCACCGTCCGGCGAGGGCTTTCGTTCAGAGGGACTCAAATATCGCGCTCAGCCCGCTTCGGCGTTCCGTACGGGTGGCGATCGCCTGTACCAGCACCCGTTCATCGGCATAAAGCGACAGGCGCTGACGCGCGCGCGTAATGGCGGTATAGATCAGCTCGCGGGTAATAACGGGTGAAAGCTGCGTAGGCAGGATCAGCGCCGCATGGTTAAATTCGGAGCCCTGGGATTTATGCACCGTCATCGCCCAGGCGGTTTCATGCTCGGGCAAACGGCTGGGCTGGAAGGACTTCACGCTCCCGTCCGGCATCTGGAACCAGACGCGCAGGCCTTGACCGCAGTCGAGCGCAATCCCGATATCCCCGTTAAACAACCCCAGCGCGCTGTCGTTACGGGAGATCATCACCGGTCGCCCTTCATACCAGCGCGAATGCGGGGTACGGTTAATTTTGCGTTTTTGCGCCAGCAGCTGTTCCAGTCTGTCGTTGAGACCCCGGACGCCAAAGGGGCCTTCCCTCAGCGCACAGAGCAGCTGGTATTCGCCAAACGCGGCAATGATCTGCTCAGGCGCACTTTGCTGTTGTACGCTTGTCAGAAAGTGCTGATACCCCTGCAGAGCGTCGTCCAGCATCGCCTGATACTCTTCCCCGTTTTGCAGCGATTTTTTCTCAATATCCGTAAAGGTTCCGGCAAACACCGCTGAGGTGGCGTGTCTGTCTCCCCGGTTTACGGCCGCCGCAAGCTGGCCGATGCCGGAGTCGCTGCCGAAACGGTAGCTTTTTTGCAGCAGACACAGGCTGTCGCGCAACGCCCCTGCAGGCGAATAGTTTTCAGAGGTGAGCGAACATCCGGTGAGACGCGCTAACTCCTGAGCGCGTTCAGCGGTATATCCCAGACTGGCATAGGTGCAAATATCGCCCAGCACTGCCCCCGCCTCTACGGAGGCAAGCTGGTCACGATCGCCGAGGAAAATGACGCGCGCGTGCGGCGGTAGCGCATCAATCAAACGCGACATCATCGTCAGATCAATCATTGAGGCTTCATCCACCACCAGCACATCCAGGTGCAGCGGGTTACCGGCATGGTAGCGCAGACGCTGACTGCCAGGCTGTGCGCCAAGCAAACGGTGCAGCGTGCTGGCTTCATTAGGGAAAAGCGCAAGCTGATCCCCGGTTAGCGGCAGCTTTTGCAGCGCGCCGCCTAACGACTCCGTCAGACGCGCCGCCGCTTTACCGGTGGGAGCCGCCAGGCGAATACGGCACTTTTGCTCACCAGTTAGCTGAATCAGCGCAGCAAGCAGTTTTGCCACGGTGGTCGTTTTTCCGGTGCCCGGACCGCCAGAAATCACCGAGATCCGTCGCGTTAACGCCACGGCAGCTGCCACTTTCTGCCAGTCTGTCGCGTCGTCAGAGGTAAACAACGCATCCAGCGTTTGCCGGAGCTGCGTTTCATCGCAGGGAAGCGGCGCGTTGCTCTCGCTGAAGAAGCGCGCCACCGTCAGTTCGTTACGCCACAGCCGGTTAAGATACAAACGTTCGCCGACAAGGATCATCGGCGTCCCGGTATCGGCTCCGCTTACGGCAGGCGAGCCGAGTAATATCTCCTGCCAGTCCACGGCGTCACCGAGCTGCGCGAAACACGCCTGTAAAGCTGGCGGCATTTTCTCATCCACCGCCAGACGCGACAGCGGCAGGCACACGTGCCCTTCCCCCGCGTCTTTGCTAAGAATGGCTGCGGCAAGCATGACGGCAGGCTCCTCACCTGCCACCATCATGGCAAACTGCACGTCCAGGTGGCGCAGTAATCGTTGTTCAACTGCGTCCAGCAGTAGCGCCTGCATCGTCATGCCACCTCCTCCGTGCTCGCAGCAAACAGGTTATCCATTTTTTCAATCAGTTCCTCAGCCGGACGCGTGCTAAAGATGCCGGAACGCGGGTCGTTAGCATCCACGCCGCGCAGGAACAGGTAAATCACGCCGCCAAAATGCGCTTCGTAACGGTAATTGGCCATGCGATGGCGCAGGTAACGGTGCAGCGCCAGGGTGTAAAGCTGGTACTGCAGATCGTAGCGATGCAGTTGCATTGCCGACGCCATCGCCTGTTGGGTATAGGCTTCGCTGCTGTCACCGAGCCAGTTCGATTTGTAATCCAGCAGGTAGTAGCGTCCTTCGTGGCGGAAAACCAGGTCGATAAAGCCTTTGAGCATCCCCTGCACCTGGCGGAAATTCAGCGGCGGGCATCCGGCAGATAGCGGATCGTACTCGCGGATCAGCGCATCAAGCGCCTCGGCCCTGAGCGGGCTGGCGATGGGGAGATAAAACTCCATCTCCACCTGCTTATCTTTGGCGGTCAACTGATTCAGCGAAATCCCCTGCGTCGTGAGCGGCGCGTGCAGAACCGCGCGGATCCAGTCGGTGAGAACCGGCTGCCACTGTGCGTCGTAACCACCGCTCTGTAACATCTTCAGCACCCACTCTTCGGAAACCGGCTGGGTGAAATCAAGCTCTTCAAACAGGCTGTGCAAAAACGTGCCCGGCGAAGCGCCGCGCGGGAACTGGTGTGGCGTCAGCACCGGCTCAACGGGTACGCTACCGGCTCCTGCGGCATCCACGTCCAGTTTTGGCATCAGATCCTGCGCAATACTCTGCCCGTGCTGCTGTAAGCCGGAGTAGCTGGTAACGCGCCAGTCGTCAGCAATGGTACGTACCACCTGACGGGCATGGAGATCTGACTCGTGCAGATCCGGCATGTGCCAGCGGCTGTTATCGGGCAGCGATGGAATATGCAGGGCAACATGCTCAGTGCAAAGCGATTCGATGCACTGGCGCAGGCCCGCCGCGTCTTTGGGCTCACCCTGTTGAATAAGCCGCCCCAGCGCGCTCAGATGAAAATCGCTCTCCCCGATCTTTTCGCCACGGCGACGGAACAGCGGCGCAACGCCCAGGCTGCAGTGCCATACCGAACGGGTCAGCGCCACGTAAAGCAGGCGCAGGTCTTCCGCCAGACGTTCGGCTTCGGCCAGCTCAACGCTGGACTCCGCGTTGCTGAGATCGAGCACCGCCTCAAAAGACTCGCGATCGTGGTAAAAAGCCTGATCCTGTACGCGGTAATTGGCGATAAACGGCAGCCAGACCAGCGGATATTCCAGGCCTTTCGACTTGTGAATGGTGACGATCTGCACCAGATGTTTATCACTCTCGAGGCGCATCTGCTGACTGGATGAATTGCTGTTCGGATCGGCAATCTGCTGCGCCAGCCAGCGCACCAGGGCGTGCTCGCTCTCCAGCTGCGTACCCGCTTCCTGCAAGAGTTCGCTGATGTGCAAAATATCGGTCAAACGGCGCTCGCCGCCTGCGGTAGCCAGCATATTCTCCGCAATGTGGCGCTGTGCCATGAGCTCGCGCACCATCGCCATAACTCCACGCTTCTGCCATTTTTCGCGGTAGCGCACAAACTCCTCTACCACAGCATCCCACGCGGCTTCGTCATTGTTGAGCGCATCTATATCCCGCGCGTTCAGTCCGAGCATCGCGCTGGCTAATGCGCTACGCAATGTACTTTCCCGCTCCGGGGCCAGCACGGCCTGGAGCAGCCATAACATCTCTTGCGCCTCAAGCGTTTCAAAGACGCTGTCACGGTTCGATAGATAGACGGATGGGATATTCAGTAACGTCAGGGCGTCTCGGATTAATGCGGCCTCCTGACGGCTGCGCACCAGCACCGTAATATCCGATGCCTTTACCGGGGTGGGGTTATCCCCCTTCCACAGCAGCGCCTCGCCCCGCGCCCCGGCACTGAGCCAGTCACGGATTTGCGCAGCACAGTGTTGGGCCATGGCATTTTGATAGTCGGCAACGCCGCAGCCTTCCCCATCCAGCAGCCAGAACTTCATGGCAGGCTGCGTCACGCCGTTAAACTCGAAGCGCAGCGAGGCATTTTTCGGGGCAAATTTTACCGGCTGAAACGGGATCTCCCGAAACATAAACGCCGTATCCATGCGGCTAAAGAGCGCGTTGACGCTTTCCACCATGCCGGGAGAGGAGCGCCAGTTGGTATCGAGCGTGTAGTGTGCGTCAACCTCGCTGCGGGCTTTCATATAGGTGAAAATATCCGCCCCGCGGAAGGCGTAGATGGCCTGTTTCGGATCGCCGATTAACAACAGCGCGGTACCGGGCTGCTGGCGCCAGATACGGCGGAAAATGCGGTACTGCTGAGGGTCGGTGTCCTGAAATTCGTCTATCATCGCAACCGGGAAGCGGGTGCGAATCGCGGCGGCAAGCGCTTCGCCGTTTTCACTGCACAGCGCCGCATCAAGGCGGCTCAGCATATCGTCGAAACCCAGTTCACCCCGGCGGCGTTTCTCGCGCGCCACGGCTTCGCGAATTTCGGTCATGGCGCGAGCGATCATCAGATCGTTGAGCGTAAGGTTATCCGCCAGCAGGGTTTCTGTTGCCACAAACAGGGGATGCTCAGGCACAATGCCGTCGGCTTTGGTCCGCTCAGCCAGGAAACGCTGGGAGAATTTCTCCAGCGCGTCCGGGAGCTGATAGCCCCGCGTCTCTTCCTGCGCCCAGGCGCTGATCTTGTCGATCCATTTCCCCTGATTGCCGCGGTTGAACTTGCGACGATCGATGCCGGAATTTTCGATGATGGCGTCAATCTCGCCGACTGACTCCATCCATTTTTGCTTGATGTCCGCAATTTTCGCGATGATTTTTTCATGCCGCGAGGCCAGGGTTTCATCTGCCGGCGGCGGGGATTTGATTATCGGCGCTTCCCCCTGGAGATAACGATCGATCGCGCGCAGCAGCGCCTCCGGGCCTTTCCAGAGCGCGTGTACCGCTTCGGCAATATCACGCTGTAAGGGGTAGCAGTGGCGACGCCAGAAATCCGCGCAGGCCTGATAGCGAAGCACGGATTCATCTTCAATGAGCTGCTGTTCGAACAGCATTCCGGACTCGAACGCATTCAGGCTCAGCATGCGCTGGCAAAAACCGTGAATGGTAAAGACGGACGCTTCGTCCATCTGCCGTTCAGCGAGCAGCAGCCACTGGGCTGCCTGCTGCTTATCGGCAATCTCTTCCAGAAGGCTGGCGTAGAGAGGGTTATCCGTGCTCTGACGCAGACAGGCAATGCGCAGCTCGTGGATATTGGTACGAATACGGCCCCGCAGCTCCGCGGTAGCGGCCTCGGTGAAGGTGACCACCAGCAGCTCTTCCACGCTTAAAGGGCGTGGAAAAGCAGCGTTGCCGCCAAGCCCTAACAGCAGGCGCAGATAGAGGGCGGCAATGGTGAAGGTTTTTCCCGTTCCCGCTGAGGCTTCAATCAATCGTTCACCCTGCAGAGGTAAACGTAAGGGATCAAGGGACTCAGCGGTATCGGTCATTCTTTCTTACTCCAGGGCATAGATTGCTGCAGCGCGCTGACGCTCTTCCAGACTTTCCAGCCTTTCGGGTTTACGTACTCCGTTTTCCCGTTCTGGCTACCGGAAACCTGAGACAGGATAGTGATTCCCTGCGGCTTAATGACCGCCTGATGGAAGAAGTCGGCAACCTTCTGCGGCGTCAGCTGTTTTATCTCGGCCACTACTTTATCACGCGAATCAAATTTCAGATTACCGCGATCGAAATCTTTGCTCAGCTGAGAGGCTTCTTCACCCAGCGTCTGCGGCGGCTGCATCACCTGCGCGATGACGGCCTGCTGGATCTGAGCAAATTCCTCCGGCTTCATGGCACGCAGTTTTGCTTCCACCTGCGGGAAGAAGGCCTGATAACGCTTCCAGAGATACGCCGGTTGTTTGTCGCTGCTTTGCAGCAGGAAGCCCAGCCCCCACTGACGCCCGACATTCATGGAGAAGGCAAATACCGCGTAGCCAAGCTGCTCCTCGGTGCGTAACTGGTTATAGAACCAAGGCTGAATAATCTGCCCCAGCACGGCGCTCTGCGCCGAGCTGGCGAATTCATCATAGCCCGTTGGCACAAATACCGCGGCCAGCGCGGAATCCGTGCTGTTACCCGCCTTTTCAAAAATCACATTTTGCTTTTTCTCAACCAGCACGTCCTGGTTGCGGCACCACTCGTCGCCTTTAGAGCCGAGCTGAGTGCGAACATTCTGCGCCAGGGTTTTAGCCTGCTCCTCACTCATGTTGCCGACAATCAGGAACTCCGGACGCGTATTGGTTTTCAGCGCGTCGCGGTACGCCAGCACGTCTTTTAAGGAGATTGAAGGCAGCAGCGCGCGGCGCTCCTCTCGCTGGAAATAAGGAACCTGCGACAGCATTTGCGCCGGCATAAGCGCAAGATCGTAGGCCTTGCCCTTCTCGGCAGAATCCATCATCTGGGCATACCAGGATTTAGCCTGCTCAAGCTGCTCTTCCGTCGGCGTGTAGCTGAAGTAGCCCTCCAGCAAGGCCTGGAACAGCTGAGGCAAGCGCTGGGTATAGCCGTTTGCATTAAGCATCAAACCGTTATTGGCGTTGGTGGAGAAGCTGATCCCGCCCACGGCGGCCTGGTTGCTGAGCTGATCGAGAGCGATACCGGCGAGATAGTCATTGAGTGCGAACATCACCTGATTTTTGGCGCTGTTCATTGCTTTCGGGTTACGCAGCACCACGCTGACATCGGCTTTTGGCTCACTGGCAAAATAGCGGCTTGGGGTATACACAACGCGCAGCGTTGGCTCATCAATGATGAGTTCTGGATGCGGGTAATCTTTAGTCGTTTTGATCAGCGAGAAATCATCCGGAATATAGGGGTTCAGCTCCGGCAGCGTCAACGCAATCTCCCCGGCCTTCTTCTGCCAGTCGGCGAAGGTCTGAGCGCTGACTTTATCCACCTGATAAGGGGCATCGACAAAGTACGCCGTCTTGTTATGCGGTTCGTTCGGGCTGATGTACCAGATGCGGGCATTCTCCGGCGTCATCATCGCCAGGCGGGCTTTTACCGCCCCGGCATCATACTGGTCGGCAATATTTACCGCGTCGAGGGTATGTTCCACCGGCACGCGGATCATGGTATCCGCCAGCCACTCCACGTAATCCATGTCTCGGGTTATGGATGGGTAGCGGAAATCGAGATCCAGCACGTGCGCGAGTTCATCAAAATAGCGCTTATCGACGCCTTTCTCGCGCAGCAAAGCGAGGTAGCTAAAGATAGCCGCCACGACTTCATCGCGGTTGGCCAGCCCTTTGTCGGTCAGGGTGGCGGAGATCGCTAGTACGCCGCTATTACCGTTCACTACCGGATCGGAATCGGCGCGAATACCTTCCGCCAGCCCCTGCTTTTGCAGCCAGTCAGACAGCGTACCCGGGCTACGGTTACCTATCAGGTAGGTCACCAGCTCATCGGTTTTACTGCGAAACTGCGCCGTGTTGTTATCAATGCGGAATTCGACGCGCAGCACTTTGCGCGGCATGGCAGGAACGTAGTGGATCACGATACCTTTTTGCGCGTCCGTGACCACCGGAACGGTTATTTGCGGCAGGTCGATATTTTTATTCGGCACCCGGCCAAACGTTTTGGCCGCCATGTCTGCCAGCTCAGGCAACGGTTTATTGCTGTAGATGACCGCTTTCATCAGGTTGGCGGAGTAGTATTTATCGCGAAACGCGTGCAGGGCATCCAGCACCGGGCTATTCGGTTTGTCGCTCAAGGTTTCGAGGTTACCGCCGGAGAAGCGCGAACCCGGGTGTGCAGGGTTGATGGTTTCGGCGCTGACCTGCGCCATGCGCATACCGTCTCGCGTGCGGGCCATGGTCAGCTCGGCATTCACCGCATTGCGTTCACGATCGGCGTATTTTTTATCCAGCAACGGCGCGGCGATGGAATCAGCAAGTCGATCGACTGCCCCTTCCAGCGCATCATTTTCGACTTCGAGATAAAAGGCCGTACGGTACGGTGCCGTACTGGCATTGTGGCTACCGCCATGCATCTTGAGAAATTCGGACAGGCTATCTGGCTGTGGATATTTTTTTGACCCCATCAGCGTCATATGTTCCAGATAGTGTACAAGTCCAGGATGAGCGTCAGGATCTTCCAGCGACCCAACCGGCACCACTAATGCCGACAGGGATTTCACCGCCTGCGGGTCGGAAACCAGCAGCACGGTCATGCCGTTATCAAGACGAATAGCCTGATATTGACGGGTATCTTTTTCGCTCTTACGGATAGTTTCCTGAACGGGTTGCCAACCGGAGTCTGCGTGAGTGACGGGCGCCCAAAGGGCAATAAACAAAACAAACGCTTTAAACAAGGTGCTGCCTGGCATTACGACCTCTTTATCACGGCTACATCATTAACAAAGTGCGTGCTGGACACGCCAACATCTCTTTCTTTGGGTACATCAGTCCGTGATAAGAAGTGCATCATAAATGAACACCCTTAGCTGCGCAATTTTTATACAACGCTCAGGACTGATTAAATTTAAACAACGGCAGCAGGTAGCGCTGCGCCTCTTCCGTAATAGCCTCAAAGTACTCTGGCTCAAGCGTTCGCCATAAGCGCTGATACCAGACATCTTCACCTTCGCCACGCACCATCATGTTACCTTCGTAGGCCTGCATAAACTTACTGCGGGCTTTCTGCAGCGAAGCCTCATCCGTTAACATCGCATCATTCTGCGTGTCATAACAGGCTTTTATCCAGGCGCCGCCACTTTCCGGCAGTAGCAGGAGGGGTTTGTTCATTCCCTGGCGGTAGCCATCAATGTACAAAGACAGATACCGTAACGCCTGATCAGACTCCATCGGCGGGAAGCGCCATTCGCCCTCTTTGCGCACGAAAATGCGGCTTTCGCCTTTATGCCCACCCGCACTGTAGACAAGATGTTCCAGCCAGAGTTGCAAACCCTGTGAAACGCTAAGCATTGAAGGCCGCCAGCGAAGCAGCCCATCCTGCTGAACCTGGGTTAACCAGCCCGTGAGCTGTACCCCGTTGCAGTTGAGATCGATTTCAATACTATTCCCTGGCTGTCGGCACGCTCTTACGCGCTCTGCCAGGGCGGTCATCTCCTGACACTGCGCCTCCCAGACGATCTCCCCGAACGCCCCATAAGGCAACTGTCCCGCAGCGCGGTAGCGGCGGTAAAGTTTTTCAGCATCTTCCTCTTCAACCAGCGCATTCAACAGCTGCAGGTTTAACTGGTAGCGCTCCAGACCTTCCAGCGTAAACGGCTCTGCATCAGGAATTTCACTCTCTTCAGAACGGAAGTTAACCTGTAGTCGCTGCTGGAAGAAAGCGCGCACCGGATGCGCCCAAAACCGCTGAAGCTGCTCGAAGGTCAGGGTGTCGACAGGGCGCGGGTCAAGTTCCTGAATAAAATCGGTATGCGCATTCCCCTCTTTTTTCGCCGCCGGCAGCCACTCCTGCGCATAGCTCTGGCGCTCGCTGGCCGTGTAGTTCACCGGGTCAAACGGCATGCGGCTGTGGAAACAGGTGATATGGTCTTTCACCCTCTTCTCGCTTTCATCGCAGTTGCGCTCTTCATCTCCCGGCAGGTAGTGGCTCTGACCGATATAATCCACCAGTTCCTGCACCAGAACGGAGGGGAAACGCTCGCTGTTGTCCTGAATCGAACGGCCGATATAGCTGATATAGAGCTTACTCTGGGCGGAAATAAGCGCCTCAAGGAAGAGATAGCGGTCATCATCACGGCGGCTACGGTCGCCCCGTTTTGGATTTGCGCTCATCAAATCGAACCCCAACGGCGCGAGCGCGCGAGGATAAACGCCGTCGTTCATGCCAAGTAAACAGACCACTTTAAACGGGATAGAACGCATTGGCATCAGGGTGCAAATATTGATGGGGCCTGCCAGGAAACGCTGGCTGATTCGCTCCTGGTCAAGCCGCTGCGTCAACTCATCCCTCAACAGCGACAGCGGAATGGACTCCTGATAGTGGGAATTGACGCCTTCGTCGATGATAGCCTGCCACTGCGTTTCAATGAGCGCCATCGCCGCTTCGGTGTCATTGTCCGGCAGGAAGAAATCATTAAGCAACGCTCTGCAAACCGGGAGCCATTCTTCAAGTGGACGCGGCTGCAGCAGCTCGTGTCGCCAGCGGTTAAGCTGCATCAGGAGCGATGCTAAATGCCCCACCAGTTCAGCAATTAACCCGCTGGACTCATCGTAAGGCAGCACCTCATTCCACTCGCCCTGACTGCTCTCCATGGCGTAGCCCAGCAGCATACGCGTCAGGCCAAATCGCCAGGTGTGCTGCCCGGTTGGAGGAAGTTCGAACTCCTGAACGTTATCGTCATCGATCCCCCAGCGAACGCCAGACTCATTCACCCACTGGCGAAGGTAGCGAAGCCCCTCTTCATTGATGTTGAAGCGTGCAGACAGAACGGGAACATCCAGTAACGCCAGGACATCTTCGGAGATAAAGCGGCTATCCGGCAGTGAGAGTAAAGTGATAAACGCCTGCAATGCCGGATGCGACTGACGGGCACGACGGTCAGAAATAGCATAAGGAAGATATCGCTCGCCCTTCGCGCTGCCAAAGACGGCCTGAATAAAGGGGCTGTAGCTGTCGATATCCGCCACCATTACCACGATATCGCGTGGCGTCAGTTCGGGATCTTCCTGCAGCATCGCCAGCAGCTGGTCGTGAAGCACTTCGACCTCACGCTGAGGGCTATGGCAAACATGGATCGTGATGCTGCGATCGTCAGCGTCCAGCTTACGCTTGCTGTCGCTGCGTTCGAACTCGTTCGCCGTCACGCCCATGACGGCACGGTTTTCCAGATCCAGAATATCTAACTGAATATTATGCAGCAGGCTGTCCGGAGCGATCTCGACAAAGGCATCCACGTCACCTTCGCCTGAAGAAGTGATGTCTGAAAGCATGTGAATGTAGTCACGCCCCAGCTTCCCCCATGAGGCAAGCAGCGGATTGGGCAAGTTCTGGATACCATCTTCGTCAAAAAGCTGCCCGGCAGTCGAGCCGTCCTTAAACAGCGGGACGGACCGTTCTTCAAAAAGACGCTTTCGTTGGCGAGTTACCAGACGCGCAAGCCAGCGTTCATCGAGGATATCCCCCCAATACTGTCGGCAAGGGTTGGTGAACAAAATATGAATATCAATATGTTTACCCAGCGCATTCAACGCCTTTAGATAGACAGGGGGTAATGCGGATATTCCGCAGATAAAAACGCGTGACGGCAGTCGGGGTGGTCGCTCCGACGTATTTTCAAGTATCGAGATAAACCGATCGTACAGGTTGGCACGGTGCCACTTAGGCTGCCCAAGTTTCTCCGTATGTTCTACCAGCGCTTTCCACAGCGGGGCCTGCCATATTTGCGCCTCCGGCAGACCTTCAACCAGCTCGCCCGCTTCCCAACGAATTAACCAGTCAGAACGGTAAACAAGGTATTGGTCGTAGAGATCGGCGGTACGCGACGCCAGCTGGAACAGCTTGCGCTTGTCGGTATCGTCATTGAGGTAGTGGCGCAGCATGGCGAATTGATCATGCTGCAGCATTTCCGGCAGCAGCGCCATGAGCTTCCAGCTCATGGCCTGCTTGTTGAAGGCGCTCTGCTCCGGGATGTCCGGCAACACGCGCACAAACATCTCCCAGATAAAGCTCGCGGGCAGCGGGAAATCAATATTTGCGGCTATGCCAAATTTACGGGAAAGCGACATTTGCAGCCACTGTGCCATACCGGTGCTCTGCACCAGCACCATTTCAGGCTCAAAAGGATCGTCAAGCCGCTCGCGCTCAACGATAAACTCCATCAGCGCTTCCAGCACATCCAGACGATTTGAGTGGTAGACCCTTAACATAGACGCTCCCGACTACTGGCTAACCGGGCAATGCAGACGCGTTAACTCACCGCGCCGCCCCAGAGGAGAAATAAGTGTAACCGTGATGCTGACACATCCTGCGTGCGTTGTCTGCCCCCGACTGGCCTGCCAGCCTGCAGGGAGAACATTTGTTGAGAGCTGAGACTGATTCCAGGCATGGTGCCAGAGCTGGCGATACTGGTTAAACAGGGTGAACCGCCCCGCCAGCGCCCGGTGATAACCCGACAAAGCCGTCACGACGATCACCAGCAGCATCATCGCCAGCAGGACTTCCACCATGCTAAACCCTTTTTCTCTGCTCACGGCAGCTGGCATAACGCGCTCTCCTTAAGGGGACAAAAATCACTCCAGCCGTGAGGCGAAAAACGAACTTTCCCGTCGACAATCTCTGCTGCGCGCCAGAGCAACAGGCCACTATCTCCGGCAATCAGTAACGCGCGCCCCTCACTCAGCTGGCGCAAACACACTCGCCACGCAGGTGTCTTTTTGCACTGAACCTGGGGATCTGACGACCAGCTCTGAACACGTCCCCACTCAAGCGCTGACTGTACCGTCGCCTGCTGCTGAAGCGAGCGACTCTCGCCGCCAACGAGCGCGCTAAACGTTATGAGCTGCTGATTGAGACCCGTGAGGATCAGTGTCCCGAGCACCAGTAAAAGCAGAACCAGCGCCAGCGAAGATATGCCGCGTTGACGATTCACAGGTTGTATCCCGTGACCGTATACAACGCCTGCCAGGGCTCCCCCTTCTCGCCTTTGCGAATCGCCGCCATTTCGATATTCACCTCTGGCGCAAAACCGGCATGCTCCACTGTTCTTACCACAAAATGCGCGATCGTAAGCCTGCTCGGGTCAGTAAGCTTTTCCCATCCTTTTCCTTCACATGAGGCTGCTCCACGCAGGGTTTCCAGCGCCCCCGACTCCAGACGAAAACCGGTGCTGTCATTTTCTGATGCGCTGTTATCCCAGTTGCCGTTACTGTTGGCGTCCGACCGCACAATGACGCAACTTCCAAGCCTCGCGGTCACCAGCGCCTGTCCCTGACAGTTTCCCGCGCAGTACCCCGCACGCTGAAGCTGTTTGCCCACGGAAAACAGATGATGCCAGACCTCTTCCTCTAATTCTCTCTGGCCAGATTGCACTAAGACCGCTCGCTGCAAGCCGGGTAAAAATCGCGATGCGCTTATCAGCAAAAGGCTGCTAATCGCCGTAGCAATCAGAACTTCAGTCAGCGAGAAACCACGCTGCCTCATCGACATGAACCTCCCCCAATGACCTTACACATCCTGATGCGTCCTCCATTTGAGACAATAATCAGCCACTCTCCTGCACGGCTTTGAACGCGTATCCGCCCTGCCCACGCAGTATCCCTTAATCCATAGAACGCGAGCGACGGCGTAACCTCGCCGATCGCGACTTCAGGCCAGAGTGGTATCAGCACAAAGGGACTGCCCTTCTCACAGCCTTGTGCGGCAGAGCTCACCAGACAGTCCCGGCCTCCCACCCGCTGATGGGTAATTTGATGGTCGCGGTTGTAGCGGTTGGCATGATTGCGTAGAAAAAGCAGGTAATCTCGCACCTGACTGGCGGTTTGCCACAGCCGCTGCTGCCGCTGCCAGCTGTCCCAGCCGTACAGCCCTGAGGCGCTAAGAATAACGACAAGCGATATGGCGACCAGCGTTTCGATAAGCGTAAAACCGTTCTCTTTTTTCATACCGGGAGTGTGGCGAAGCGCCGTGAACATGACGAGCATCGAAATATCGTCTTACGAGGCGTTATCCGGAGAATTGGAAGAGTTGCAGCGCGTTGCACGCTTTCTGGATAGCGCTTCGGGAAACGGGATATAGGCGAAAAAAAACCGGCGCTAAACAGCACCGGTTGTGTCACGCTTTATCGCATCAGATAGCGACGGGCGCTTTGATGCCCGGATGTGGGTCGTAGCCCTCAATTTCGAAATCATCAAAGCGGTAATCGAAGATTGATGCCGGTTTGCGCTTGATAACCAGCTTCGGCAGCGCACGCGGTTCGCGCGTCAGCTGGAGATGCGTCTGTTCCATATGGTTGCTGTAAAGATGGGTATCCCCTCCGGTCCAGACAAAATCACCCACTTCCAGATCGCACTGCTGCGCCATCATGTGGACCAACAGCGCATAGCTGGCAATGTTAAACGGCAGGCCGAGGAACACGTCACAGGAGCGCTGGTAGAGCTGGCAGGAGAGCTTCCCATCCGCCACATAGAACTGGAAGAACGCATGGCACGGTGCCAGCGCCATTTTATCCAGCTCGCCGACGTTCCAGGCGGAAACGATGATGCGGCGCGAGTCCGGATCGTTTTTCAGCTGGTTCATCACGGTGGTGATCTGGTCAATATGGCGGCCATCAGGCGTTGGCCATGCGCGCCACTGCTTGCCGTAAACCGGGCCCAGGTTGCCATTTTCATCTGCCCATTCGTCCCAGATTGAGACGTTATTTTCGTGCAGATACGCTATGTTGGTATCGCCTTGCAGGAACCAGAGCAGTTCATGAATGATCGAGCGCAGGTGGCAGCGCTTTGTCGTCACCAGAGGGAAGCCTTCCTGCAGGTTGAAGCGCATCTGGTGGCCAAAAATGGAGAGCGTACCGGTGCCGGTGCGGTCGTTTTTCGGCGTGCCCTCGTCGAGCACTTTTTTCATCAATTCAAGATACTGTTTCATGGTTCCTCAGGAAATTTGTTGCTGTGGACGACGACGATACGCCCAAATCATCATAATGGCACCCGCGACAATCATCGGTATGGAGAGGATCTGCCCCATGCTGATGTACTGTACCCATTCGCCGGTAAACTGTGCGTCTGGCTGACGGAAGAACTCGACGATAATACGGAATGCGCCGTAGCCAATAAGGAACAGGCCGGAGACAGCGCCCATCGGACGCGGTTTGCGGATAAACAGGTTGAGAATGATAAACAGCACCACGCCTTCCAGCGCCAGCTCGTACAGCTGAGACATATGGCGCGGCAGAACGCCGTAGGTATCGAAAATGGACTGCCACTCCGGATGTGATGGCAGCAGCGCGATATCTTCCGCGCGGGAGCCCGGGAAGAGCATCGTGTAAGGCACGCTCGGGTCGACGCGGCCCCACAGCTCACCGTTGATAAAGTTACCCAGACGACCGGCACCCAGACCAAACGGGATCAGCGGCGCGATAAAATCCGAAACCTGGAAGAAGTTGCGTTTGGTGCGTTTGGCAAAAATCACCATCACCAGGATCACCCCAATCAGGCCGCCGTGGAAGGACATGCCGCCGTCCCAGACGCGGAACAGGTAGAGGGGATCGTTCAGGAATACAGGGAAGTTATAGAACAGCACGTACCCAATACGGCCACCGAGGAACACGCCGAGGAAGCCCGCATAGAGCAGGTTTTCAACTTCGTTTTTCGTCCAGCCGCTGCCGGGACGACTGGCGCGACGGCCAGCGAGCCACATGGCAAAAATGAAGCCCACCAGGTACATCAGACCGTACCAGTGAAGCGAAACAGGTCCTACTGAGAAAATGACCGGATCAAATTCCGGAAAATGCAGATAACCACTGTTCATCTGTCACCACAAGATGTTGTTATTCCGCTGAAAGTGGACAGCGGTAGAAATGCGATTCTGCCGTAAGCAGAGGCTCCAAAGTTGCGAATCATAGCATAAGGCGGGCGCGGAGGATGCGCCAGAGATGTAAAAGATGTGTATAGGGTGTTATGCCCGCTGGTGCCCTCTCCCACCGGGAGAGGGAGAAAGACGATTAGCGGCCGCCGCGGATCAGGCCGCCCATACCGCGTCGTTCCATAAACGCCGCGACCTGGTGACGAACCTCAGCAGCCAGCTGCGCCTCAAGGCTGCGTTCTGCCAGTTCGCGAGCATCATTGATGTCGATATGTCGCAGCAGGTATTTCACGCGAGCGACGGCGCGACCGTTCATCGACAGATGGCGGTATCCCAGACCAATAAGGATCGCAACGCACATGGAATCCCCGGCCATTTCACCGCACAGGCGTAAATCAATGCCGTACTGCTCCGCTTCACGGGCAATCATCGCTAACGCGCGAATGATCGCCGGATGCAGGCTGTCGTAGATACTGGCGACGCGGGTATTGTTGCGGTCGACGGCCAGAATATATTGCGTCAGGTCGTTGGTGCCGACAGAGATAAAATCAACACGGCTTGCCAGCTGCGGCAGCATAAAGACCATAGACGGCACTTCAAGCATCACGCCGATCCGCGGTTTCGGGATCGCATAGCCGATCATCTCTTCCACTTCACGCCCGGCACGTTCGATCAGCCGCCGCGACTCGTCGATCTCATCAATGCTTGTGACCATCGGCAGCAGGATGCTGAGATTGCCCGTCGCCGCGTTGGCGCGCAGCATCGCACGCACCTGGATCAGGAAGATCTCCGGCTGATCGAGCGTTATGCGGATCCCACGCCAGCCCAGGCACGGGTTTTCTTCGCTGATCGGCATATAGGGCAGCTGTTTATCCGCCCCGACATCCAGGGTACGCAGGGTGACAGGTTTGTCGTTAAACATCTGCAGCATCCCCTGATACTGCGCCACCTGCTCCTCTTCGGAGGGGAAACCGCTCTGCAGCATGAACGGGATTTCAGTACGGTATAGGCCAATGCCGTCGATGCGGCTGCCCAGCTTTTCTTCATGCTCAGGGCTTAAACCGGCGTTGAGCATGACTTTGATACGCTCGCCGCTCTTAAGCTGTGCGGGCAGGTTGACGTCATCTTCCGCCAGCTTGCTTAATTCATTCTCTTCGCTGATAAGACGCTGGTATTCCTGGAGCAGAACCGGCTCAGGATCGACCAGCAGCTCACCGCGATAGCCGTCGACCACCAGCGTACGTCGGTGCAGTACCGACGGCTGAATGTCCGCCCCCATAACGGTAGGGATACCCAGCGCGCGCACCATAATGGCGGCGTGTGAGTTGGCGGCACCATCGCGCACCACGACACCGGCCAGCCTGTCCTGCGGCAGTTCAGCCAGCGTGGTTGCCGACAGTTCATCGGCGACCAGAACAAACCGTTGAGGCCAGGCATTCGGCCCCTGAATGGTGTCATCAAGATGGAACAGCAGACGTTGTCCCAGGGCCCGGAGATCTCCAGCCCGCTCTTTCAGGTAACCGTCGGTCAATGCCGCAAATTGGTCGGCAAATTTCTCGATAACCTTCTTAACGGCCCACTCCGCGACCGAGCCTTTATCCACTTCAGCAAAAAGCTCACGACGCAGACGCGCATCGGAAAGCAGGTGCGAATAGAGGTCGAAAATGGCCGCCGTCTCTTTTTGCGCACCTGCGGCAAAACGCTTGCTGTAACGACGAAATTCATTCGCCGCCTCTTCCAGCGCGGCGGTAAGACGCTCGCGCTCAAGCGCTTCATCAAGCGTTGAGGCTTCGTAAACCTGCTCCATTAACGGCAGCGTGGCGTCCATCCAGCCTTCAGCAATCGCTACGCCAGGCGATGCCGGAAGGGCACGAATGCGCGTATGGCGATACTGACCAAAGAGCGCGGCAAGCTGAGACTGGGAGAGGATCGCCGCCATCTGCGTGGCCAGCGTGACGAGGAAAGACTCCTCGCTTTCGTCATACTGACGTAGCTCACGCTGCTGGACGACCAGCACGCCGAGCAGCTGGCGACGCTGGATAATCGGTACGCCAAGGAAAGCGCGGAAGCGCTCTTCTTTTACGGAAGGGATGTATTTAAAGCTGGGGTGTTTTTGCGCGTCAGCAAGGTTGATGGGTTCAGCCAGCCGCCCAACCAGACCGACGATACCCTCATCAAATGCGAGCGTTACGGTGCGTCCACGTGGCTTCTTCAAACCACGGGTCGCCATCAGGTAATAGCAGCGCCGATCGTGGTCGGCCAGATACACCGAACAGACCTCGGTCTCCATCGCAAGACAGATGTCGGTGACCAGAATATTCAGCGCCTCGTTCAGACGCGGAGCGCTGGCCACCTTCTCGACTATTTCTCGCAAGCGGGTGAGCATGATTTGCGTAGCTTAACCTCTTTTACGTCGCCAGGCAGGTGCGCTCTGCGGCTTAGGCGGGATCTCCTGAAGCTGCATTACCACACTTGCAAACTCTTTCATCACCCTACGGTAAACATCGCGTTTAAATGACACGACCTGACGAACAGGATACCAATAGCTCACCCAGCGCCAGCCATCGAACTCCGGCGTACTGCTGGTTTGCATATTGATGTCTGAATCGTTGCCCACCAACTGCAACAGAAACCACTTCTGTTTCTGGCCGATACAAACCGGCTTTGTGTCCCAACGCACCAAACGTTTCGGTAACTTGTAACGCAACCAGTTGCGGGTCGAAGCCAGGATGCGAACATCTTTTCGGCTCAAACCGACCTCTTCAAAAAGCTCCCGGTACATCGCTTGTTCTGGGGACTCTCCCGGATTGATCCCACCTTGCGGGAACTGCCAGGAGTGCTGACCATATCGCCGGGCCCACATTACCTGGCCCTGACGATTACAAATTACTATTCCTACGTTCGGGCGGTAGCCATCGTCATCAATCACCGGACTACCCCAAACTAAACCTTATATATGAATGATTGTTTCACACTACAGGGAGGCGGTAAACCACTCTCTTACAGGGCTGCAACCTAATAACATTTGAATAACTCACAAATAAGTGCTGAGTTATAAACAGATGAGAGGCAGTGAAGGGAATTTTATTCACCTTTTCTGTGGATATAGTTGTGAAGAAGTGTCTAATTACCGATGAACAACCTCAAACAATGCCGTCCCCCCCTTTTTAGCGCAATTCAATAATGCAATTATTTTCATATAGTTAAATGTATTTTCATGAGCACAAAACAGAATAGCGTGACGATCGTCACATCAGGGATCGTCGCGCTGATGAAAGATCGAACAGCGTCGGTTTTATCCACAGATTGTGCCAATAAGTTAGTCACAATTTGTTTGAAATTTCGATTTTCCTCGCACGTCAAGGCTGTAAATTGAAACAGTAGTCAGGGTTATGCCCAGTTATCCCATTTTTCTGTGGATAACATGGTGTAAGATCCTGTTCATTGTCAGTGACCAGATTTGAACAACCCGTTTTCCGACTCTGGTGAAACGATTTCAAACCAGTAAAAAAACATATAAATCATGCACATGGAATATTCGTACAGAAATAGTTAAACTCTATCCACAGGGGACAATTTCTTCGTTTATTTTTTAATCAAAAGGTTACCATCATGCATCCGCTTACACCCTTGCTCTCACCGCCGTCCAGCGAGGGCCAGTTGCTACAGCAGGCACAGCGTCTTGCAGGCTTTTCGCTTGGCGAGCTGGCGGCAATGGCAGGGCTTCAGATCCCGAAGGATCTTAAGCGGGATAAAGGCTGGATCGGCATGCTGCTTGAACTATGGCTGGGTGCCAGCGCAGGGAGCAAACCTGAGCAGGATTTTGCCGCACTTGGCGTGGAGTTAAAAACTATCCCTGTAGACAGCCAGGGCAAGCCGCTTGAGACCACTTTTGTCTGCGTTGCGCCATTAACCGGCAATACCGGCGTGACGTGGGAAACCAGTCACGTTCGCCACAAGCTGAAGCGCGTATTATGGGTACCGGTTGAAGGTGAGCGTCAGATCCCCCTGGCTGACCGTCGCGTTGGCGCACCGCTGCTCTGGAGCCCGGACGAGGATGAAGAGCATCAGCTGCGCCTGGACTGGGAAGAGCTGATGGACATGATTGTGCTTGGGCAGGTAGAGCGCATCACCGCCCGACACGGAGAAGTGTTACAGCTGCGTCCGAAAGCAGCCAACAGTAAAGCACTTACCGAGGCAATCGGCGCGCAGGGTGAACCGATACTGACGTTGCCGCGCGGTTTTTATCTCAAAAAGAATTTCACCGGCGCGCTCCTGGCACGTCATTTCCTGTTAAAAACATAGTTTTTTACTTATTTTGCGAGCTCTCAAACATAATCGACTGCTTTTTAAGATTTTACCGCTTCCTCAAGTCGCCATATCGGGTTAATACTAGATTATGATTTGATACAAGCCAGATGAGGACGATAACGATGAAAAAATGGGCAGTATTAGTGTCAGCAGTCGGTTTAGCGTTTGCCGTATCGGGCTGTAGCAGCGATTACGTCATGGCGACAAAAGATGGTCGAATGATCCTGACCGATGGCAAACCCGAAGTCGACGATGATACCGGTCTGGTCAGCTACCGCGACCAGGAAGGCAATAAAATGCAGATCAATCGCGACGAAGTATCGCAAATTATCGAGCGATAATCAGAGAGAGGTCAGTCGCTTGCTGGCCTTTTTGATTTTTTTTCTTCCCCTTTTGCTTCCCCTCTGCCATGTTTATATTCCTTTGTCGGGCACGCCCTGACGCGGTCTATAAGTCTACTGAGGAAGCCGGCTATGCATTATCACCGTATCCCCCACAGCGCTCTGGAAATAAGCCAACTGGGGTTGGGCACGATGACATTTGGTGAACAAAACAGCGAAGCCGATGCCCATGCACAACTCGATTACGCCGTCAGCCAGGGCATTAACCTGATTGATGTTGCAGAAATGTACCCAGTTCCGCCACGCCCTGAAACGCAGGGACTTACCGAAACTTACGTCGGTAACTGGCTGGCAAAGCGCGGCAACCGTGAAAAGCTGGTGATTGCCTCAAAAGTCAGTGGCCCCGCGCGCAATAACGATACCGGGATCCGTCCGAACCAGATCCTCGATCGCAAGAATATCCGCGCCGCTCTGGATGCCAGCCTGAAGCGCCTGCAAACCGACTATCTCGACCTCTACCAGGTGCACTGGCCGCAGCGACCAACCAACTGCTTTGGCAAGCTCGGATACAGCTGGAATGAGAGCGCCCCCACCGTGACGCTGCTGGAAACGCTGGAAGCGCTGACCGAGTGCCAGCGCGCGGGAAAAATCCGCTACATTGGCGTATCTAACGAAACGGCCTTTGGGGTCATGCGCTATCTGCACCTGGCGGATAAGCACGATCTGCCGCGTATTGTGACTATCCAGAACCCGTACAGCTTGCTTAACCGCAGCTATGAGGTGGGTCTGGCCGAAGTGACACAGTATGAAGAGGTAGAGCTGCTCGCCTATTCCTGTCTCGGCTTCGGCACGCTGACGGGGAAATACCTGAACGGCGCGAAGCCGGCGGGGGCGCGAAATACCCTCTTTAGCCGCTTCACCCGCTACAGCGGAGAGCAGACGCAGAAAGCCGTTGCTGCCTATGTGGATATCGCAAAGCGTCACGGTCTTGACCCTGCACAGATGGCGCTGGCCTTCGTGCGTCGTCAGCCGTTTGTTGCCAGCACCCTGCTGGGCGCGACCACGATGGAACAGCTGAAAACCAATATTGAGAGTTTCCACCTGAACCTGAGTGAAGACGTGTTAGCAGAGATTGAAGCGGTGCATCAGGTATACACTTACCCGGCACCGTAATAAAAGTAAAACGGCAACGCAGGTTGCCGTTTTAGGGGTTGCCACCTCTCCCTGCGGGAGAGGTCGGGGTGAGGACATCAGGCCTCACTTATCAACGGCGACGCTGCCAAATCCACAAGCCCGCGATCGCAATCGCAAACAGCCCGCCAAACCCGACGCCGATCCCCACCACCGGCACACCCACTTTTACCGCCAGCGAGTAGAGCCCCAGCATTAACAGCATTGCCAGGTTTTCACCCAGGTTTTGTACCGCGATAGCATTTCCCGCCCCGACGGTCTGCTTACCCCGTTCCTGCAGCAACGCGTTCAGCGGCACCACGAAGAAGCCCCCCAGAATACCAATCAGGATGAGGAGGACATACGCGGGCAATAACGCATGCTGCAGCGAGAAGATAAGCACCACGACGCCAATCAGGATCCCTGCGGGCATGCAGCGCGCTACCGTCTCGAGCGTCACCAGCTTCGCCGCCGCACCCGCCCCAACCACAATGCCGATGGCCACCATCGCATTAAGATAGGTCGGCGTCGCATTGTCCGTAATGCCCAGCGCCACCGGCACCCACAGGACCAGCAGGAAGCGCAGCGTGACGCCCGCCCCCCAGAACATACTGGTCCCCATCAGGGAGAAACGCGTTTCCCCGTTACGCCACAGCACGCGGCACGCGTTGAAGAAACTGCCGGTCATCGGTTTGAAGCGCCAGGATTGTCCCGGGCGAGCCACTGGCAGCTTCGGAATAAAGAGGTTTGCCACAACTGCCCCGCCATACACCACCGCGCAGATGCCCAGTGCCGCCAGGACATGCCAGTCGGCCAGTACGCCGCCCGCGACGGATCCGAGCAGAATAGCAGCAATGGTTGACGACTCCATCAGGCCGTTGGCTTTCACCAGCTTATCGCCCGTGGTCAGCTCTCCGAGGATGCCATACTTTGCCGGGGAGTAGGCGGCAGCGCCAATGCCCACCAGCGTGTAGCCAATAAACGGATTGAAGCCAAAGCAAATGCTGGCGGCACCCAGCAGCTTGAGACCGTTGGCAAACATCATCACCCGGCCTTTCGGGAAGCTGTCCGCTACCTGCCCTACGAACGGAGCAAAAATAATGTAAGCGCCCACAAACACCATCTGCAGGATCGGCTGACTCCAGTCGGGGTAAAACTCAGCTTTCAGCAGCGCCAGCGTGGCGAACAACAGCGCATTATCACCGAACGCAGAGAGGAACTGCGCGGCAATGACCGCCATCATGCCTTTTGAACGCAGTGAGGTGTTAGTGTGTACTGACTCACGCATTTTGCTGTTCCGCCTCTTCAACCATGCCTTTCAGGGTCACGAAATCGGGCTTCCCGCTACCCAGCACCGGGAGCTGCTTCAGGTAGCGAATGTCGCGCGGCACGGCCAGTTCAGGGATACCGTGTTCACGCGCATAGCTTAGTAACCTGTCGCGCTTAAGTTCAGCGTCGGTCGTAAACAGCACCAGCGCCTCGCCTTTGCTGACATCACTCTTCACCACCGTAGCATGCATCTTATCCGCAGACACGGCCGTTGCCAGCTGTTCGACCATTTCCAGAGAGACCATTTCACCGGCGATTTTGGCAAAGCGTTTCGCGCGTCCCTGAATCTGTACAAAGCCCTGCTCATCGAAACGGACGATATCCCCGGTGTCGTACCAGCCGGTTTCAACCTCGCCGTTGACGTTTTCCGCCGTCGGCGCTTCCAGCACGCCCGGGTTTTCCACGCGCAGATAACCGTTCATCACGTTTGGCCCTTTCAGCTGCAGACGGCCACCGTCCTCAATGCCGGGCACCGCCAGCAGACGCGCATCCATTCCCGGCAGGATTCGGCCAACCGTACCTGGTTTCGCCGCCATGGGCACGTTAATCGAGACCACGGGCGCACACTCGGTAACGCCATAGCCTTCAAGAATGCGCAGGCCAAACTTGTCCTGCCAGATCTGACGCGTGCTCTCCTGCAGTTTTTCCGCACCGGCCACCACATACCGCACGCGATAGAAGTCATACGGATTGGCGAAACGCGCATAGTTGCCCAGGAAGGTTGAGGTTCCGAACAGGACGGTGCAGTTACGGTCATAGACCAGCTCCGGCACAATGCGGTAATGCAGCGGGCTCGGGTAGAGGAACACTTCTGCGCCGGTCAGGAGCGGCGTGAATAGCCCCACCGTCAGGCCAAAGGAATGGAAAAGCGGCAGCGCCGACATAAAGCGGTCATTCGCGGTAAAGTCGGCAATGCTTTTGATCTGCTCAACGTTCGCCAGAATGCTCTTGTGGCTGTGGACGACGCCTTTCGGGTTGCCCTCCGATCCCGACGTGAAGAGGATAATCGCGTCATCTTCCGGCTGCTGTTTGACCTGCGCCAGACGCGGCATCAGAAGATGCGCAAAAATCCACAGCTTGTCGCCGGTGGTCACGTCCGCTTTCAGATCCTCCAGGAAGACCCAGCGCACCTGGGTGAGCTGCTCGGGAAGATGCCAGAGCTTGCCTTTGTCCAGGAACTGTCGGGAGGTAAAGACGGTATTAATCTGGGCTGCGGTGATGGCGCTGGTCAACCCTTTTACGCCCGCCGTGTAGTTCATCATTGCCGGGATACGGCCCCGGAAAACCGCACCGAAAATCACCGCCGCGCTAATGCCCGCATTAGGCAGCATCAGGCCAATCTTTTCGCCTTTTTTGCTGTACTTCTCCAGAATACGGCCCACAAACAGGGTTTTGGTCAGCAGTTTGCGATAGGTGTCCGGGGTAAAGTTGATGTCTTCGATACAGTTTTTCTTCGCGCCATAGCGGTACTGCGCGGATAGCAGAGATTCGTACAGCGTTTCGCGCGGGCGCACGGCCATGCGCGCTTCCATCATAATCTGGTGCAGCATTTCCCCGGCGATTTTACGGCGATCGCGGGCACGCGGCGCTTCTGGCATCGGTAACGACGTTGGCGGCAGAATATGCAGGGTTATTTTAGGGAACAGACGCTGCTTCACCAGCCCCTTCAGGCGGCTGAAATGGGTTAGCTCCGCGCCTTCAATGCGCAGCGGCACCACGGTCGCTTTTGATTTCGCTGCAACAAACCCCGCGCCGTCGTAGATTTTCATCAGCGAACCGGTCACTGAAATACGCCCTTCAGGGAAAATAACCACCGGACGCCCCTGCTCAACCAGACGCACCAGATGCTTAATCATCATCGGCTTGGTCGGGTCGAGCGGCACAAAATCAATCAGCGGCGTGAGCCAGCGCATGTACCACTGCTGGCTGATAGAGGTATAGACTGCAAACACCGGGCGCACGGGTAAAAACAGCGCCAGCAGGATGCCATCTATAAAGGAAACATGATTTGGTGTGATAAGAACGCGTTCGCCGCGAAGCGCCTGGGCATCGCCAGTGACGTGGAGGCGAAAAAGAATACGGAACAGTGTACGGAAGAACCCAAATAGCATCTCAACTCCCTTTGCCAGCCAGTGTGGAGGGTTGATAGTAAATGGTGGCAGATTACACGAGAAGTGATACGGGAGCGACAGCAAAAGTGGAGGCGAAAAAAAACCTGCGCATCCGCGCAGGTTGGTGCAAGAGATGAGTACGAAATCGTACTAAGAATTCTCACCAATCAATACCTCTGGGATCTCAACTGTATCAATCTCATTAACATCCTCGCCATCGGACAATCGCAACAGCCTGAGGCAAAGTGTAACCAAAGGTTCAGATTGACATTCTTCAGACATGACTGCGCGTGTAACGATTACACTACCAGGGTTGCCCTGCGTCACGTTTGTGGAGAGCGGAAATCCGCTCCCCTTGAATGCGCGCCGCTTTTCCGCAACACTATTTGGTGTGTAAACGCTTACCCCCAATAAGAAGGTAATGAATGGCGACAATAAAGGATGTGGCCCGTCTGGCAGGCGTGTCGGTGGCAACCGTCTCCCGCGTGATTAACGACTCCCCAAAAGCCAGTGACGCATCGCGCCAGGCGGTACAAAATGCCATGGAATCCCTGAACTATCATCCCAATGCCAATGCCCGCGCGCTCGCCCAGCAGTCCACCGAAACCATTGGGCTGGTGGTGGGTGATGTTTCCGATCCCTTTTTCGGCGCCATGGTTAAAGCGGTTGAACAGGTTTCTTATCAGACAGGTAATTTTTTGCTGATCGGCAATGGCTATCATAATGAACAAAAAGAACGCCAGGCCATTGAACAGCTGATCCGCCACCGCTGCGCGGCGCTGGTGGTTCACGCCAAAATGATCCCGGACGCCGAGTTGATTCACCTGATGAAGCAGATGCCCGGAATGGTGATCATCAACCGCATTATTCCCGGATTTGAAAAACGCTGCGTGGCCCTCGATGACCGCTACGGTGCCTGGCTTGCAACGCGGCACCTTATTCAGCAGGGCCATACCCGGATTGGCTATCTCTGTTCAAATCATCCGATTTCTGATGCAGAGGACCGCCTGCAGGGCTACTACGATGCCCTGCGTGAAAACGGGCTGCCGTGTAATGACCGCCTGGTGGCCTACGGTGAACCGGATGAGAGCGGCGGTGAACAGGCCATGACCGAGCTGCTGGGTCGCGGACGGAATTTCACGGCGGTTGCCAGCTATAACGACTCAATGGCCGCAGGTGCGATGGGGGTGTTGAATGACAACGGAATTGAGGTACCGGCAGAAATTTCGCTGATTGGCTTCGACGACGTGCTGGTCTCCCGCTACGTTCGCCCGCGGCTGACCACCGTGCGCTACCCTATCATCACCATGGCAACGCAGGCCGCGGAGCTGGCACTCGCGCTGGCTGAACAGCACCAGCCGCCGGAAATTACGCATCTGTTTAGCCCGACGCTGGTTCGTCGTCACTCCGTTGCATCGCCTGCGGAAGCGCAGAGCGAATAACGGTAGAGGTGAACCCGAGTGTTCGGGTATTCCAGACCATCACCGATGTACTGCCAGCCGTAACGTTCGTAGAAGTCGCGGCAGGCAGACCAGAGATGGAGCTCCTCATACCCGGACTGCGCTGCGTAAGCGATAACATGCTGCTGAAGTTGTCCCGCCAGCCCCTTACCTCGCGCCGCGTCGTCAACGTACAGCGCCGCCAGCCACGGACAGAGATCCTGTCGAGTGATCAAATCGCAGCGCCAGAGCCCTACCGTGCCAAGAAGCTGTTCGCCTTCAAGGGCAATAAACGTTAACGGTAGTGCCCCCGGGGTCTGACTGTGCTCAACGATGCTGTGGAAAAATTCCCGAGGAAGCCCTTCGCCAAAGGCCTGCCAGATCCAGTCGGTAACCTGCTCTGCGAAGTGTGGCGCCTTGTAAAGCGGGAGGATGACAGCCTTATTCATGTTTCACCTGCATTTTCTCATGTATTTACTGGCCTGATGCTCCAGCCCGGTTCGGTGATTATCTTACCAGAGTCAGGCTATTGAGTTTGACTTCAGGCTGGCCGGACGAATCGTTACCAAAAAGCGTGATCGTGGCAGAGTTTTTGCGCTTCCCGCATCGCTTATACGCCGCGAGGTCTGTGTTAAACTGCAAACCATTACGTGGAAGCAGGAATGTAGAATGGCAACAATGCTGGATGTCTCACTGCGTGCGGGCGTGTCGAAGGCTACCGTCTCGCGCGTGCTGAACGGCACAGGTCAGGTCAAAGAGAGTACGCGTCAGCAGGTCTTTGCTGCGATGGAAGAGCTGGGCTATCGTCCGAACTTTCTCGCGCGCTCGCTGGCTAACCAGACCAGCAACAGCATTGGTCTGGTCGTCTCGACCTTTGACGGCTTTTATTTTGGCCGCCTTCTCCAGCAGGCGTCGCGGCAGACCGAAACTCACGGCAAACAGCTGATCGTCACCGACGGTCACGACGCGCCGGAACAGGAAGAACAGGCGGTGCAGATGCTGGCCGATCGCCAGTGCGATGCCATCGTGCTTTACACGCGCTACATGAGCGAAAAAGCGATCGTCAAACTGATGAACACCGTGAAAACGCCGCTGGTGGTCATTAACCGTGAAGTGAGCCAGGCGCCGGATCGCTGCGTGTTCTTCGAACAGCAGGATGCCGCATTCAAGGCCGTGGATTACCTGATCGGCCAGGGCCATCGGGAGATCGCCTGTATCACCGTCCCGATCCACACTCCCACGGGTAAAGCGCGGCTGATGGGCTATCGCAAGGCGCTGGAAAAGCATGGTATCCGTCTGGACGAGCGTCGGATAAAGTACGGCGATGCGGGAATGACGCGGGGATACGAGCTTTGCAAGGAATTGATTGCCGACGGAGTACCGTTTAGCGCCCTGTTTGCCTGTAACGACGATATGGCGCTGGGTGCGTCCAAAGCTTTGCACCAGGCGGGGCTTAAAATCCCGCAGGATATTTCACTGTTCGGCTTTGACGATGCCCCAAGCGCGAAATGGCTGGAGCCTGCGCTCTCATCGGTTTATCTGCCCATCGACAATATGATTGTCACGGCCATCGATCAGGCGATCCGGCTGGCAAAAAACCAGCCGGTCGATGCCATCCCGCCGTTTACCGGCACGCTGGTCTTACGCGATTCGGTCACAACGGGGCCGTACTTTAATCAGATGAGTTCTAAAGCCAGCAGTTCCTGAATGGTCTGGCGACGGCGGATCAGCCGCGCTTTACCGTTATCAAACAGCACTTCCGGCAGCAGCGGGCGGCTGTTGTAGTTAGATGACATAGATGCCCCGTAGGCACCGGTGTCATGCAGCACAAGATAATCGCCCGGTTTGACCTCTGGCAGCGCTCGGGTCTCCACTTTGCCGCCCTCCTGCTGGGTGAACACGTCGCCCGATTCGCACAGCGGCCCCGCAACGACCGTCTCAACGCGCGGCCCCTGCGTTAAATCACGGCCGTCAGCAGCCAGGGCGGTAATGTGGTGATAGCTGCCGTACATGGACGGACGCATCAAATCGTTAAAGCCTGCGTCAATCAAGACGAAGTGGCGAGAGCCCATCTCTTTCACGCTGCGTACCTGCGAAACCAGCACGCCGGCTTCCGCCACCAGGAAACGACCCGGCTCAATTTCCAGCTTCACCGCATGGCCCAGATGCGCGGCGATTTGGTCACGCGCGGCGCTCCACAGACCGTAATAGTGATCGGTATCGATCGCCTCTTCCCCTTCGCGATAAGGAATAGAGAGACCGCCGCCCGCAGAGATCGCCTCCAGATCCTGACCGAAGTCGACAACCTGGCGCACCATCGCGCCGCACACCTGCTCCAGGTGGCCGTAATCCACGCCAGAGCCAATATGCATATGAATACCCACCAGCTTCAGGCCGTAGCGCTGTAATACCTCCAGCGCGGCAGGCATATCGGCATACCAGATCCCGTGCTTGCTATTTTCGCCGCCGGTATTGGTTTTTTGGCTGTGGCCGTGACCAAAGCCCGGATTCACCCGCAGCCAGACGCGATGGCCGGGAGATACCTGACCCAGCTGCTCCAGCATATCCACAGAACCGGCATTCACCGGGATCTGCAGCTCGTGAACGCGCGCCAGCGTCGCGTCGTCGATCACATCGGCGGTAAAGACGATCGCGTCGCCGTCAGCTTTCGGATCGTATCCGGCCGCCAGCGCGCGTTCGATTTCGCCAAGCGAGACGGAGTCGACCTTCACGCCCTGCTCACGCATCAGGCGCAGAATATGGATATTGGAGCAGGCCTTCTGGGCAAAACGCACCACGTCAAACTGATGCAGGGCGGCGATCTTCTCGCGGACAATCTGCGCGTCGTAGACCCACACCGGACAGCCAAATTCGGCAGGCAGGCGCAGCAGGTTGTCGGCGTTCAAATCGGTATCAGTCTGGTTCAGCGGGCGTGGCATGGTCTTCTCCGGATAAATGCGTTTTGATGATTACGCCACAGCGCAAAGAGAATAAAAAATATCGTTTTATCGCGAGTCTATGCAAAAATGATATGGACAGTTCTCTGCTTTCAGGTGCCCTATGCCCGCCGTCAATTTACGCCACATCGAGATTTTTCACGCCGTGATGACCACCGGCAATCTCACCGAAGCCGCACAGATGCTGCATACCTCGCAGCCGACGGTGAGCCGCGAGCTGGCCCGCTTCGAGAAAGTGCTGGGGCTGAAGCTGTTCGAACGCACCCGGGGCAGGCTTCACCCTACGGTGCAGGGACTACGCCTGTTCGAGGAAGTTCAGCGCTCCTGGTACGGGCTGGACAGAATAGTGAGTGCAGCCGAAAGCCTGCGCGAGTTTCGCCAGGGCGAGCTATCGATCGTCTGCCTGCCCGTCTTCTCGCAATCTTTTTTACCGATGCTGCTGCAGCCCTTTCTGGCGCGATACCCGGAGGTCAGCCTCACCATCGTGCCTCAGGAATCTCCCCTGCTTGAAGAGTGGCTTTCGGCTCAGCGCCATGATTTAGGCCTAACCGAAAACCTCTCAACGCCAGCAGGCACGGCGCGCACGGAGTTACTTTCGTTAGATGAAGTGTGCGTTCTGCCCGCCGGGCATCGGCTTGCCGGTAAGGCGGTGCTCACGCCAGAGGACTTCCACGGGGAAAACTACATTAGCCTGTCGCAGACCGACAGCTACAGACAGCTGCTGGATACCCTGTTTGCCGAGCATCAGGTCAAACGGCGAATGGTGGTGGAAACGCACAGCGCGGCTTCAATTTGCGCGATGGTGCGAGCGGGCATCGGCGTCGCGGTGGTGAATCCGCTTACGGCGCTGGATTATGCGGAAAGTGGAATTGTTGTGCGTCGGTTTAGCGTCTCAGTTCCTTTTACCGTTAGCCTAATCCGCCCATTGCATCGTCCGGCGTCGGCGCTGGTGGAGGCGTTTAGCGAACATCTGCAGGGAGGGCTAAGTATGTTGGCGGGACAGCTAAATAAGATGTTGAATCAGACGCCCCGCTAAACAGCGGGCGTCTGAAAACTCAGTTAAAACGTTTCGCAATGGCCGCAACACGCTCGCCGAATTTAACAGCGGTTTGCAGATCGCCGCTGGCAATGGCGCCAGCATCAGCATCCGATGGAGACTGCACCAGCAAACCTACTGAACCGCCCAGATTATTAATGTCCTGACGGGTTGCCGCGAGAGTATTTGACGGCGGCAGCCCCAGGCTCACCCAGATCCCACCGTGCTGAGAGGCTAGCGTTTGCAGGTATTGCAACGATACCTGCTTATCACCGTTCAGGCTGGCGCTGTTGCTGAAGCCCGCGAACACTTTGTCCTGCCAGCTACGCACGAACCAGGCTTTAGAGGTCGCGTCAGCGAATTTCTTAAACTGCCACGGTACGCTTCCCATGTAGGTTGGCGCGCCAAAAATAATCGCTTTGGCATCGTTGAGTTTTTGCCAGTCGCTTTCCTGAATATCGCCATTACTGTCAATGGCGATAAGCTCAGCCTGCGCGCCCTCAGCGACAGTTTCAGCAACGCGTTTGGTATGGCCGTAGCCAGAATAATAGATAACTACAACGCTCATGATAGATCTCCTGATGCAATATTGCCTTGTGAGTCAAACGATTAAGACGACTTTAAAATTGCTCTGCGAGCCCGTTGCCATTTTCGGTTCCCTGGTATCAAATAGAAACCTTACGTCGTTTTATACACGCAAACATTCACGGGCGTAAGAAGGCACCTTTACCTCACCAGGTTACCTCGAGGGAACCACCATGACCCATACAGCAGTTCTGAAAAAGGAGATGCCTCCTTACAACGTGTTCGATGAGCGCTGCCCGACCCGCGGCGTGCTGACGCGTATCGCCGATAAGTGGGCACTGTTAATCCTTGCGCGTCTGGAGAAGGGACCGATGCGCTTTAGTCATCTTCAACGCGATATTCAGCGAATCACCAAAAAGGTGCTGACCCAGTCTTTACGCAAGCTGGAACGTGATGGGCTGGTGTCGCGAAAGATATTCGCCACGGTACCTGTAACAGTCGAGTACAGCCTGACACCGCTTGGCCAGACATTAACCGAAACGGTGACGGTGCTGGCGCACTGGGTGGAAAATAATATTGATGCTATTGTGGCGGCGCAATCCGCCTATGACGCCGCCAACACGTAAACCAGAACGGGTGCTCAGGACAGCATAAACGCCACGGCATCCGCAGCATGGATAGCGGTGGTATCAAATACCGGAAGAGGGCTTCGTTCAACGGGTACCAGCAAACCGATCTCCGTGCAGCCGAAGATCACCCCTTCGGCCCCCTGCTGCGCGAGTTTATCGATAACGCTGACGTAATACGCGCGGGAAGATTCGCTGAAGGTACCGAGGCAGAGCTCGTCAAAGATAATCTGATTGATGCGCGCCCGATCGTCTTCATCCGGGATCAGGCTCTCGATCCCAAATTCACTGTGCAAACGTCCGCGATAAAAATCCTGCTCCATGGTGTAGCGTGTACCCAAAAGCGCTACGCGGCGCATCCCGGATGCCGCAATCACACGCCCGGTCGCGTCCGCGATATGCAAAAACGGCAGCGAGCAGCGGCCCTCAATATGCGACGCCACTTTGTGCATGGTATTGGTACAAAGCACTATACCCTCGGCGCCAGCACGCTCCAGCCCAAGCGCCGCCTGGGCCAGGATCTCCCCGGCTTTATCCCACTCGCCGCTCGACTGGCAGGCTTCGATTTCATGAAAGTCAACGCTGTGCAGGAGCAGGCTTGCGGAATGCAGACCACCCAGACGCTGCTTCACCCCTTCGTTAATCAGGCGATAATAAGGGATTGTCGATTCCCAGCTCATTCCACCTAACAGGCCGATCGTTTTCATCATCCCTCCTTTTCGTTGATTTCTTCTTTTAACACATCCGGTGCCAATAAAAAAAGGCGCTGCATTCAGCGCCTTTTAAACAAACATTGGTTATCCCCTGCATACGTTGGGCCAGGTAAACGGGCAATACGATCACACGCCGATGTTTCGCAGTTTCTCTCCGGCCATCAGCTTGCGCTCGATGTGTTCCAGCGTCACGCCTTTGGTTTCCGGGATCAGCCAGAACGTGACGCCAATAAACGCCACGTTCAGCACGGTATAGAGCCAGAACGTTCCCGCTGCGCCAATCGCGTCCAGCAGCGTCAGGAACGTCGCGCCGATGATCATGTTCGATACCCAGTTGGTGGTCGTAGAACAGGTGATGCCAAAGTCGCGGCATTTGAGCGGCTGAATTTCGGAGCACAGGATCCAGACCACCGGCGCGGCGCTCATCGCGTAGCCTGCGATACACATCATGGTCATCCCGACAGAAAGCCAGGAAAGCCCGCTTGAGGCCGTACCGTTATCAAACTGCATCAGGCAGTAGCCCAGGATCAGCGTGCCGAGCGCCATCACGCTGAAGCCAATTTTCAGCGCAGGTTTACGGCCCGCCTTGTCCACGGTGAACACGGCAATAAAGGTGGCGAACATGAAGGTCAGCCCGACCACCAGGGTCGCGATCATCTGCTGTTCCGTGGTGGTAAACCCGGCCATTTTGAAAATCCGCGGCGCGTAGTACATGATGATGTTCATGCCGGTGAACTGCTGCATCGCCTGCAGCAGCATGCCGAGGAAGACCGCCCGGCGCACGTTGCGGTTGATTTTAAACAGCGCCCAGCCTCCCTGCTTCAGCTTCAGGCTTTCGCGGATCTCGTTCAGCTCTTCGCGAGCTTTTTCTGAGGTATCGCGCAGCATGCGCAGCACCTCTTCCGCCTCCACGTGGCGCCCTTTTTGCGCCAGCCAGCGCGGGCTGTTTGGCAGGAAAATCACCAGGACGATCAGCACCAGCGCCGGTAAGGCCAGCACGCCCAGCATCGCGCGCCAGTTGCCGCTGTAGCTGAAGTAGGTGTCAGACAGAAACGCCAGCACAATACCCAGCGTGACCATCAGCTGATACATGCTGATCATCTTGCCGCGCACGTTTTCGCTCGCCATTTCGGAGAGATAAAGCGGCGCGGTGTAGGACGCAATCCCCACCGCCACGCCCAGCAGCACGCGGGAAAGCAGCAGGATTTCAACGTTAGCGGCAAACGCCGAGCCAATGGAGCCGGCAACGAACAGAATTGCCCCGACCATCAGGCTGTATTTGCGCCCCAGACGAAACGACAACCAGCCGTTGAACAGCGCGCCGATGGCCGCACCGAGCATCATGCTGCTCACCACCCACTCCTGCAGGCGACTGCTGAGGGTAAAGTGATCGGTAATAAACGGTAATGCGCCGGCAATAACGCCGATATCCAGTCCAAATAACAGGCCCGCCACGGCGGCGGCAATGGAGACAAACTGGTTCATGCGGCGAGTATCACGCAGCGCAGCGGGCATTAGGGTAGAGTCATTTATCGATGTCATATTTTTCCTGCCTCAACAGCAAAATTAGTTAAATGAAATTACGAGAAAGCGAGGAAAAGTGTCAGGTGGGAAAAGGTGAAGATATGGATTATTTCGCTGCGACATAGCGATCTGTGATGGACATTACAATTTCAACTAACGCTTAATAATCACGTTATTTTACTAATGCATTAATTTTTCAGAATTAAAAGTGTGACGGATGTCGTTCATGATTTTTTAGTATGGATTTTTCGTGTTTACCCATATGGACTTTGACAATTTTTGAGCAAAAAAACCTCCGCCCGAAAGCAGAGGTCCAGACCCGATGCGGGTTATCGCGCCAGCCAGCCGCCATCAACCGCCACGGTGTAGCCGTTGATATAGTCCGATGCCGACGAGGCCAGAAACACTACCGGCCCCATCAGATCGCCCGGCAGACCCCAGCGCCCCGCCGGAATACGGTCAAGTATTTCCGCGCTGCGCTGCTCGTCTGCGCGCAGCTGCTGCGTGTTGTTGGTCGCCATGTAACCCGGCGCAATGGCATTCACATTGATATTATGTTTCGCCCACTCGTTTGCCAGCAGGCGGGTCACGCCCATCACGGCGCTTTTGGACGCGGTGTAAGACGGCACGCGGATTCCCCCCTGGAACGAGAGCATAGAGGCAATATTCACGATCTTGCCGCCGTTCCCCTGCGCAATAAAATGCTTCGCCGCCGCCTGGGACATGAAAAATACGCTCTTGATGTTAAGGTCCATCACGTCGTCCCAGTCGCGTTCGCTGAAGTTGATCGCATCTTCACGGCGAATCAGCCCGGCGTTGTTGACCAGAATGTCGATATGACCAAATTCCGCTACCGCGCGATCCAGCAGTTCAGGAATGGTATCGATTTTACGCAGGTCGGCGGTCAGGCTCAGGAAACGGCGTCCCAGAGCCGTCACGCGCTCGATGGTTTCTGTAGGCTCAACGATATTAATCCCGACGATATCGCAGCCCGCTTCCGCCAGGCCTAACGCCATCCCCTGACCCAGCCCGGTATCACATCCGGAAACCACCGCCACTTTCCCCTGCAGGGAGAATGCATCCAGAATCATGTTTATTCCTTACTCTTTGAGAGCCTGTCACTCACAGGCAGGTTTATGCTTCACTGCCTGCGACTACCGCAGATCGCTGACCGCAACATGGTCCATATCATCAAAGACCTGGTTTTCGCCCACCATTCCCCAGATAAAGGTGTAGGCTTTTGTCCCAACGCCGGAGTGAATAGACCAGCTCGGTGAAATCACCGCCTGCTCGTTGTGCATCACGATATGGCGCGTTTCCTGCGGCTGCCCCATCATGTGGAACACGCAGGCGTCCTCATCCATATTGAAGTAGAAGTAGACTTCCATGCGGCGCTCGTGGGTATGGCATGGCATGGTGTTCCACAGGTTGCCTGGCGCAAGCTCGGTCAATCCCATACTCAGCTGGCACGTCTCCAGCACGTCCGGCACGAAGTACTTATTGATGGTGCGGCGGTTGCTGGTGAGGTTGTCGCCCAGCGTCACGGGCGCGACGTCTGCCGGGGTCACTTTTTTGGTTGGACAGGTGGCGTGAGCCGGCGCACAGTTGTAGTAAAACTTCGCAGGCCTGCTGCCGTCGATGCTGGCAAAGACCACGTCTTTCGCCCCTTTACCCACGTACAGCGCCTCGCGATGGCCAATCTCATAGCACTGTCCGTCTACGGTGATGGTGCCCGGCCCGCCGATGTTAATCACACCCAGCTCGCGACGTTCGAGGAAATAATTTACGCCCAGCTGTTTACCGACCTCGCCGCCAACGGAGACGGTTTTCGTGACGGGCATAATTCCGCCCACAATAATGCGGTCGATATGGCTGTAAACCATAGTGTACCTGTCGGCCTCGAATACCTGCTCGACTAAAAACGCATTGCGCAGCCCCTGAGTATCCAGCGTTTTGGCGTGCGCACTGTGGATGCTTTCTCTGACGTCCACGGTAACCTCCAGATGTGGTCATGCCCGAAGGCGGAAATAAACGAAACAGCGTTCCGTTTTTCATAATGAGCACATACTATCGGCATAAAGTGGGCTTTTCAATGAAATTTAAAACAACGTTTCATTTTTATTTTTGTTTATAACGGAAATGGTGTTCGGATCACAATTAAGCCGCCAGGAGAAAAAGGGCGCGAAAAAAAACCTCCCGGAGGAGGTTTTTTAATAAGAAGAGTTTAGCGTTCGATGGCCAGCGCCACCCCTTGCCCGCCGCCTATACAAAGCGTGGCAATTCCTTTGCGGGCATTGCGCTTTTTCATTTCGTGGACCAGAGAAACCAGGATCCGGCAGCCGGACGCCCCGATAGGATGACCCAGCGCGATCGCCCCACCGTTAACATTGACTCGCAGCGGATCCCACTCAAGCATTTTTCCGACGGAGATCGCCTGAGCGGCATAGGCTTCGTTCACTTCAATCAGATCCACATCCGAAAGCTGCCACCCCGCACGCTCCAGGCAGCGGCGGGTCGCGTAGACCGGTGCGATCCCCATTAACGCAGGATCAACCCCCACGCTCGCGAACGCCTTAATGCGGGCCAGGACGGGGAGATCGAGCTCAAGAGCTTTGCTTTCGCTCATCATCATAACGGCGGCAGCGCCGTCGTTAATGGAAGAGGCATTTCCCGCAGTCACTGAGCCCTGCATTTCAAACGCGGGGTTCAGCCTGGCCAGGCCTTCAGCACTGGCGTCAGTGCGCGGCTGTTCATCGGTATCTACGACGACATGCTCGCCGCTCTGACGCTGCGTGCTGACCGGGACAATTTCGTCGCGAAAACGACCGGAATCGATCGCCGCACGCGCTTTTTGCTGCGAGCTTAGCGCATAGGCATCCTGCACCTCACGGCTGATGCCGTACTCGCGCGCCAGGTTTTCAGCCGTCACGCCCATGTGATAATCGTTGAATGCGTCCCACAGCCCGTCATGCACCAGGCTGTCGAGCAGCTGACTGTTGCCCAGCTGTGCGCCGGTCCGGCTGTCGGTCAACACGTGCGGCGCGCGGCTCATATTCTCCTGCCCGCCCGCGATGATCACGTCCGCCTCACCACACTGAATGGCCTGCGTCGCGAGATGCAGCGCTTTTAATCCTGAACCACAGACGTCGTTGATGGTGATGGCAGAGACGGTATTGGGCAGCCCGCCCTTCAGCGCTGCCTGACGCGCAGGGTTTTGCCCGGCACCGGCCGTGAGAACCTGTCCCAGGATCACCTCATCAACTTCATGTGCTGCGATCCCGCTACGTTCCACCAGCGCTTTCACCACCACGCTGCCCAGGTCAACCGCGGAGTGACGCGCGAGCGATCCCTGAAAACAGCCGATAGCTGTACGCAACGCACCCACTATAACGACATCTTTCATCACGACCTCTGTGTTAAATGACATGACGATAGTAGAGGATTGTTACTGGCAATTATCTTAATTGTTTAAAAATAGTGAGATTAATCACAAGGATCAGCGCGCATCCTGCAGATACTGCCGCAGCCAGCTTCCGGCAATGCCGGGAGGGGATCGTTTATTCCACAGCAGATCGATGCCGATCGCCCGCGGCCAGCCGGGAACATTGAGCTGTACCAGGGATTTCGCGGCGGCAAATTCATCCACCAGCGCGCACGGCAACACGCACCAGCCAAATCCCTGTACCGCCATACTCAAGAGTAACAGGTAATTCGGGGCTGACCAGACGGGCCCGCGCGCGATCTCCGCCTCGCGCTCAAGATAGGTGCTCAGCCGCAGCTCCCTCCAGCCGTGCAGCTCGTCACGCTGAACGTCATGTTGTCCGGCGAGCGGATGCGTGGTCGCGACATAGATCGCCATGCGGGTCTGCATCGGCAGCCGGATGGCGCCGATATCCGTAGGGTAACCGTCTCGCGCTTCGGTGAGGCCAACCTGCGCGCGCTCCTTTTGCAGCAGATCGATCACGTCCTCCTCCTCGCCAATCAGACATTCGAATTCCGTATGGGGAAAGCGCGCGTCAAACTGTTTCATCATCTCTTCCAGCACGTCCGGGTTAAGGGTATCGGAAAGGACAAACGTCAGACGCGCCTCCGTTTGCGCCGATAGCGACACCGCCAGCTCATCCAGCCGCGTGCTGGCGGCGAGAATAGCCTGCACATAGCCCAGCACCTGTTCCCCCTGGGCCGTCAACACCGGCTGGCGCGCAGAGCGGTCAAACAGCTCGAAGCCAAGATCGGCTTCAAGATTGGCAATGGACGTGCTGATCGTCGACTGGCTTTTGCGCAGCCGGCGTGCGGCCGCAGAGAAAGAGCCTGCCGCAACGGTCTCAACAAACGCGTTAAGGGCTTCGGGTGAATAGCGCATAACCTATCTGCTTTAGCGATGGATACTATCTTTAATATATCAGCTTTAGCGATGAAAATAGGCCACATCAACGCCCATACCGGCGAATTAACGAGGTCTATCGCTATGCAACATCAGGATGCACTCCAACGTAAACTGCCGGAGCGGATCTTTCATGCTGTCTGTTTTGAAGGGATTGCGACGGCGATCCTCGCCCCTACTGCGGCGTGGCTTATGCAGCGTTCCGTGGTGGAAATGGGCGGGTTGACCATTGTTCTGGCGACCACCGCCATGCTGTGGAACATTATTTATAACTTCGGCTTCGACCGCTTCTGGCCCGTTCAGCGCGTCAAACGTACGGCAAAAGTGCGTGCGCTGCATGCGCTTGGGTTTGAATGCGGGTTTATTGTGATTGGCGTGTCGATTGTCGCCGCCGTGCTGGGCGTTACCCTGCTGCAGGCATTCACACTGGAAATAGGTTTCTTCCTGTTCTTCCTGCCGTACACCATGTTCTATAACTGGGCGTACGATTGCCTTCGCGATAAATTTCTTAAGCGTCGCCAGCAACGGCGCGCCTTGGCAGGCTAAACACCTTCTGGCCGGACGCCCGCTCCGGCCATTCACCTTCGAAGCAACTGCGCTCTCGGTGTATAACTATGGTAAATTGCACTCCATTCCGATGGTTTGATAGTTGAAACGTTGCTCTAATGTCGAAAATTTGGTCAAAAGATGAGACTCTCTGGAGTTTCGCTCTCTACGGCACGGCCGTGGGCGCAGGAACGCTGTTCCTGCCCATTCAGCTGGGCTCCGCAGGCGCAATTGTCCTGTTTATTACCGCCCTCGTGGCCTACCCCTTAACCTACTGGCCGCACAGAGCGCTGGCGCAATTTATTCTGTCGTCGAAAACGAAAGGCAACGAGGGGATCACCGGCGCCGTCTCGCACTATTACGGCAGGAAGATTGGCAACCTGATTACCACGCTTTATTTCATCGCCTTCTTTGTGGTGGTGCAAATTTATGCGGTGGCCATCACCAACTCGCTCACGGAGCAGCTGGCGAAACACCTGACGGTTGATACCGCCGTTCGCGTGCTGGTCAGCCTGGGCGTGGTACTGGTTCTGAATCTGATCTTCCTGATGGGACGGCATATCACGATAAAAGTGATGGGCTTCCTGGTGTTTCCGCTGATTGCCTATTTCCTGTTTGTCTCGCTCTATCTGATAGGCAGCTGGCAGCCCTCGCTGCTGACCAGCCAGATGGCCGTCGATCGCCACACGCTGCACCAGGTCTGGATTTCGATCCCGGTGATGGTGTTTGCGTTCAGCCATACCCCGATTATCTCCACGTTTGCCGTTGACCGTCGCGAGAAGTTTGCCGATGGCGCCATGGATAAATGTAAAAAGATCATGAAGGTGGCGTACCTGATCATCTGCCTTAGCGTGCTGTTCTTTGTCTTCAGCTGCCTGCTCTCAATTCCGCCGTCGTACATTGTGGCCGCCAAAGAGCAAGGGGTAACGATCCTGTCCGCGCTGTCGATGATGCCTTCATCACCGGCATGGCTGGGAATTTCCGGGATTGTCGTGGCGATAATTGCGATGTCGAAATCCTTCCTCGGCACCTATTTTGGGGTGATTGAAGGGGCGACGGAGATCGTGAAGTCGTCGCTCAGTCAGGTGGGCGTGAAAAAGAGCCGCGCCTTTAACCGCGCGATTTCCATTATGGGGGTGTCGTTAATCACCTTTGCCGTCTGCTGCATTAACCCGAACGCCATTTCGATGATTTACGCCATCAGCGGCCCGCTTATCGCCATGATCCTGTTTATCATGCCGACGCTGTCGACGTATCTAATCCCCTCCCTGAAACAGTACCGTTCCATTGGCAACCTGCTGACGCTGATCGTCGGGGTGCTGTGCGTGTCGGTGATGTTTGTCGGCTAACGCCCTGCATGCCCGGCGTTCTGCCGGGCATGTCTCTCAGTCTCGCCCAGCTGATTCCAGCGGAAAAGGCCTGTCCTGCACCACAGTTTTCATGACAAGCGTAGATCGAAGGTGCTGCACGCCGGGCATGGCGGAGAGCTTCTCGTCGTAGAGTTTCTGGAAAGCGGACAGGTCGCGGGTCACGACGTGCATCAGATAATCAGGATCGCCAAACAGGCGCTGGGCCAGCACGATCTGCGGGATCTCCTCCACCGCCGCTTCAAACGCGCTAACCGCCTTTCTGTCACCCTCCTTTAGCGTCGCAAACACTATTGCCAGGAAGTTAAACCCCATTTTGGCGGGGTCGAGGCTGGCACGGTATCCCGTTATCGCCCCGCTTTGCTCCAGCGCCCGCACGCGCCGATGACACGGCGATAGGCTCAGATTCACTCTTTCCGCCAGCTCGGTCAGGGATAAGCGGCCATCAGACTGTAGCTCAGCAAGAATTTTTCGATCGATGCTATCCATGTGGAAGATTTTCTCAATTTCACCGTGTTGCGAGCATAACATTGAAAGCCTATTTCGCAGAGTTAGCGATATTCTTTTTCTCAACGTTTGACGCACTGCGGGAGTCTTCAGGAAGATGGAAATGAGTATTGTGGCCGGCTTTTGGGTGGTTTCTTTTCTGCTTATCATGACGCCGGGTGCCGACTGGGCCTACGCCATTAGCGCCGGGATTAACGGGCGACGCGTGGTACCGGCGGTGATGGGGCTGATGTCAGGGCATCTGTTAGCCACGCTGGTTGTGGTGGCTGGCGTGGGGGTCGTGATTGCTCAACATCCGCTGGCGTTGACCGGGCTGACCGTCGCGGGAGCCGCGTATCTCCTGTGGCTTGGCATCGGACTGTTGCGTCACCCTGCCGCACCGGAAAAGGCCACCCACCATGCGGGAAACTGGAGGCAGTGGGCGGTGAAAGGGCTCTGCATTAGCGGCCTAAACCCAAAAGTGTTTTTACTGTTCCTGGCGCTGCTTCCGCAGTTTACGGACCCGACCGGAAGCTGGTCGATAGCGATGCAGATGTCCGCGCTTGGGATGATGCACCTTATCACCTGTACGCTGGTCTATCTGCTGGTGGGGTATGGTTCGAAAGCGGTGCTGGCGACCCGGCCACAGGCGGCGCGTCTGGTAAGCATGGCATCGGGAGGGATAATGGTGCTGATCGCGTTGATATTGCTATTTGAGCAGGCGAGATGAAAAAAACACCGGCCATCGCCGGTGTTATTTACGCCCGAATATCGTCATATTCCCGCGTTTTATCAAACTCATGTTTCGCGAACGGGCACAGCGGGATAATTTTACGGTTCTCACCGCGCATCTTCTCCACCACTTTCGCTACCAGCTGTTTACCGACGCCCTGCCCTTTCAGGCTCTCATCCACGTCGGTGTGCTCGATAATGCTCAGGTGCTCGCCGGTCGGTACGAAGACAATCTCCGCGACCTGATTGCCGTTCGCATCATTCACGTAAAACTTGTTATGGCCTTCCAGAATATCCATGGTTCCTCGCTTATTTTTGGCGATACTTCAGCGCACCGCTCGGGCAGGTATCAATCACGCGGACAACCGTTTCAACGTCCACTTCATCGGGAATGATCCACGGTTTACGTTTGAGATTAAACAGCTTTGCGCTGCCACGCACGCAGTTACCGGAGTGTTTGCAGATCCCGGTATTGAAGTAAACGTCAATTTTCTCGCCGGTATAGGCCCGGTAACCCGCATCCAGTAGCTCTTTATCCATGACATTGCCTCTGTAATTATTATCGTGCTGAATGAAGAATAGCCTGACGGGATCCTGCTGGCTATATCGTTGAAAACGAAAAGCCAGGTCACAACTCTTTTCTTGTTAGATTGCGTCCGCTAGTGGCGCATGTCAGGCTCGGAAAATGTCACTTTTGCATAACTTGCGCAGGTTGAATGAAACGCAGACTCTCTTTTCAGGTAAAGCTATTTTTAGCGCTGGTGTGCTTCTCCTGCCTGCTGTTAGTTCTGCTGGGAACGATCCTGTTTCATTTTATTGACCGGCAGCTCCATCACGATCTCGGCCAGCGCGCCCGGGTTCAGGCCAGCCAGATCGCGCTGATGCCGGGTCTGGCGGCAATGGTTGCGGCCCGGGATATCCCCGGCATCGCCCGGTTAATTCAGCCGCTGCGCGCCGAAAGCGATGCCAGCTATATTGTGATTGGCGATACCGAGGAACAGCACCTTTATCATTCTGAATCCCCGGAGCGTATAAATTTACCGATGATCGGCGGGGATAACGCGGAGGTATTAAAGGGCAAAACTATTATTTCCGTGCGTCAGGGCGGGATTGGCGTGTCGCTACGCAGCAAAGCGCCCATCTTCAACGCGCAGCATCAGGTGATTGGTATTGTCTCGGTCGGCTATCTGACCTCCTATATTGCCAATATTAACGCCCGTATTCTCTGGCAGTCCGGGCTGTACGGCGCGGCTCTTCTGCTGCTGCTGTTTATGTTCTCCTGGCTGTTTACCCGCAATCTCAAAAAACAGATGTTCCGACTGGAGCCGAAAGATATCGCTCAGCTGGTTTTGCAGCAGCGCGCGCTATTAGAAGCCATGTATGAGGGGGTATTTGCCGTCAATGAAGAGAAGCAGCTGATTTTAATTAACCGCGCCGCACGAGAAATGCTGGATATTCGGCAAAGTGAGAAAGAACTTATCGGTAAACCGCTGGAAGACGTTCTGCAGACGTCGCCGGGCTTTTTATCCCAGCGCTACGCCTCGGTCAGCGCTGGCAGCCACGACCAGATTGCGGTGCTGAACCAGCGCGAGGTGATCGTCAACCGCGTGGCGATTGAGGTCGAACCGGGCGTTGAAAGCGGCTGGGTCTACAGCTTTCGCGACAAAAACGACATCAACACCCTCAGCAGCCAGCTCAGTCAGATCAAGCGCTATGCGGATAACCTGCGCATTATGCGCCACGAGCAGCTGAACTGGACCGCCACGCTGGTGGGCTTGCTGCAGATGAAACACTATGACGAGGCGATTCGTTACATTCAGGTGCAGTCCGAAGGCGCGCAGCGGGTGCTGGACTTTGTCTCCGCCCGTTTTTCCTCTCCCGCTCTGTGTGGGCTGCTGTTAGGAAAATACGTTAGCGCGCGCGAAAAAGGCATCGAGCTGCTGTTTGATCCCGCCTGCCAGCTCACCCGCATGCCCGCCACGCTCAACGAAACGGAGCTGATGTCGGTTATTGGAAATCTGCTGGATAACGCGGTGGACGCAACCCTTAAAGCACCGGTCCCCGCGCCGGTAGAGCTTTACATTTCAGACCGCAACCAGGAGCTGCTGATCGAGGTGGCTGACCGGGGCTGCGGGGTGGACGATGCGTTGAAGCCGCACATTTTCCGCCAGGGATTCAGCAGCAAGCCGGACAGCGAAAACGACATTGTGGGCACCGAGCACGGTATTGGCCTGTATCTGGTGGCAGGATATATCGACAAGGCTGGCGGCACTATTGAGATTGCCGACAACACGCCGCAAGGGACTATTTTTTCTGTGTTTATTCCGAATGGGCAAAAGCATGACCCGAGCAATTGACGTTGTGATCGTTGAAGATGAGCCGCACCTGGCGGAGCTGCATCGTGAGTATATCGAGCAGAATTTTCATTTGCGCGTGGTGGGCATCGCCGCGTCGATTGAGCAGGCATGCCGCCTGATTCGTCAGCATCAGCCGCGGCTTATCCTGCTGGACAACTATCTCCCGGACGGTAAAGGCGTGGAGTTAATTGATAATCCGCTACTGAAAAGCTATGAGTGTTCGGTGATCTTCATCACCGCCGCCAGCGATATGCAGACCTGCAGCCACGCCATGCGCAGCGGCGCGTTTGACTACCTGATTAAGCCCGTCTTTTTCCAGCGCCTGCACGCCTCTCTGGAACGGTTTATGCGTTTCATCCACACCGTGCAGCAGGTGAAGGTGGTCGACCAGCATGCGCTGGATCGCCTGTTTAATCTTCCCGCAGCGGAAGCCTCCATTACGCCGTCGACGAAGGGCATTGAACCCCAGACGCTGGAACGGATTAAAAACCTGTTCGCCGAGCATCCCGATACCGCGATGTCGGTTGAAGAGGTGGTGGAAAAGGTGGGGATCAGTAAAACCACGGGGCGTCGCTACCTTGAATACTGCGTGGAGAGCGGGTTAATCAGCGTCGAAATGCTGTATGGCAATATTGGTCATCCGCGAAGGTTATACCGCAAAGCGCCCGATAAACCGTAATCCAGAACTGTTCACAGGCTAACGTTCGTGGATTTTATGGTGTTAATTGCTGAAACGACGGCGACAATCACACTTCGGAATCATTGCCCGCTTCACCCTCTTGTGGGTGGAGCCCGATACGCTATGTTGACAATTAGTTCCTCAAATGTAACTAAAAGGTTAACTATAATGTCGAACACGTTCCGAATTTCTCTGCTTACCGCTACCGTACTGTTCTCTGCTTCTGCACTCTCTGCCCTGCCGCAGGGCTATCCTGCTGAGTATCAAAAAGTTGTTGATGCCGCAACGAAAGAGGGCAAGGTTGTTATTTACTCCACCACCGACATCAAAGCTGCCGGACCGCTGATCCAGGGCTTCGAAAAAACCTATCCGGGCATTAAAGTCGAATACAACGACATGAACAGCACCGAGCTGTACAACCGTTTCATCAGCGAACAGGCTTCCGGCGGCGTGAGCGGCGACGTGGTCTGGAGCTCCTCTATGGACACCGGCCTGAAGCTCGCCACCGACTACGCCATGGAGTACAAATCTCCGGAACAAAGCCAGCTGCCGAAATGGGCGGTCTGGAAAGATAAGGCTTATGGCACTACCTATGAGCCGGTGGTCTTTATCTACAACAAGCGCCTGATCCCGGCCGGCGACGTGCCGGACTCTCACGCCGCGCTGGCGAAGCTGATCGCCAGCCAGACGGACAAATTCAAGGGCAAAGTCACCACCTACGACATCGAAAAATCGGGTCTGGGCTTTATGCTTTCGGTGCAGGATCACAACGCCGATCCTAATTACTTCAAAACCCTGGCCGACGTCGCCAAAGGTGGCTTATCGGTGCAGTCGTCTACCGGCACCATGATGGAGCGCGTCTCCTCAGGTGAAAACCTGATCGGCTTCAACATCCTCGGTTCCTACGCGGAAGCGCGCGCGAAGAACGATCCTTCGCTCGGCATTTCCTATCCAAAAGATTATACCCTGGTGCTGTCGCGCGTATCGTTCATCAGCCAGCAATCGCAAAACAGCAATGCCGCGAAGCTGTGGCTGGACTACGTGCTGTCTGAACAAGGGCAAAACATTCTGGCCAACCAGGCGGACATCCCCTCCATTCGTAACGATATCGAAGGGAAAAATGATATCGACGGCCTGACCAAAATCCTCGGCAACGCGCTGAAGCCAATTCCGGTTGATGAAACGCTGCTGGAATACCTGCAGCCGAAAAAACGCCTGGAGTACATCAAAGAGTGGCGTACCGCCGCCGGTAAATAAGCGTCTGAGCGCGGCGCTGGCCGCCGCGCTCCCTTATCGACTGAGTTCGTTTTTCTGGGCCGCAACACCAGGGATACCCCATGAATACATTACGCAGAAAGTGGCAAAGCCTGCCGCGAGGCATCGTCGTGCTGATAACCGCCCTGGTTATCTACACCCCGCTGTCGTTTATCGTGATACAGAGCTTCCTGTCCGCCCCGTTCTTTTCGCCGTCAAAAGAGTGGAGCTTTGAATCATTTGAATTTATTTTCACCGACCCTGATTTTTATAAGGCCCTGAAAAGCGGCTTTATTCTTGCTTTCGGGCTGGTCTTTATCTCCATTCCGCTGGGCGGCGTGCTGGCGTTTCTGATGGTGCGTACCGACCTGCCCGGTCGCCGGTTGATTGAGCCGCTGATCCTGGTCCCGATCTTCGTTTCACCGATGGTGCTGGGCTTCGGCTACGTGGTGGCCGCCGGTCCGGTGGGCTTTCTCTCCCAGTGGGCTCAGGCGCTGATTGGCTTTGTGCCGTGGAACATCTACGACATGTCGAGCATTGTGGTCATCGCCGGCCTGACGCACGTCCCGCACGCCTATCTGTATATCTCGTCAGCGCTGCGCAGCGTGGGCTCCGACGTGGAAGAAGCCGCGCGCACCGCGGGCGCGTCGCCCTGGCAGGTGATGACCTCCGTCAGCCTGCCGATGGTGCGCCCGTCCATTCTGTACGCCACCGTGCTGCTGTTCTTCCTGGGGCTGGAAGTGTTTGGCCTGATGCTGGTCCTCGGCGACCCGGAAGGCAACATGGTGCTGGCGACCTATCTCTATAAGCTGACGAACAAGATGGGCACCCCATCCTATAACCTGATGGCGGCGGTTGCCGTGGTGCTGATCTGCATCACCATCCCGCTGGTGATGCTCCAGCGTCGCCTGATGCGCACCGCCAACCGCTTCGTCACCATGAAGGGTAAGGCTTCGCAGGCCCGCGCGCTGCCGCTGGGTAAATGGCGCTGGGTGGCTGGCGGAGTGATTGCCTTCTGGCTCACCGTCACCATCGGCGTTCCGCTGCTCGGCGTGGTATTGCGCGCGTTTATCTCCAACTGGGGCGTGGGCGTTTCGCTGTGGGACGAGCTTTCTCTGAACACCTTCCGCACCATCTGGGCGCAGCCCAACCTGCTGCGCGCCATCGTCAACTCCATGGCGATTGGTGTGATTGGCGGCGCGCTGGCCGTGGTGTGCTACCTGTTTGTCGGCATTGCCATGCACCGCAAGCCGGACAACACCACGCGTTTCCTGGACTACAGCGTGCTGGTGCCGCGCGCCGTGCCTGGCCTGCTGGCGGGTCTGGCGTTCCTGTGGGTGTTCCTGTTCCTGCCGATGTGGCTGGATAACTCGCTGAAATCCGGCTGGCTTTCCGGGTTTGCCTGGACCGACTGGATGCGTGAAAACGTCATCGTCTGGCTGCGTTCGCTGCGCAGCACCATTTTCAGCGTCTGGCTGGCCTATACCGTGGTGTGGATGGCTTACGGGCTGAGGCTTATCTCTTCCACGCTGCTGCAGGTAGGGCCGGAGCTTGAAGAGGCGGCGCGCAGTACCGGGGCGACGCGCGGGCAGATCACCCGCCACGTCACCATCCCGCTCTCCCGCTACGGTCTTATCGGTTCGTGGCTGCTGATGTTCCTGATCTTTGAGCGCGAATACTCAACGGGTGTTTACCTGCTTTCACCCGGCACGGAGACCATTGGCTCGATGCTGGTTTCCCTCTGGGCCGCGGGTGCCATTGATATCGTGGCGGCGCTCTCGTTCATTAACATCCTGCTGGTCGTGGTAGGTCTGGGCATTGCCCTTCGTTTCGGAGTGAAAATACATGATTGAATTAGCGGTTGACGATCTGCACTTAACCTACGGCGACAATCCTGTTTTAAAAGGTGTCTCCATGAACCTGAAGCGCGGCGAAGTGGTCTCCCTGTTAGGCCCCTCCGGCAGCGGCAAAACCACCCTGCTCCGCGCAGTCGCGGGTCTGGAAAAACCGACCCAGGGGTCGATTGTGATTGGCAACAATAAAGTTTACGACGGCACGCCGCGCAGCGAGGTCCCGGCGGAAGAGCGTAACCTGGGGCTGGTGTTCCAGTCCTATGCCCTGTGGCCGCACAAAACCGTGTTTGAGAACGTGGCCTATCCGCTCAAGCTGCGCAAAGTCCCGGCCAAAGAGATCCAGCAGCGCGTGCAGGACGTGCTGGACCAGCTTGGTCTGGGCCATCTTGGCAAACGGCACCCGCACCAGCTCTCCGGTGGCCAGCAGCAGCGCGTGGCGATCGGCCGTGCGCTGGTGTACAACCCGCCGGTGATTTTGCTGGACGAACCGCTTTCCAACCTCGACGCCAAGCTGCGCGAAGAGGCCCGCGTGTTCCTGCGCGAGCTGATTATCAAACTCGGGCTATCGGCACTGATGGTGACGCACGACCAGAACGAAGCGATGTCCATATCCGACCGCATCCTGCTGCTCAACAACGGCAAAATTGAGCAACAGGGCACGCCGCAGGAGATGTACGGCTCGCCGAAAACGCTGTTTACCGCCGAGTTTATGGGTAGCAACAACCGCCTGCACGGCAAGGTCACCGAAGTGCGCGACGGCAGAGCGCGTATCGAAGGCAAAGGCTGGGTGCTGTGGGGTCAGGCCGGTGAAGGGGTGCAGAGCGGTGATGAAGCCACGGCGGTGATCCGCGTCGAGCGCGTGGCGGTAGTCGAGGGGCCAGGGGAAAATCAGCTTGAGCTGCCGCTGCTTACCAGCATGTATCTCGGCGACCGCTGGGAATACCTGTTCCGCACGGTGGGAGATGATTTTGTCATTCGTGCGTATGGGCATGAGGTTCGGGATCCGCAGCACTGCCATCTTTCGCTGCCTGAGAAGCATGTTTGGGTGTTCCCGAAAGGGTGAATGTGAGGGGGAAAAGGCTGCGGGATGCAGCCTTTTTTGCATTTACAGAGTGAGAGCATGCAATCTACCTCTCAAATGTTACTTTTCCGTTGTCAACAACGTCTGCACTTGCCTGGTTTACTGAGATTGCGGAATGCCTGGGCTGCCGCAGATAGCGGCGGTGGCACGGCCAGTCTCGCGCAGGAGTTCCGTGACGGCCATTACGTAATGGCGCCACAGGCTACCCCTGCGGTTGGACTCCAGGGAAGCGGCCCCGAGCATGTCGGCGAGAATCCTAAGGAATGAGGGCCTGGTCTGCCAACTACGGGCGGAGTTGAGGGAAAGCAGGTAGGCCCGGGCAGGATTAACCGGGCCTTTACCTCCGGGCAGCATCGGCATGAAATTCTCATTGGGCAGAATGACAGCCAGCGACAGGTTAAGCGCAGGATCATCATCGGGTATCAGGACATTCAGGGCCCGTCCGGGGCGGAAGTCCTCCGGCGCGCTGCGTGAAAAATCGAGGTGAATGATTCCGAAAAGCGTACCGCAGAGAGTCTACTTTTCAAAGGTACATTTTAATAAGTAGAAAAAATATACATATCATTCGTATCTAATGGTAGAATTACAATGTTTACAAAATTCGTTTCACCCAGAACAAGATTCCAACTGCTTGGTGCGGTAGCATTCCCTATCAATATAAATAGTTCTTATTTTAAGCAAAAGGCTATATCAATGACTAACTTTCTTTTCGATTATGTGAATAATAATAAAATTAAAAATATATTAGGAGATTATGGGAAAAACAAAGGCAGGGGTAATTTCGGAAAGATTAAAGCATTAAATAATTTGTCAAATGAAACTTTATTATTACAAAACGATAAGCTAAAAAGCTTTGCTCATTCATGCTATAAAAATGTCTCTTTAAAAAATTTACTAAACCTATCGGGTTTCAATAAAAAAAACTACTTGGATTTAGTAAAAGAGCGTAATTTGCCTAATGAATTTATACTCGAAATGTTATTGCAATTCATTAAGAGCAACCAAAATGAGTTTAAGCAGTTTGTTATTATGAAAAATAAATTAGAGGAGCATTTTCTAAGATCTGAATTTTCTCAAGCAATAAATTCACTTAGAGTAATTGAAGAAAAATTCGGAAAATCCATATGGTCAATAGATGTTGACATGGCAATTGCATCTACTCAAAAAAAGACAGAAAATAAAGAAAGATTTATTGATGATTCGTCTCCGCAGTTATACCACATAACAAACTATCTTTATAACAAACACACATCTCACAGTGCTCTTTCATTCAAACAAAAATCTAAAGTTAATATAATTGATTCTATAAGAATAAATAGCAGCAGGAAAAATTACGCTGATTTCCTTTCATTATTATTACTTCCATTTGGCATGGATAATGTGCGATCATTGGACAATATAATCCAGTATTCACAAAAGCTTTTCCCAGTTGATAAATATGTATTTATCAGGAAGGCAATATCAGAACATGTTGCTAATAAGATATCCAATAATAGCCTTGTTGAGAATAATATAAAGCAGTTTGTTATTTCAATGGCAGAATTAGATATTGATGACTCATGGAAGGGGATGGCAAATGTCATCAATAACAAACCTTTAACCAATACGGACTTTAAAGTTCAAGATATTATTATATCTTACACCGAGGGTGACTATGAATCTGTTATTGCCAAATGTAAAGAGTATTTTGCACTACACCCGAGGCAGCTTATATTAATAGATGTGTTAGCAAGATCTATAATATTCGCAAAAAAACAAAAAGTATACTTCGATAACATCAATAACAACGATATCTATGGTGTGCTACTCACTAACTTAATAAAGCAATATCAATATACCGAGCAATATCAATCCTCAATAGAGGTTATTGAAGATATTAGCTTCAAATTGTCATGCTTTAATTTCACCAGTGCTATTTCAGCTCCATTCTATATTTCTTATCCTTATCAAAATAAAGATAAGCTTAAAACGTCTATATTAGATGTGATGTGTAATGGACTAGTGATTACTCCAAAATTCTTACATCAAATTTTCTCCGAAAAAAACAATCCTTCTAAAATTGAAACATTGCTTGAGCGCCCTAGGTTAACAAAGTCAAGAAGCATTAGAAATAAATTATTTGACCATGATTCAGGGCATAAAATAACAAATGAAGATACAAAGCGATTGATTAACGAACTAAAAAAAGAAAGTGATATTACAATTCCTGATTTTTACTATTACGAGTCCACATCGCTCATTAATATAGAAGCATACAACGATTTAGTTGAAATAATAAATAAAAAAGCATTAGAAAAAAGGTCCAACCTAATATTATTTCCAATGCAAAAATTAGCGAAAATAGTTGATGATGATGTTGATAATTTAAACAATCCTTTGGAAGCTGCAATTTTTAGCCATTTTCATCAGAGGCAATATGATAAATCATACAGTGACGTTACATCTTTCTTTATAGATAAGTACTTAGCCCATTTAGGGTTTAATAAACCTAGCGATTTGCTACTGGACAGTAGAGTTATAAATGAAAACGAATTATTTTTGTTAACAGATGTTTGTGATGAAAGGGTTTTAAGCGGCTTAGAACATATTTCTGACTCAGTAATAATGTTAACTGAAAGATTAAAAATTATTGATTTACTCTTAGAAAAGGAACGAAAAGATTTACTCAGTTACGAAATGGCTGATAACTTATCAAAAGAAGAGGTTGGAATATATCAAAAGCTGTTGGTTAGTCGTCTTACGAATCATCACGCTCAAAATAAAATAAACATAGACTTCAATGGAGTGCTATCAGTCAAGGATGATTATTACCATTCTGCATTCGAAACAATGAAGCGGATTAAGAGTGATGATTTCTCTATTTATCTTGACTATTATCTATCTACAACACAAGATGATGGAATTGATATAGGTGAAATTACATCCGAGGAAACAACAAAAGCTAAGACTTATCATTATAGTTTGATTTATTCAAACTTAATTGATGACTTTATAATGAATAATGAATTTGGGTTAGTTCGTTATCTGAGTTCAGAAATAAGACATGGGGTTTTACCAAATCACATACGTAGCGTTTTTGAAGCAGAGCATCTAGTCACGTCAAAAGTTTCTGATAAAGACATAAGGTCTTCATACGAGCCGCCATACTTTTGGTTGAATGAAATGAAAGATCTTGAATCGACTCAACTTTTACTTATAAACGATTACGTTATAGATTTTTCAGCATCTATTGACTCGCTAATCCAAAAAACCAATAATCTAATCAGGCCTACAACTATTCCTGATTTAAGAGAGTATAAAGAGGCTAAAACTCCTGATACAGCCTTCCTTTTTCAAATATCCGATAAACAAATAAATTTTTTTAGCGCATATATCAATAGTTATTTAGGCCAATTTAATTCATCATCAGAAATGGATTACAAGGGATTTGTAGAAGTTATAAAGGATTTTATATGGCTAATTCTAGAAACTTCATTCCATCTAGTAAGAAGATTTAGTAATGAAGTGATCAAACCAGCATTTGCTAAAGAGTGTGATGATTTAATTGCTAAAATAAATAATATTCCAGAGGCATCCTCTAAAAGCAATATAATCAATAAAATCACACTGGCAAAATTTAACGTCAATGAAAAACTTTCTGATTTTGAAGAGTGGTTTCGAAAGCCGGTGCATGAATTAGATGAAGATGTTGAAATAGGCGCTATTTTGCAAGCTTCCAAAGAATATATTGATGGTATTTACACACCTCAGGTAATTGATATGACTTTCAACATCCAAGAAGATCTTTCGTGGGTAATGAATAATAAATCGCTTCTTGGTTTAACAAGATCTCTAGTTACCATGTACATGAATTGTTTAAAACATGGTATTCATAAGGCCGGCACTCATATCTATGTATCGGTAACCAGTGAAGAAGACGGAAAGGTTATCAAAGTATGCAATCAAATCAGTGAAATTCAGTTCAATGAGTTATCAGAAGCCAATAAGATTCAAGGAATTGCTGATTTCGAAAGTCAAATAGATAATATTAAGCTTACAAACGAAGGAGGGACAGGGCTATATAAAGTATATAAAAACATCTCCGACGCATTTTCTGATGCTCGATTTTATATAGAGCTAGAAGACAACATGTTCAAGCAGATTATCAACTTCCAGAAGGCTTAGGATGAATATTCTAATTATTGAAGACAATGAGTATAAAACACAAAAAATAATTGATTTTATCTCATCAGAATTTCCAGAATCAATCATCTCTTCTAGCCGTTCATATTCAAGCGGAGTTAGTCTGTTGAGCTCCGAGTCTTTTGATTTTGCTATCATTGATATGAGCTTGCCAACATTTGATAAAGATGCAGGAATGCCATCAAGTGAATTTCGTACTTTTGGGGGGATGGATATAGCAAAATTTATTAAAAGAAAAAGACTCACATTACAATATATACTTTTAACTCAATACATATCCTTTGCTTCAGACGATAAAAGCTATGACCTTACTAACATTGAAAAGATGATGACTGATAAATATCCAGAAAATTATAGGGGTTGTATAAAATATGATAATTCAAGTATTGTTTGGAAAGAAGCTGTTAAAGAGTTAATGGTGTAAAAATGAATAGATACTTAATTGTCGATGATGACATCAACCGCGGTTTAAAAATTAAAAAATTACTCATAAGCAATCATCGAATCCCTGAAGAATTTATTGACTATGCCGAGTGCGTTAACGAAGCTACGTCATTTTTGAGAAGAACTTTTTATACAATTATTTTTGTCGATGTTGCACTTCCTCAGCTTAGGAGAGGTGAGATCGATCCAATTGCAGGTTTGAATATTGTACAGGCAATAATTAACAATAGGCTAAAGCGCCCTGGTAATATATTTGCCTATTCTGGTATAGAAGATGAAATCGAGAGTCATAAACAAAAATACTATAAGGAAACTGGCTTCGAATTACTTTATTGTCCAGCTAATGATTTTTCATGGCTTGAAAATAGAAAGGCTATTATAGATTACAATGCAGCATTGTTTAATGGCTTAGAAAACAAGAATTCTGATATTGTAATTCTTACACTACATGGTATACGTACATATGGTAAATGGCAAGATAAGCTCGCGGAAATCTGTAAAAGTAGTGAAGATTTTACGTCAGTTAAAAATCTTCCATTTAAATATACACTAATTTCTACATTGTCTTTCCTTATACCATCAAGAAGAAAACTTGTCGTTGATGATTTTAAAAAAGTACTAAACGAATATTTGGAAAATAATCGTTCCAGAAGAATTATTTGCATAGGCCATAGTTTCGGAACTTATATTTTGATGTATGCTCTTAAAGAATTAGAGGACCGCTCATTGTTAAAAGAGCTAGATTTGATTGTCCTTTGTGGCTCTGTTCTAGATAGGACCTTTAATTTCGATTTTTTGGATTTTAATGATAATTTAGTAATCATTAACGAATGTGCTGTACACGATTTACCTCTTGCAATAAATGAAGCATTTGTACCTGACGTGGGTTTGGCAGGTGTTACGGGCTTCAATGGATTTTCCGGCAAGAATGTATTCAATAGATATCACGCTGGGGGACATAGTTCTTTCTTTGAGAACGATTTTATGGAGAAACACTGGTTGCCTATTTTCCTAAATCCACAGCAAATAAATCATATCAATGAGGGTGATTCACAAAGTTATCTTTATAAGATTTTCGCATTGAAGTTTTGCACTTTCATAGGAATGATTAAAAGAAAATTCTATTCGTTATTTTAAGGTCGTTTTCCATAAACCCTTCCCTCCTAACAAACTTAACAGAACTATGCCTGGTACTCAATTAGAAGGGACCAAATACGATAAGAATTAAAGCTACCGGACGTCTCCCTCCGGTAGCCCCCTCGTAAGTTAACCTGTTCCCATCTAAGATGGTTAATATTATCTACTAGTGAGTTAAAAGAGACATTAAAATATTGGAGTAACATCATCTGTCTGGGCTGTTTTTAAAGGTCAGCTTTGTGGCTAAATTAAAATGTCCGCGAGTGGGTTAAGTTTCAGCTTTTGCCGAAGATTTCCTGGCTCCTTGCCTGGAGTTGCTGCAGGGCTTCCAGCATGTCGTTCTGATTCAGACTTCGTTGTGATTTCTTGCCGGGTTGCTTCTTTCTACGTGAGGTCTGGCCGTCAAGTGATGGCAGGGCCTGCGAGCGGATGTTGTCCCGTTTGTCCTGAACCAGCTTTATCATCTCCAGAGCTCGTCCCAGGCGCTTGTTATCGACGATAGCTCCCTGGTCCAGTTCTCCCAGCCGGTCGTACGTGATGAAGGGCAGGGAAGTACCGTTAGCCCAGAGCTCAATAGTGCCGTCCGGATACTGCCAGACATCAATGTATTTCTCCTTAAAACGCCGGTTTTCTTCATTATCTTCACGCAGATATAGCTTCTTATCGTACTGTAATGTCAGGTTTTTTGAGACCTTACGTAGTTCAAGCCAGGTGAATGTTGCCTCCAGGTTTTCATTATTCTCAAGCGGACGGTGAACGTCGAAATCGTGACGAGGTGACTTTGCAATCCGGCGGTTGTAGTCAGCCATGAACTCTTCGGCAAAGGCGTTTGCGGCCTCTGGTGTACTGATACCACGGAGCCGCAGCTCCTTGACCAGGCGGTCCTGTAACGTGAGGTGAGCCCGTTCTACACGGCCTTTGGCTGAACTGGTGTTGGCGCAGATGCCGGTGATGTTCAGCTCGTTCATGGCACGACCAAACTGAGTCTGACCATCTCCGCCGGTGGCCTGCTTGTTGTTGATCCTGAAGACACTGGCCTTGTCACTGTAGAACGCCAGAGGTTTACCGTAACGCTCCAGATAGCCCTAGGTGGGGTGGTTTCAAAATAGGTGAAAGTGGACTCAGAACTGACGAACAGAAGCTGCATCAGCCGGCTCGTCGCATCATCAACGTAAACGAGCAGTGTGCAGACCGGACCACGATCCTCGAACCAGCGATGCTCACAGCCATCAATCTGGATGAGTTCTCCGGTGCAGGCCCGACGCGGTCGTGGCTGATGTACACGCGGCGGCCGTAACTTGCGGGGGATCCATAAACCAGCCTGAGTCATCAGCTTGCGTACCGTCTCTTTGGCCAGATACAGCCCATGAACCTCGGCAAGCTTCTCACAGGCTAAAGTCGGGCCAAAATCAGCGTAACGTTCGCGGATAATACGCAGTGCTCGTTCAGCGAGGCCCGGCATGAGTTGCTGGTTGCCGGGCTGGCCACGACGACGGTTAACAAGTGAAAGCGGCCCATGTTCACGATAGCGCTCCAGCAACCGTCGGCAGTGTCTGTCAGATATCTCAAGCCGGGTTGCTGCAAGACGTGTGGTAAGACGGCGGTCGATAACGTCCTGAAGGATCCTGAGTCGGTTTACATCGTTCATTGAGAAAAACTCCGTTCCGTATGCCGTCATGAGTCTCATCCTTTGAAAGCAGTGATCGCTGTGGTGAGACTGTAGCGTGGACATGTATTTGGTCAGAGACGGACATCTCAATTTAGCTAATACATTATAAGTGCGCATAACAAAGAATATGTTAAATATCCGTACAATTAGCGAACAGATGCACTTCAAAACATCAAGTTATCTCCCTTGTGTCAGCCCAAAGCAGCATTGTGTAACTGCACTGCTTGTTGCAGTGAGGCGTGTCGCTGAAGGCATCACGTAGCGATATTTGGCGAAGAAAAAGCGCTTTTCACAGAGGGCCTGGGCTGACGGTTTAGCAGATCACCAACAGAGCCGGGGATATTTTTGAACAGGAGAATGTAAAGTGGAAGGATAAAGTAACGGGACACCCACGGGGGACGGTTGTGAAAGTGGTTCCTGTTGTCTTCGACCTTATTGCACGTAAAATAACCAGACACATTTTGGGATGGAGTCTTTAATGGATATTGCGCTGCTCAACAGGGGCTGGAACAGAACATGGTCAGATACCATGGTAAATCTGGAAGCTCGGAAACTCGTCGAAACTGCAAATCGGCTATCAGCATTCTATTTGCACGATGGGATAACACGTATCAAGTTTGTCGAAGAGATAAGGCAGGTCGTAGAGAAAGAATTTGAAATTGCACGACGGGCCAAAACCGATGAAGAATGCATTGCATGCATCAAAAATCTGCGTGCCGAAACAGATAATCTGCAAGAACAAGAACGCTTGTTAAGAACCAGAGCCGCCCAACTTTATGCAAAGGTCGAGTTTGTCAGGGAAAACAATAAAATCGTCGGATACGTGATTTCGGCAATTCATATAGTGGTATCTGGAGCAGCATTATTTGGTGGGATGGTTATGATGTCCACTATGACCCCTGTTGGAGTTCTTGCAGGAGCAGTTTTATTTGTTGATGGTATTAACGGTATAACAAAAGAAGCAAGCCATCTTCGCTATGGTGAACAATCCAAATCGGAAGGAATTTTTGCTGATGGCGCAATGGAGACCGCACAATTCATGGGGTTTAGCCCAAAAAGTGGATTAGCTCTTTATAATACGGTGACTCTAGGGGCGAGTGTCTATAGTATCTTCGGCTTAGCAAGGAAACCCGGAGCTTGGCGATTATTCCGTTGGCTGCCGCGTGATTACTACCGAAAAGTTGACACAATGAGCAAGCCTAAGCTAACGATGAAAATCGCTGGATATGGTGTCAAAGCGAAAGTCATTTTTGATCTTCTGGCTACTGATAACAGTACTAATTAAGATTTGTTCGCTCTACAGAATCGCCAAGATTTATAAGCAAGTACAGGCGGTTGTATAAAAATTGCAACCGCTGCGCCACAAGAAAGGCCAATAGCACCAGAGAAAACACTCTGCTCAGATGCGAACATCACAAGAAAAATGAATACAGCAAGGCAACCGGATACAACCCACACGGCAAGAATAAATCGCCTGGCCAAGTCCCTGATTGCATTCCCCAACGTTCCACCATAGCTTTCAACGTTGTTCTTTATCTTCTTCAAATCCGATGGTGTAAAGCCAGAACTCAACAAAGCCTCATCAGTAACATCCATATTGTCCTCTCCGCATTTCTTAACTGGCAATAGCACACATAATCATAGAGATGAACTTTACAGTAATCCACATGATGTTTTTGCAATGTATCAGATTTCAGACAATAAAAGCCATAAAGCCCCGTTAGTGGTACAAGCAACAAGCGGAGCATAGCGACTGCATCAGGCCAAACTGGTTGGTTTCGCTTTGCGAAAGTCACCAGTGACCAAATCAGATTGTCAGAGGGATCACACCTTATCAGAGTGCTCGTGTACCTTTCGGAGCGTGAGCGAAGCGCTGGAAGGGCCTGCATATCTTGTGCAGGTACGTTTACCACTATACACGTGTTTACGCAGCCACAAGGCCACACATCGGGCTTAAATGCGTGTGATCAATCTGTTCGGGAGTTATGCCAGGTATGCGGCTTTTTGTTCGTTGTTGTACTGTCGCGGTAAGAACTTGGAACCACCGCAAGCGTGATGATTTGCTCCCTTGTACCACAGATCAATAACACAACAGGTGCGGGCGTAGAACAATGGGAAGTTTAAGTTGTACTTGCTAAAGGGGGGAAACGTAACTAACTCATAAATCATAACTTATTGATTTATCAGGATACTGGAGCGGGCGAAGGGAATCGAACCCTCGTATAGAGCTTGGGAAGCTCTCGTTCTACCATTGAACTACGCCCGCTTTGAAGTGCGTAAGGCATTATAGACCTTACGCACCTTCATACAAGCCTCTTCACAACTAAACGGCGATTAAATAATCACTTAGCACTTCGGTTTGCTGCCGGGCGCAGGCAGATAGCGCTGCGGATCGATGGCCGTCGCCTTATAGCGGATCTGGAAATGCAGCTTCACTGAATCCGTACCGGTGCTGCCCATGGTGGCAATCTTCTGCCCGGCTTTGACGTTCTGCCCGTTGTTGACCAGCATCGTGTCGTTGTGCGCATAGGCCGTGATGTAGTCTTCACCATGTTTAATCATGATCAGGTTACCGTAACCGCGCAGCTGGTTACCGACGTAAACCACCTTCCCGGCGCCGGAGGCATAAACCGGCGTACCGCGCGCAGCGGCGATATCAATACCCTTGTTGCCACCTTCAGAGAGTGAGTAAGGGGCGACCACTTTACCGCTGGCAGGCCAAATCCAGCAGCGCTGTCCAACCGGCGGCCATGACGATTGTGGCACCTGATAGGACGGCGTTACTTTAGCGGTTTTGCCTTTCGAAGAGGATTTTTTGCCCGAGGACGATCCGCCGCTAACCTTCAGCTGCTGCCCTACCTCGATGGTGTAAGGCGGCGAAAGATTATTCAGCCGCGCCAGATCCTTCACGCTGGTTCCCGTTGCGCGCGAAATCCGGTACAGGGTGTCCCCGCGCTTAACGGTGTAGACCGAACCGGAATAGCTTCCCGTATCCGAAGATTTGCTCCCTGAACAGCCCACCAGTAATAGCGTCAGCGTCAGGCAAAAAATGGCGGTAATGGGGTTTCTCGTCAGGCTTCCTGCAAACAAAACAGATCCTCGGTCAGCGTGAATGGCGCACTATGATAACAGCCAAAACGAATAAGGGTCATGCCCTTTTCCGCTCTACGAGCCAAACCGTTCGTATAAGAATGCAGTATAATGCTTCGGCTGATGGTGCTGAACCACTCGGCATTTTGGCACTGGAGCATCAATGAGTATTCAAGAACACGTTATTTTGGTAAACGACCAGGGAATGGTGATTGGCACTCAGGAAAAATATGCCGCGCACACGTTACATACCCCGCTGCATCTGGCGTTCTCTTCCTGGCTTTTTAACGCAAAAGGGGAATGTCTGATCACCCGACGCGCCTTAAGCAAAAAAGCCTGGCCCGGCGTCTGGACCAACTCCGTTTGCGGCCACCCGCAGTCCGGCGAAGAGACAGTCCAGGCGATAATCCGCCGCTGCCGCTTTGAAGTGGGCGCTGAACTGACCGATATCACCGCCGTCGCCCCTGAATTTCGCTATCGGGAAACCGACCCGTCCGGGATCGTGGAAAATGAAATTTGCCCGGTATTCGCCGCCCGCATCACCAATGACGTGACGATAAACGAAGATGAAGTGATGGACTATCAGTGGGTTGAGCTGGAGGCGTTATTCCGCGCGCTGGACGCGACGCCCTGGGCCTTTAGCCCGTGGATGGTCATGGAAGCGACGGCCGCCCGCGAAGAACTTAAAGCCTTCGCGGCGCAATAAAAAAGCCCCTTTCGGGGCTTTTTTTACATCTTAACGTCTTACTTCACCGGGCGCATCGCCGGGAACAGGATCACGTCACGGATGGTGTGGCTGTTGGTGAACAACATAACCATACGGTCGATACCAATGCCCAGACCCGCCGTTGGTGGCAGACCGTGTTCCAGCGCGGTCACGTAGTCTTCGTCGAAGAACATCGCTTCGTCGTCGCCTGCCGCTTTCGCGTCAACCTGGTCCTGGAAGCGCTGAGCCTGGTCTTCCGCATCGTTCAGCTCGCTGAAGCCGTTACCGATTTCACGGCCGCCGATGAAGAATTCGAAGCGGTCAGTGATTTCCGGGTTCTGATCATTACGACGCGCCAGCGGAGAGACTTCCGCCGGGTATTCGGTGATGAAGGTCGGCTGAATCAGGTGCGCTTCGGCCACCTCTTCGAAGATCTCGGTCACGATACGGCCCAGACCCCAGCTCTTCTCAACCTTGATACCGATGCTTTCGGCGATCGCTTTCGCAGAGTCGAAGTTATCCAGATCCGCCATGTTGGTTTCCGGACGGTATTTCTTGATCGCTTCGCGCATGGTCAGTTTTTCGAACGGCTTTCCGAAGTCGAAGACTTCTTCACCGTAAGGGACCTGCGTGGTGCCCAGAATGTCCTGCGCCAGGGTACGGAACAGGGATTCGGTCAGCTCGATCAGATCTTTGTAATCCGCATACGCCATATAGAGTTCCATCATGGTGAACTCTGGGTTATGACGAACGGAGATACCTTCGTTACGGAAGTTACGGTTGATCTCGAACACGCGGTCAAAACCACCAACCACCAGACGCTTCAGGTACAGTTCCGGCGCGATACGCAGGTACATGTCCAGGTCCAGGGCGTTGTGATGGGTGATGAACGGACGCGCAGACGCGCCGCCAGGGATCACCTGCATCATCGGGGTTTCCACTTCCATAAAGTCGCGGTTGACCATGAACTGGCGGATACCGGCCATGATCTGGGAGCGAATTTTAAAGGTCTTGCGGGATTCATCGTTAGAGATGAGATCCAGGTAGCGCTGACGGTAGCGCGCTTCCTGATCCTGCAGGCCGTGGAATTTGTCCGGCAGCGGGCGCAGGGCTTTGGTCAACAGACGCAACTCGGTGCAGTGGATAGAAAGTTCACCGGTCTTGGTTTTGAACAGTTTACCTTTCGCGCCCAGGATATCTCCCAGGTCCCACTTCTTGAACTGCTCGTTGTAGATGCCTTCCGGAAGATCGTCACGGGAAACGTACAGCTGAATGCGGCCGCCAACGTCCTGAAGGGTCACGAAGGAGGCTTTACCCATGATACGACGGGTCATCATGCGGCCTGCAACGGCCACTTCAACGTTCAGCGCTTCCAGCTCTTCGTTCTCTTTCGCGTCGAAGTCAGCGTGCAGTTGGTCTGAGGTGTGGTCACGACGAAAATCGTTCGGGAACGGCACGCCCTGCTCGCGCAGCGCTGCCAGCTTCTCGCGGCGGGTTTTCAGTTCGTTGTTAAGATCGACTACCGCGTCAGCGCCCTGTGCTTGTTGTTCAGACATGTTGGTTCCTCATAACCCTGCTTTCAAACTTGCTTCGATAAATTGGTCCAGGCTGCCGTCCAGCACCGCCTGCGTGTTGCGGGTTTCAACCCCGGTACGCAGGTCTTTGATGCGGGAGTCATCAAGGACATAAGAACGGATCTGGCTGCCCCAGCCGATGTCAGACTTGTTGTCTTCCATCGCCTGTTTCTCAGCATTTTTCTTCTGCATCTCCAGCTCATAAAGCTTCGCTTTCATCTGCTTCATGGCCTGGTCTTTGTTCTTATGCTGGGAACGGTCGTTCTGGCATTGCGTGACCAGCCCGGTTGGAATGTGGGTAATACGCACCGCCGATTCCGTACGGTTAACGTGCTGACCACCCGCGCCGGATGCGCGATAAACGTCGATACGCAGGTCCGCCGGGTTAATTTCGATATCAATATCTTCGTCAACTTCCGGGTAAACGAACGCGGAGCTGAAGGAGGTATGACGGCGGCCGCCGGAGTCGAACGGGCTCTTACGCACCAGGCGGTGAACGCCGGTTTCGGTACGCAGCCAGCCGTAGGCGTAATCGCCAATGATCTTGATGGTGACGGATTTCAGACCCGCTACTTCACCTTCAGACTCTTCGATAATTTCGGTTTTGAAGCCGCGCGCTTCTGCCCAACGCAGGTACATACGCGTCAGCATGCTGGCCCAGTCCTGCGCTTCGGTGCCGCCAGAACCTGCCTGAATATCGAGATAGCAGTCAGCGCTGTCGTATTCGCCGGAGAACATGCGACGGAATTCAAGCTGCGCCAGCTTCTCTTCCAGCACGTCGAGTTCTGCCACGGCTTCGTTAAAGGTTTCTTCGTCGTCAGCTTCGACGGCCAGCTCCAGCAAACCGGAAACATCTTCCAGCCCCTGGGCCATTTGATCCAGCGTATCTACGATAGCTTCGAGAGAGGAACGCTCTTTACCCAGCGCCTGTGCGCGTTCAGGTTCGTTCCAGACGTCCGGCTGTTCCAGCTCGGCGTTTACTTCTTCAAGACGCTCTTTCTTGGCATCGTAGTCAAAGATACCCCCTAAGAACGTCAGAGCGCTCCGTGAGGTCCTGAATACGGTTTTTTACCGGATTAATTTCAAACATGGTCTGTTTTCTTTTATGGACTTGTCAAAATGCGGTGATAAGAGCGGGATTGTACCGAATCCACGCCCTTTTTTATAGAGATTACTGCCGCTAAATTGGCCAGATATTGTCGATGATGATCTGAAGGGTGCGGTTACCGCGAAACTCGTTGATGTCCAGTTTGTACGCCAGCTCGACCTCGCGCACGCCGTTGTCCGGCCAGATGGAGGTATCGACGTTAAAAGCAATGCCGTCCAGAAGCGGTCCACCGCCCACGGGCTCGACCATCACTTTCAGATGACGTTCGCCGACAATGCGCTGCTGCAGCAGGCGGAATCGCCCGTCAAACAGCGGTTCCGGGAACATCTGCCCCCACGGGCCGGCATCGCGCAGCATTTGCGCCACGTCCATCGTCATCTCAAGCGGTGAAAGCTCGCCATCGGACACCACTTCCCCCTGCAGCAGGGCCGGGTCAATCCAGTCGGTGACCAGCTCGCCGAACAGGCGCTGGAACTCGACGAATTTCGCCTCTTCCAGCGACAGGCCAGCCGCCATCGCATGGCCGCCGAACTTGATCATCAGACCCGGGTACAGCGTATCGAGACGCTCCAGAGCATCACGCATGTGCAACCCCTGGATTGAGCGGCCAGAGCCTTTCAGCGTGCCGTCGCCCGCGGGTGCGAAGGCGATCACCGGGCGGTGGAAGCGCTCTTTAATACGTGATGCCAGAATGCCGACCACGCCCTGATGCCACTCGGGATGATACATCGCCAGGCCGCCCGGCAGCGTATCGCCGCTGCGTTCAAGCTTTTCGCACAGGGTCAGCGCTTCGGCCTGCATTCCCTGCTCAATCTCTTTACGAGTCTGGTTCAGGGCGTCCAGCTCGTTGGCCAGCACGCGGGCTTCACCGATGTTGTCGCACAGCAGCAGCGCCACGCCGACGGACATATCGTCCAGTCTTCCGGCCGCGTTCAGGCGCGGCCCGAGCGCAAAGCCAAGGTCGCTTGCCGCCAGCTTGAGCGGGTCGCGGTTGGCAATCTCCAGCAGCGCCTTGATCCCCGGACGGCACTTGCCTGCCCGGATGCGGCTTAGGCCCTGCCAGGTCAGGATACGGTTATTGGTATCGAGCGGGACCACGTCGGCGACTGTACCCAGCGCCACCAGATCGAGATATTCGGCCAGGTTCGGTGCGGCAATACCGCGGGATTCGAACCATCCCTTATCGCGCAGCAGGGTCCGTAACGCCAGCATCAGATAAAACGCCACGCCCACGCCTGCGAGGGATTTCGATGGGAAATCGCAGTCGCGCAGATTGGGGTTAATAATCGCTTCCGCTGCGGGCAGCGTTTCTCCCGGCAGGTGGTGATCGGTAACCAGCACCGGGATCCCTAACGCGTGGGCATGATCGACCCCAGCATGGGAAGAGATCCCGTTATCGACGGTCATGATCATCTGCGCACCGCGGGCATGGGCCTGATCGACCACTTCCGGGCTGAGTCCGTAGCCGTCTTCAAAACGGTTCGGCACCAGATACGTGACGTTATCGCAGCCCAGCGCGCGCAGGCTGAGCACGCTCAGCGCGGTGCTGGTTGCGCCGTCGGCGTCGAAGTCCCCTACCACCACAATCCGCGTTCCTTCACGAAGGGCGTTGTAGAGCATCTCAGTGGCTTTTTCGATACCGCTCAGCTGCTGCCAGGGCAGCATCCCTTTCACGCTGCGTTCAAGATCCTCAGCGCTACGCACGCCGCGAGTGGCGTAGAGGCGCTTAAGCAGCGCCGGGAGATCGTCTGGCAAATCAACCGGTTCAACCACCTCGCGGCGGCGCAATTTTATCGGGGCTTTCACGCGGATTATTTACCACCAAACTGTTTCTGGTGCGCGTCAAGGAACTCTTTCATCTCCTTCGGTCCCTGATAGCCCGGAACGACATAGCCGTTGCTCAGGACAATCGCTGGCGTCCCGCTCACGCCAAACTGCACGCCCAGCGCGTAGTGGTTAGCAATGTCGATATCGCAGGAGGCTGGCTTAACCTCTTTTCCGCTCATCGCATCATCAAAGGCTTTGTTGCGGTCTTTCGCACACCAGATGGCCTTCATGTCCTGCTCTGGCTGGCTCTGCACACCCGCGCGAGGGAAGGCAAGATAGCGCACGGTAATGCCCAGCGCGTTGTAGTCTTTCATCTCTTCATGCAGCTTGTGGCAGTAGCCGCAGGTGATGTCGGTGAAGACGGTAATGACGTGTTTTTCCTGCGCCGCCTTATAGACGATCATCTCTTTTTCGAGCGCGTTCAGGTTTTTCATCAGCAGCTGGTTGGTCACGTTAACCGGCTGCGCGCCGCTCACGTCGTACATTGGCCCCTGAATAATGTGTTTGCCATCTTCGGTGACGTACAGCACGCCGCTGTTGGTCAGTACTGTTTTCATGCCAGCGACCGGCGCAGGCTGAATATCGCTTCCGGTGACGCCGAGCTTAGCCAGCGACTGCTTGATGGCGGCGTCGTCCGCATGGGCGAAACCGGTAAAGGAGGCTGCCAGCAGGGTGAACAGCGCGAAAGTCTTTTTCATATGTGATCCTGTTACAATTCGTCGGCACTCACGCTCGAGGGTGGTGCTGTTGGTGTAGCTGCCGCAGGCGTTCCGTCGCGACATGGGTGTAAATTTGCGTCGTGGAAAGATCGCTGTGTCCCAGCAGCATCTGCACCACGCGTAAATCAGCGCCGTGGTTGAGCAGATGCGTCGCGAAGGCGTGACGCAATACGTGCGGCGAAAGCTTTTCACTGTCGATACCCGCCAGTGTGGCGTAATGCTTGATGCGATGCCAGAACGTTTGTCGCGTCATCTGCTGTGCGCGCTGGCTCGGAAACAGGACATCGATAGACACGCCGTTGAGCAACCACGGACGGCCATGCTCCAGATACGTTTCCAGCCAGTAAACCGCCTCTTCGCCCAGCGGAACCAGCCTTTCCTTATTGCCTTTACCGATGACGCGCACCACGCCCTGACGCAGGCTGATGTCGCTCATCGTCAGGCCAACCAGTTCCGAAACGCGCAGGCCGGTAGCATACAATAGCTCAAGCATGGCTTTATCGCGTAACTCCAGCGGCAGGTCAACTGCCGGTGACTGTAATAATCTCTCAACTTGTGCTTCGCTGAGATCTTTCGGCAGCCGCTGCGGGAGCTTAGGGGATGCCAGCAGCGCGCTGGGATCGTCCTGGCGAATCTTCTCACGGTAGAGATGCTGGAAAAGCCGACGCATGGCGCTGAGCAAACGCGCGGAGCTGGTGGCTTTGTACCCCCCTTCTACACGTTCACCGAGCAGCGCCTGCAGGTCGTCGCTTTGCGCGCTCGCCAGCGAGAGCTGCCGACGGGCCAGCCACTCCACCAGCATGGTAAGATCGCGCCGGTAGGCGCTGAGCGTATTCTCGGCCAGGTTTTTTTCCAGCCACAGCGCGTCGAGAAACTGTTCAACGAGTGCGAGATCCTTTTCCACATCAGCCCCTTTGATTCTGCAGTCAGGCCATTATGCCTGATTGTGACCGGTTTCTGGTACACTACGCGCAAAGTCAACGCAAGAATTGAGATAGTTACGCGATGAATATTGGTCTGTTCTATGGTTCCAGCACCTGCTACACCGAAATGGCGGCAGAGAAAATTCGCGACATCATTGGCCCGGAACTGGTGACGTTGCATAACCTGAAAGATGACGCGGTCGCGCTGATGGAACAGTACGATGTATTGATCCTCGGCATCCCAACCTGGGATTTTGGTGAGATACAGGAAGACTGGGAAGCCATCTGGGATCAACTTGATTCAGTCAATCTCGACGGCAAAATCATTGCCATGTACGGCATGGGAGATCAGCTGGGTTACGGGGAGTGGTTCCTGGACGCGCTTGGCATGCTGCACGACAAACTGGCGCCGAAAGGGGTGTCGTTCATCGGCTACTGGCCAACCGAAGGTTACGAGTTCACCAGTAAAAAGCCGATTATTGCCGACGGCGAGCTGTTTGTTGGACTCGCGCTGGATGAAACCAACCAGTACGATCTCAGCGATGAGCGCCTGCAAACCTGGTGCGAGCAGATTTTGGGCGAAATGGCTGAAAAGTTTAGCTAACGCATATTATCCCTGCGTCGTCTGTTGCAATAGCATCCGGCGCAGGTCTCGCCACTCGGCAGCATCCATACTGTCAGCCGCCAGCCAAAGATGCTGGCAACGCCCGCCGTCCACCTTGCGTAACCGTAACATCATGCCGCAGTTGAGCATCCAGGGCATACCGAGGATATCCCACTCTTTACCCTGCCAGCGCAGGCGGGAATCCATCAGTAATTTGATCTCTCCCTGACGGGCATTAATTCGACGCTGGCTGCGTACGCTGTCAAAAACGACAAACGAGAGTAACAGCAGCCACAGCGGCGTATAGCTTAGCGGCCACGGCATCAGTAACACAAAGGCCGCAACCAGTCCGTGGAGCAATAAAGACATCCACTGCGAGCGCCACGAGACGCGAAGATCAGATTGCCACAGGACCACGTTCCCGATTCCGTGTTTGAATTAATTGCACCATCCGTTGCAACTCGGTATCGGCGGGTTTGCCGTGGTTCATCAGCCAGTTGAATAAATCCGGATCGTCAGACTCAAGCAGGCGAACAAACAGACGCTTATCATCGTCGCTTAAGGTGTCATATTCATATTCGAAGAAAGGCATGATGGAAATATCAAGTTCACGCATTCCGCGACGGCACGCCCAGTGAATACGGGCCTTGTTGTTAATATCCATGTTCAGTTTCCTGCATTACGTTTGGCACAGTCGGTGCCCCGTTCAGTGTTCTTTATTTCTATACGGGGACACCAGCTAGTGTAACGTGTTTTTGACCGTTTCATTACTGGAATATTGCGATCGACGAGCAGGCTTCCAGAATAATCCCTACAAAGGCAGCGGATTACATTATTTTGCGTAGCGTTACGCATAACCGGTTTAGGGCACAAATGGCCTGTTGAAAGCGCTTGCATTGCCTGCAGGCTCTTTTACCATTAGGCATTATCAAAGCGTTAAGCAATTCAGGATATCGTTATGGCATTTACACCATTTTCTCCTCGCCAGCCCGCCGCCTCTGCGCGTCTGCCGCTGACGCTTATTTCTCTTGATGACTGGGCGCTGGCGACGCTCACCGGTGCCGACGCCGAAAAATATCTGCAGGGCCAGGTGACCGCCGACGTCAGTCAGATGACCGAACACCAGCACCTGCTGGCCGCGCATTGCGACCCAAAAGGCAAAATGTGGAGCAACCTGCGTCTGTTCCGGCGTCAGGATGGCTTTGCCTTTATTGAGCGCCGCAGCCTGCAGGAGGCCCAGCTCAAAGAGTTGAAAAAGTACGCGGTCTTTTCCAAAGTCACTATCGCCCCGGACGACGAACATGTCCTGCTGGGTGTGGCCGGCTTCCAGGCACGTGCGGCGCTGAAAAATCTCTTCAGCGAACTGCCGAATGCCGAAAAGCAGCTCGTCAGCGAAGGCGCCACCTCCATCCTGTGGTTTGAACACCCGGCAGAGCGTTTTCTGTTAGTCACGGATGCCGAAACCGCCGAGCGCATCACCGAGGCGCTGCGCGGCGAAGCGCAGCTCAACAACAGTCAGCAGTGGCTGGCGCTGAACATCGAAGCGGGTCTGCCGGTAATTGACGCAGCAAACAGCGCGCAGTTTATTCCTCAGGCAACCAACCTGCAGGCACTGGGCGGCATAAGCTTTAAAAAAGGCTGTTACACCGGCCAGGAGATGGTGGCGCGTGCAAAATTCCGCGGGGCAAACAAACGCGCGCTGTGGACGCTGGCGGGCCATGCCAGCCGTGTACCTGAAGCGGGTGAAGACTTAGAGCTGAAGATGGGTGATAACTGGCGCCGTACCGGCACCGTATTAGCCGCCGTACAGCTGGATGATGGACGTCTTTTGGTTCAAGCCGTCATGAACAACGACATGGAAGCCGACAGCGTGTTCCGCGTGCGTGACGATGCAAATACGCTGAGTATTGAGCCGCTGCCGTATTCTCTGGAAGAGTGATGCTGTATCGCCCGGTGGCGCTGCGCCTACCGGGCCTAGGGTTTTGGTGTCCTCCCTCCCCCTGTGGGAGGGGGCCGGGGTGAGGGCAACCGCCCGCACGGCGTAAAAAACTAGGCCTGCCCTACGTACAAATAGATCGCCAAAAAGTGGCATACGCTGCCGCCCAGCACAAAGCCGTGCCAGATGGCATGGTTGTAAGGAATGCGCTTGCAGACGTAGAAAATCACGCCGAGCGAGTATACCACGCCGCCTAAGGCCAGAAGCGTCACGCCCCCTATCGACAGTTTGACCGCCAGTTGATACACCACAATCAGCGACAGCCAACCCATGGTCAGATAGGTGACCAGCGACAGCACCTTAAAGCGGTGCGCGATGGTCAGCTTAAACAGGATCCCCAACAGTGCCAGGCTCCAGATAACAATCATCAGGCCACGCGACAGCGGCGAGTTGAGCCCCACCAGCAAAAACGGCGTGTAGGTGCCTGCAATAAGAAGATAGATAGCGCAGTGGTCAAATTTCTTGAGCCATATTTTGGCCCGCTGATGCGGGATCGCGTGATACAGCGTCGACGCCAGAAACAGCAGGATCATACTCCCGCCATACAGGCTGTAGCTCGTAATGGCCATCGCGCTGGCATTAGCGTCCACCGCCTGCACCAGCAATAACACTAAACCGACAATCCCAAACACCAGGCCAATGCCGTGGCTGATGCTGTTGGCTACTTCCTCAGCCAGCGAATATCCCTGTGCGATTAATGGTCTACTCACCATACAAAACTCCGGGAAAACAAAAGATGATTATTCATCGCATCACTATGCTAACTGAGAATGATTCCAGTGAACACATGTTAGCTAAAATAAAGTTAAACATAACGTTTCTAAATTACAATCAGACAGTTACACTTTAATTTCAGCGAACGCACGTTTCGATTTTAATTATAAACATTTAAAATCAATCACATAAAACTGGTTCTGCCTGGGGTAGATCTCTGCGATCACGCTTTTCAATTCATCCAGGGTCATGTTCTCCTGTTCAGCATGTTTTTGCGTCAATGTGGCGAACGTAACGGTTGACGTTCCCGTTACTTCGATGGTGCAAAAATAACCATCATCCTCATAACGTCCCACCCGCAGGATATCGCCGGTTTTGAAATGGGATTCACTTTTATCCCGGATAGTGATGGTTTTACGCCCGGCCAGAATGTCGTTCTGAAAGCGCTGAAAAAAAGTGATGTCGTTTGGCTGCATGTTATTATTCCCTGAAGAAAAGTCTGATGAGTGAGTGTAGTCATTGTGAGCATGTTCTCCCATTCCGCCATTGCCAGTCTCAATAACCTGGAGATGATGGTCTACAACTATGTCATAAAAAATCGTGACAAAGTGATGTACATGACCATCCGCGAGCTGGCGGATGCGGCAGACGTCTCAACCACCACTATCCTGCGCTTTTGCCGCAAGCTTAACTGCGAAGGGTATTCTGAATTCCGCGTGCGCTTTAAGCTGTACCTTGAGCAGAACGAGCCCCAGCAGGCGAACTTCGGCGCCAGCGAAATAATCAGCTTTTTTAAAAGCGTGAATAATGAAGAGTTCGACGCGTTATTGGATAAGGCGGTCGATATTATTTTATCTTCCGAGCGAATTATATTTGTCGGTGCCGGGACATCAGGCTCGCTGGCAAAATATGGCGCACGTTTCTTTTCTAATATTGGGAAATTCAGTAACCATATTGATGACCCTTATTTCCCGGTCACGAATGACATGGCAAAAAATGCGCTTGCGATTGTGCTCTCCGTCTCGGGCGAGACCGAGGAGATCCTGCGCTTCGCCAGCCAGTTCAGCCTGCATCACTGTAAGGTGCTCTCCATTACCAGCCACGAGCACTCGCGCCTGGCAAAACTAGCGGACTTTAATCTCTCCTGGCATGTTCCTCAGACGCGAATTGCGGGCGTCTACGATATAACCACGCAAATTCCCGTCATCTATATTCTGGAATCTCTCGGCCGTAAGCTGGCGAAGAAACTTACAGAATAAAACACCCTGTTTTTTTGATGTGACAAATCACATTTACCGTAAATTGTTATATCGTGACATTTAATTTCGCTTTGCTAGACTCGATGCCAATAAGTCATTTATTGAGAATAGCAGCGATGAAAAAATTGACCTTACCAAAAGATTTTTTATGGGGTGGCGCGGTTGCAGCTCATCAGGTTGAAGGCGGCTGGAACAAAGGCGGCAAAGGGCCAAGCATTTGCGACGTATTGACCGGCGGCGCACACGGCGTGCCGCGCGAAATCACGCAGGAGGTGGTGCCGGGTAAATACTACCCAAACCACGAGGCCATCGACTTCCACGGCCACTACAAAGAAGACATCAAGCTATTTGCCGAGATGGGCTTCAAGTGCTTCCGTACCTCTATTGCCTGGACGCGCATCTTCCCGAAAGGTGATGAAACGCAGCCAAACGAAGAGGGGCTGAAGTTTTACGACGACATGTTCGATGAGCTGCTTAAATATAACATCGAACCGGTGATCACCCTCTCCCACTTTGAAATGCCGCTGCATCTGGTGCAGGAATACGGTAGCTGGACCAACCGTAAAGTGGTCGATTTCTTTGTGCGCTTCGCGGAAGTGGTCTTTGAGCGCTACAAAAACAAGGTCAAATACTGGATGACCTTCAATGAAATCAATAACCAGCGTAACTGGCGTGCACCGCTGTTCGGTTACTGCTGTTCGGGCGTGGTCTATACCGAACATGAAAATCCGGAAGAGACCATGTACCAGGTGCTTCACCACCAGTTTGTGGCCAGCGCCCTGGCAGTGAAAGCCGCGCGCCACATCAACCCGGAGATGAAAGTCGGCTGCATGCTGGCGATGGTGGCGCTCTATCCATTCTCCTGCAAACCGGAAGACGTTATGTTCGCTCAGGAATCGATGCGCGAGCGCTACGTCTTTACCGACGTTCAACTGCGTGGCTACTACCCGTCCTACGTGCTGAACGAGTGGGAGCACCGCGGGTTCTCCATCAAAATGGAGGCGGGTGACTCGCAGATCCTGCGTGAAGGCACCTGCGACTACCTGGGCTTCAGCTACTACATGACCAACGCGGTGAAAGCGGAAGGCGGTACCGGCGATGCCATTTCGGGTTTCGAAGGCAGCGTGCCGAACCCGCACGTTAAGGCTTCCGACTGGGGCTGGCAGATTGACCCTGTAGGGTTACGCTATTCCCTGTGCGAACTGTACGAGCGTTACCAGAAACCGCTGTTTATCGTTGAAAACGGGTTCGGCGCCTACGACAAGGTTGAAGAAGACGGCAGCATCAACGATGACTATCGTATCGACTATCTGCGTGCCCACGTGGAAGAGATGATCAAAGCCGTTACCCACGATGGCGTGGATCTGATGGGCTATACGCCATGGGGCTGTATCGACTGCGTGTCGTTCACCACCGGCCAGTACAGCAAACGCTACGGTTTTATCTATGTGAATAAACACGACGACGGTACGGGCGACATGTCGCGTTCACGCAAGAAAAGCTTCGAGTGGTATAAGGGCGTGATTGCCAGCAACGGCGAGAAACTTTAACGCCGGGCGCCGTTACGCTTGTTCCCCTCTCCCCTTGGGGGAGAGGGTTAGGGTGAGGGGTTTACTTCCCACCCGCCAGCTCAATAAAGCTCCCCGTTACGTACGACGCCTTCTCGCTCAGCAGCCAGACAATCGCCTGGGCGACCTCTTCCGGCTGGCCGCCGCGCTGCATCGGCAGCAACGATTTCACGCGATCCACTCGCCCCGGCTCTCCGCCGGAAGCATGGATATCGGTATAGATCAGACCCGGACGGACGCAGTTGACGCGAATGCCCTGCGCCGCTACCTCCAGCGATAAACCCGTTGTCAGCGAATCCACCGCCCCCTTGGACGCGGCATAATCCACATATTCACCCGGCGCGCCCAGACGCGACGCTGCAGAAGAGACATTCACTATCGCCCCACCCTTGCCGCCATGCCTGAAGGACATTCGTTTTACCGCTTCCCGGCAGCAGAGGAAGTAGCCCGTGACGTTGGTCGCCAGGACGCGGTTAATGCGCTCGGCGGAGAGATTTTCGATGGTGGATTGCTCAAACAGAATTCCCGCATTATTGACCAGCGCGGTAAGCGGCTCGCCTTCACGATCGATGCTGTCAAACATCGCCAGCACCTGAGCTTCATCACTGATATCTGCGCGGACGGCAAAGGCTTTACCGCCAGCTTCAACGATCTGGTTTATCACGTCCGTCGCGGCTTTAATGTTGTGATGATAGTTCACCGCCACGGTGTAGCCTTCGCGTGCCAGCTGGAGTGCGGTGGCTTTCCCAATGCCCCGGCTGCCGCCGGTCACAAGTGCAATGCCCATTCTCTTCTCCCAATAAAAAAGCCGGGTGGCGCCTTCGCCTTACCCGGCCTAGATTACTGCACCAGCGCGATTACTGGTATTCGCTCATCGGTACGCAGGAGCAGAACAGGTTACGGTCGCCGTAAACGTCATCGAGACGCTTCACGGTCGGCCAGTATTTGTTCGCCACGCCTGCCGGGAAGACCGCCAGCTCGCGGGAATAACCGTGGTTCCACTCAGCCACCATCTCGTGCTGGGTGTGCGGAGCGTTGACCAGCGGGTTATCTTCCAGCGTCCACTCGCCGTCCTGCACGCGGTCGATCTCCATGCGGATGGCCAGCATCGCGTCGATAAAGCGGTCCAGCTCTGCTTTGCTTTCAGACTCCGTTGGCTCAACCATCAGCGTACCCGCAACCGGGAACGACATGGTTGGCGCGTGGAAGCCGTAGTCGATCAGACGCTTGGCGATATCCAGCTCGCTAATGCCGGTCTGCTCTTTCAGCGGACGAATATCGAGGATGCACTCGTGCGCCACGCGGCCGTCGCGGCCGGTATAGAGCACGGGGAAGGCGGACTTCAGGCGAGTCGCAATATAGTTAGCGTTCAGAATTGCCACCTGGCTCGCCTGCTTCAGCCCTTCCGCGCCCATCATGCGAATGTACATCCAGCTGATTGGCAGGATAGAGGCGCTACCGAACGGTGCCGCAGAAACCGCGCCCTGACGGGTCAGCATGCCTTCAATCTGCACCACGCTGTGGCCCGGCACAAACGGCGCCAGGTGCGCTTTCACGCCGATAGGCCCCATGCCCGGGCCGCCACCGCCGTGCGGGATGCAGAAGGTTTTGTGCAGGTTCAGGTGCGACACGTCCGCGCCGATAAAGCCCGGAGAGGTAATGCCCACCTGAGCGTTCATGTTTGCGCCGTCGAGATAAACCTGACCGCCGAACTGGTGCACCACTTCGCACACTTCACGGATAGTCTCTTCGTACACGCCGTGGGTGGACGGATAGGTCACCATGATGCAGGAGAGCTTGTCGCCCGCCTGCTCGGCTTTCGCGCGCAGGTCGACCAGATCGATGTTGCCGTTCTTATCGCACGCCACCACAACCACTTCCATACCCGCCATCTGGGCAGAGGCCGGGTTGGTACCGTGGGCGGAGCTTGGGATCAGGCAGATATCGCGGTGACCTTCGTTGCGGCTTTCGTGATAGTGACGGATCGCCAGCAGGCCCGCATATTCACCCTGCGCGCCGGAGTTCGGCTGCATGCAGAGCGCGTCATAACCGGTCAGCTTCACCAGCCAGTCGGAAAGCTGGTTGATCATCATATGATAACCTTCCGCCTGCTCCGGCGGGCAGAACGGGTGCAGCTCGGAGAATTCAGGCCAGGTGATCGGGATCATCTCTGCTGCAGCATTTAGCTTCATGGTGCAGGATCCCAGCGGGATCATCGCCTGGTTCAGCGCCAGATCCTTGCGCTCCAGAGAGTGCATGTAACGCATCATCTCGGTTTCGCTGTGGTAGCGATTGAAGACCGGATGCGTCAGGATGGCGTCGTTACGCAGCATGCTGTCCTGAATGGAGCGGCTGTCGAGCGCAACCTCTTTGTCGAGCGCATCAATGTCCAGACCGTGCGCGTCACCCAGCAGCACGCTGAACAGGTTCAGAATATCGTCGCGGGTGGTGCTTTCATCGAGCGTAATGCCGACGGCGTTGTGGATGTCGCTGCGCAGGTTGATCTTTGCCGCGTCCGCGCGGGCCAGCACGGCCGCTTTGTCCGCCACGTCCACGCACAGGGTGTCGAAGTAGTGGGTATGGCGCAGCTTAAGACCTTTTTGCTGCAGGCCGCAGGCCAGGATATCGGCCAGGCGGTGAATGCGGCTGGCAATGCGTTTCAGGCCTGCCGGGCCGTGGAACACGGCGTACAGGCTGGCGATGTTGGCCAGCAGAACCTGCGAGGTACAAATGTTGGAGTTCGCTTTCTCGCGGCGGATATGCTGCTCGCGGGTCTGCATCGCCATGCGCAGCGCGGTATTACCGGCAGCATCTTTGGAGACGCCGATAATACGGCCAGGCATGGAGCGTTTGAATTCATCTTTCGCGCCGAAGAACGCCGCGTGCGGGCCGCCGTAGCCCATCGGTACGCCGAAGCGTTGCGCAGAGCCGAAGACGATATCCGCGCCCTGTTTGCCCGGTGCCGTCAGCAGCACCAGCGCCATAAAATCGGCGGCAACGCTAACAACCACCTTGCGGGATTTCAGCTCGGCGATCAGCGCGCCGTAGTCGTGAACTTCACCGGTGGTGCCCACCTGCTGCAGCAGCACGCCGAAGACATCCTGATGATCCAGCACTTTGTCAGCGTCATCGACGATCACGTCAAAGCCGAAGGTTTCCGCACGGGTACGCACCACGTCCAGCGTCTGAGGATGCACGTCCGCCGCGACGAAGAAGCGGTTGGCATTTTTCAGCTTACTCACTCGCTTAGCCATCGCCATCGCTTCGGCGGCGGCGGTCGCTTCATCCAGCAGAGAAGCGGAGGCGATATCCATGCCGGTCAAGTCCAGCGTCACCTGCTGGAAGTTCAGCAGTGCTTCCAGGCGGCCCTGGGAGACTTCTGGCTGATAGGGGGTGTAAGCGGTGTACCAGCCCGGGTTTTCCAGCATGTTGCGCAGGATCACCGGCGGCAACTGCACGTTGGTATAGCCCATGCCAATGTAAGACTTATAGCGCTTGTTCAGGCCTGCGATGGCCTTCAGCTCCGCCAGCGCGGCGAATTCCGTGGTGGCTTCCCCCACCTGAGGCGGCGTGGCAAGCTGGATGTCTTTTGGCACAATCTGGCCGATCAGTGCGTTTAATGAATCCGCGCCAACTGTCTTCAGCATCTCCTGCTGTTGCTGAGCATCCGGCCCAATGTGACGTTCGATGAAGGCGCCACGGTTTTCAAGCTGGCTTAAAGTCTGTGTCATGAGCGATGGTTCCTGAAACGTGCAGTGAATGTGTTTTCTCCCTCTCCCTGAGGGAGAGGGCTGGGGTGAGGGTGTCGTCTGTTCCCCTCACCCTACCCTCTCCGCAAAGGGGAGAGGGATAATGGCTTACTCGTCTTCTAACAGTGCTTCGTACGCGGTCGCATCCAGCAGCGCGGCAACCTGGGATTCGTCGCTGGCTTTGATCTTGAAGATCCAGCCGCCTGCATAAGGCTCGCTGTTGACCAGTTCCGGCGAATCGCTCAGCGCATCGTTGACGGCGACAATCTCACCGCTTACAGGGGCATAGATGTCAGATGCTGCTTTTACGGACTCTGCTACGGCGCAGTCGTCGCCCGCGCTAACGGTCGTGCCCACGTCAGGCAGGTCAACAAACACCATGTCGCCCAGCAGCTCTTGCGCGTGCTCGGTGATCCCTACGGTGTAAGTGCCGTCCGCCTCTTTGCGCAGCCACTCGTGTTCTTTGCTGTATTTCAGTTCTGCTGGCACATTGCTCATTGAAGTTCTCCTGATAAAAATGATTAGGCGACCGGCTTACCGGCGCGAACAAAAATCGGTTTGGTCACGTTGACCAGCATTTCGCGGTTGCGGATTTGCACCACCGCCGTTTCGCCAATGCCCGCCGGCACGCGTGCCAGTGCAATACTGTAGCCCAGCGTCGGGGAGAAGGTACCGCTGGTGATCACGCCTTCGCGAGGATTGCCGTCAGCATCGGTAAAGCGCACCGGCAGTTCACCGCGCAGCACGCCCTTCTCGGTCATCACCAGACCCACCAGCTGTTCAGTACCCTTCTCGCGCTGCATCTCCAGCGCTTCACGGCCAATAAAGTCACGGTCAGCCGGTTCCCAGGCGATGGTCCAGCCCATGTTGGCGGCCAGCGGAGAGACGCCTTCATCCATCTCCTGACCGTAGAGGTTCATCCCTGCTTCCAGACGCAGCGTATCGCGCGCGCCCAGACCCGCAGGCTTCACGCCCGCTTCCACCAGCGCACGCCAGAAATCAGCGGCCTTCTCGTTTGGCATCGCAATTTCATAGCCCGCTTCACCGGTGTAGCCGGTGGTGGCGATAAACAGATCGCCCGCCTGCACGCCGAAGAACGGCTTCATGCCAGCGGTGGCTTTGCGCTGCTCGTCGTTAAACAGAGAGGCGGCTTTCGCCTGCGCGTTCGGCCCCTGCACGGCGATCAGCGACAGATCGTCACGGACGGTGATGTCGATGGCATAAGGTTCGGCGTGTTGGGTGATCCAGGAGAGGTCTTTTTCGCGGGTGGCGGAGTTTACAACGAGGCGGAAGAAATCTTCAGTGAAGTAATAAACGATAAGGTCATCAATCACGCCGCCCGAGGCATTCAGCATGCCGGTATAGAGCGCTTTACCCGGCGTCTTCAGTTTGGCGACGTCGTTTGCCAGAAGATAACGCAAAAACTCCCGGGTGCGGCTACCGCGCAGATCGACAATCGTCATGTGGGACACGTCGAACATACCGGCATCGGTGCGCACCGCGTGGTGCTCATCAATCTGCGAGCCGTAGTGCAGCGGCATCATCCAGCCATGGAAGTCCACCATGCGGGCGCCGCATAACACGTGTTGTTCGTACAAAGGAGTCTGTTGAGCCATCTTGTCCTCGTTGAAAAATTCACCGTGAAACCCGGTATCGGCCCCGCGTTCGGGCACCGACGCAAACGTTCTCTTTTACCTGAACTTACCACCGAAACCGGCGGTTAACCATAAGGCAAAATGGGTCATCACATTAGCTTATGACCAAAAAACGCTAAAAATCCTACAGAGTTATTCACTGGAAAAATGCGATTAACCCCGCACAAAATTAACAATGCTCTAACAGGATTTAGCACATGGTGATATTTCGTGCGGAAAATCGGGCCGAATTTCCGTAACGAGAAAAATGCGACATTAGATTATCTAATGCGAAAAATGACGTGAAATTAGAATATTTCAAACGAGGGAATTTCCCCGGCGCAGAGGCCGGGAAAAGAAAGTGTGACAGGGATCTAAATTAACGCAGCCAGTCCGGCAGGTCGTTAAGACCCATCGCCTGACGGAGGAGTTGGGGCTTAACGCCCGGAAGGGTGTCAGCAAGCTTGAGGCCAATATCGCGCAGCAGTTTTTTCGCCGGATTCGCTCCGGCAAACAGTTCGCGGAAGCCCTGCATGCCAGCCAGCATCATCGCCGCGCTGTGCTTGCGGCTGCGCTCGTAGCGGCGCAGGTACAGATGCTGACCAATATCTTTCCCTTCGCGATGCAGGCGACGCAGCTCCTCAACCAGCTCCGCCGCGTCCATAAAGCCGAGGTTAACGCCCTGTCCGGCCAGCGGATGAATGGTATGCGCCGCATCCCCCACCAGCGCCAGACGGTGCGCCGCAAACTGACGCGCGTAGCGGCCGGTTAACGGGAATACCTGACGCTCGCTTTCAAGCGTGCACAGGCCAAGGCGGTTATCAAACGCCACGCACAGCGCCTGGTTAAAGGCGTCCGGCGTCGCCTCCTGCATCTGCCGGGCTTTCTCCGGCACCAGAGACCAGACAATCGAGCACAGGTGCGGGTCGCTAAGCGGCAGGAACGCCAGAATGCCGTCGTTGTGGAAAATCTGGCGCGCCACGCCGCCGTGCGGCTCTTCGGTACGGATCGTCGCGACCAGCGCGTGATGATGATAGTCCCAGAAGGTCAGCGGGATGTCGGCTTTATTCCGCAGCCAGGAGTTGGCACCGTCAGCACCGACCACCAGACGCGCGGTCAGCATGTCGCCGCTCTGCAGGGTGATAAACGCCTCGTTTTCGCCCCATGCCACCTGCTGGATCTGCGCAGGCGCAATCAGCGTCACGTCGCTGCACTGCTGTGCTTTCTGCCACAGCGCGTGGTGGATCACCGCGTTTTCAACGATGTGCCCCAGATGGCTATAGCCCATGCTTTCATCATCAAAAGCAATATGACCAAAGCTGTCCTTATCCCACACTTCCATGCCGTGATAGCAGCTGGCACGGTGCGCCACAATATCTGCCCAGACGCCAAGGTGAGTCAGCAGCTTTTCGCTGGCCGCATTGATCGCCGAGACGCGGAGTTCCGGCGGCGCATCCGGCGCAACGGGCTGGGGCTGCTTTTGCTCCAGCACCGCCACGCGCAGGCCGCTGCCCTGTAATCCACAGGCCAATGCCAGTCCGACCATTCCGCCGCCAACGATGGCGACATCAACATTTTGCACGATGATAACTCCTTAACGCGCGACCCAACCCAGGGTCCGCTGCGCCAGCACGTCACGTGCCGGAATGAATAGTTCCATCGCCATCAGCCCGAGGTTGCGGCCCGCAACCAGCGGTGCCCAGCGATTGGCAAAAAGATGGACCAGGCCATCGGTCACACCGATGGTGGCCTCTTTATCCGCCTGGCGGCGCTTCTGGTAATGACTCAGCACCGAATACGCCCCGCAGTCTTTTTGCTCGCCCCACGCCTGCGCCAGTGATTCGGCCAGGCTCATGACGTCGCGTAAGCCCAGGTTAAAGCCTTGCCCCGCGATGGGGTGAAGCGTCTGTGCGGCATTACCGACAAGCGCCAGACGATGGGAGACAGACTGAGACGCCGTGGTCAGCGAAAGCGGGTAGACCGTCCGCTTGCCTGCATGGGTAATACGCCCCAGCCGCCAGCCAAAGGCTTTCTGCAGCTCGGTACAAAAACGTTCGTCGGACCAGCCCTTAACCTCTTCCGCCTTATCCTGAGGATGACACCACACCAGGGAACAGCGCCCGTCCGACATCGGCAGCATCGCCAGCGGACCATGCTGCGTAAAGCGTTCAAACGCCCTGCCGTGGTGTTCAGCTGCGGTAGAGACGTTCGCAATGACCGCCACCTGCCCGTAAGGCTGCTGGCGCCACTCCACGCCACACTGGCTGCCGAGCGACGAGCGCGAACCGTCCGCGGCGACCAGAAGCTGGCCTTCAAGAACGGTGCCGTTTTCCAGCGTCACGCTAACCGACGCCTCACTACGGCTCACGCTGGCCACGCGCGCCGGACAATGCAGCGTGACGCCCGGCGCGTCCTGGAGCAGGCGGAACAGTCGCAATCCGACGTCGTGCAGCTCAACGACCTGACCCAGGGCATCAATCCGGTAATCCTGCGCGTCCAGCGTGACAAAGCCTGCATGTCCGCGATCGCTGACGTGCACGGTACCGATCGCCGTGGCGCGGTCGGCTATCGCCTGCCAGATACCAATGCGCGAAAGCTGCTGGCAGGTGCCCTGCGCCAGCGCAATGGCGCGCGCATCAAAACCGGGGTGGTTTGACGCCTCTGGCGCAACGGCTTCCACCAGGTGCACCGGAAGCTGGCCCTGCGTCAAATGCGAAATGGCCAGCGCCAGCGTGGCCCCGGTCATGCCGCCGCCAACGATAATCACGCTCATGCGCGCGCCGCTGCCATCAGCGCCTCGATATCGTCAGCGTTTTTCACGACGCTGGCGGTCAGGTTTTCGTTACCGGTTTCGGTAATCACGATGTCATCTTCAATACGAATGCCAATCCCGCGGTACTCTTCAGGCACGTCGGCATCCGGCGCGATATACAGGCCCGGCTCCACGGTTAACACCATGCCCGGCTCCAGCACGCGCGAACGGTCGGTGCCGTACGCGCCAACGTCATGCACGTCCAGCCCCAGCCAGTGGCTCAGGCCGTGCATGAAATACGGTCGATGCGCGTTTTCAGCAATCAGGGTGTCTACATCCCCTTTCAGGATCCCAAGCCTGACCAGACCGGTAATCATGATGCGCACCACTTCGCCGGTCACTTCCTGCATGGAGGTACCGGGACGATACAGCCTGAGCGCCGTATCAAGGGATTCGAGAACAATGTCGTAAATGGCGCGCTGTGCCGGTGAGAACTTACCGTTCACCGGGAAGGTACGGGTGATGTCCCCCGCATAGCCCTGATATTCGCAACCGGCGTCAATCAGCACCAGATCGCCGTCGCGCAGCGCGCTTTCGTTCTCGGTGTAGTGCAGAATGCAGCCGTTTTCCCCGCCGCCGACAATGGTATTGTAAGAGGGATAGCGCGCGCCGTGGCGGTTAAATTCGTGGTGAATTTCGCCTTCCAGCTGGTATTCGAACATCCCGGGACGGCATTTCTCCATCGCGCGGGTGTGCGCCAGGGCGCTGATTTCGCCCGCACGGCGCATCACGTTAAGCTCCTCTTCAGACTTGAACAGGCGCATCTCATGCACCACCGGACGCCAGTCCGTCAGCGTGGCCGGTGCGGACAGGTTCTGGCGCGAGCCTTTGCGCAGCTTATCCAGCGCGGTGAAAACAATCTCATCTGCGTACGCATATTCGCCCTGCGCGTGATAGAGCACGTCGAGGCCGTTAAGCAGCTGATAGAGCTGCTGGTTGATTTCGCTAAACGCCAGCGCGCGGTCAACGCCCAGCTTCGCCGGTGCGGCCTCTTGCCCCAGGCGGCGGCCAAACCAGATTTCAGCAGTTAAGTCTCGTACGCGGTTGAAAATCACGCTGTGGTTGTGGGTGTCATTGCTCTTAATCAGCACCAGCACCGCTTCCGGCTCGTTAAAGCCGGTGAAGTACCAGAAATCGCTGCTCTGGCGATAGGGATATTCGCTGTCGGCGCTGCGCGTCACTTCGGGCGCAGCAAAAATTAGCGCGGCGCTCCCCGGCTGCATTTTCGCCAGCAGCGCCTGACGGCGGCGCGAATACTCTTGACTCGAGATAACCATGACACCCTCCTGTGCGTTATTTTTCTTAATGTAAGGTTGGCTTGCGGACTTCCGGCGCGGTCGGCTGTGAGCGCGTAAAGTTGTCGTGGCACAGCAGTGCCGCCACGCGCACGTACTCGATGATCTCTTCGAGAGACATTTCCAGCTCTTCCTGGTCTTCGTCTTCATCGTAGCCGAGCTGAGCGATATTACGCAGATCGTCGATCGCCTCACCCGCTTCGCCGGTCACTTTATCCAGTTTAGGCTGCGTCACGCCCAGCCCCAGCAGATAGTGGTTTACCCAGCCGGCCAGCGCATCGGCGCGATCGAACACGCTAACGTCGTCGCCTTCAGGCAGATAAAGCTGAAAAAGGAAGCCATCGTCTTCCAGAGAATCGCTGGTGGCGGCGTGCATTTTACGCAGCGCTTCCGCCAGCTCGTGACCAAACGCCAGCCCTTCATTCGTGAGGTCGTGGATCAGCGGCTGCCAGGAGCTGTCGCTGTTTCCGCCGCACAGCATGCCACTGATCAGACCGTGCATTTCGGCAGGGGTTAAACCGACTCCCTGCTGGTTCAGTAACTGGTTTAAATCCTTGTAACCAGGCATTTCGTTCTGTATAGACATGCGCATTCGTCATCATTGGGGGGAAGTTTCATGATATGCTACCACTTTGGACCCTGGTGATACCAGAAAAGGGCTTGTATCTTCACATCAGGGTAGCTATAGTGTCGCCCCTTCGCAGCCCCCGGGGCCGTAAGCGAAGGCAGCGCAGTCAATCAGCAGGAAGGTGGCATGTCTGCACAACCCGTCGATCTCCAGATTTTTGGCCGTTCACTGCGAGTGAATTGTCCGCCTGAACAAAGGGATGCTTTGAATCAGGCTGCGGACGATTTGAATCAGCGGTTGCAAGATCTAAAAGAACGCACTAGAGTCACAAATACTGAGCAGCTGGTTTTCATCGCCGCGTTGAACATCAGCTATGAACTGACTCAGGAAAAAGCGAAGACCCGCGACTACGCGGCAAGCATGGAGCAGCGCATTAAAATGCTCCAGCAGACCATAGAACAGGCATTGCTTGATCAAGGTCGCAATCCCGAAAGACCGGGACCCAAGTTTGAATAACACTTCTCAGTTGACTATGGTAGAGTAACTGTGAAGACAAAATTTCTCTGAGATGTTCGCAAGCGGGCCAGTCCCCTGAGCCGATATTTCATACCACAAGAATGTGGCGCTCCATGGTTGGTGAGCATGCTCGGTCCGTCCGAGAAGCCTTAAAACTATGACGACACATTCACCTTGAACCAAGGGTTCAAGGGTTACAGCCTGCGGCGGCATCTCGGAGATTCCCTCTCTTTTCTTCTACCGACTACCATGACTCAATTCCCTGAAGTTTCTGCTTCACGCCAGGACATCCGTCAGCTAATTCGTCAGCGCCGCCGTGCGTTAACCTCCGATCAGCAAGCGCATTTTGCCCAGCAGGCCGCCGCCCGTATGATGGCGTATCCCCCTGTCCTGATGGCGCATACCGTTGCGCTGTTTCTGTCGTTTGACGGCGAGTTGGACACCCAACCGTTGATAGAGCAACTCTGGCGCGCCGGGAAGAAGGTCTATCTGCCTGTGCTGCACCCGTTTAGCGAGGGGAATCTGCTGTTTCTGCACTACCATCCGCACAGCGAGCTGGTGGTGAACCGCCTGAAAATCACCGAACCGAAACTCGACGTGCGCGACGTGTTGCCGCTGTCACAGCTGGATGTACTGATCACGCCGCTGGTGGCGTTTGATGAACAGGGCCAGCGTTTAGGGATGGGCGGCGGTTTTTATGACCGGACGCTGCAAAACTGGCAGCAGTACGGGTTGCAGCCGGTGGGCTATGCGCATGATTGTCAGGGCGTGGAGGCGTTACCGGTGGAGAAATGGGATGTGCCGTTGCCGGCGGTGGTGACGCCCAGCAAAATCTGGGTCTGGTAGAATAAAGCCGGGTGGCGCTTACGCTTACCCGGCCTACAAATGCTCAGAGTAGGTCGGGTAAGGCGCAGCCGCCACCCGACACCACAAACCGCACTATCAGTACAGCAGACGCGCGCGAATCGTCCCCGCAATAGACTTCATGCTCAGCAGCGCTTTCTCGGCCACATCATCATCCGCTTCGATATCAATAACCACGTAGCCCATCTGCGAGTTCGTCTGCAGATACTGCGCGGCAATGTTAACGCCCTGCTCGGCAAAGATCTGGTTGATCGCGGTCAGCACGCCTGGACGGTTTTCGTGGATGTGCAGCAGACGACGACCACCGTGCAGCGGCAGAGACACTTCCGGGAAGTTCACGGCAGAGAGCGTAGAACCGTTGTCGGAGTATTTGCTCAGTTTACCCGCCACTTCCAGACCGATGTTCTCCTGCGCTTCCTGGGTGGAACCGCCAATGTGAGGCGTCAGGATCACGTTGTCGAACTCGCACAGCGGAGAGGTAAACGGATCGCTGTTGGTGGCTGGCTCCGTCGGGAACACGTCGATGGCTGCGCCCGCCAGATGCTTACGCTTCAGCGCATCGCACAGCGCAGGGATATCGACAACCGTGCCGCGCGCGGCGTTAATCAGCAGTGAGCCCGGCTTCATCAGCGCCAGCTCTTCCGCGCCCATCATGTTTTTGGTGGACGCATTTTCCGGCACGTGCAGGCTCACCACGTCACTCATGTTCAGCAGGTCAGACAGGTGTTGAACCTGGGTGGCATTGCCCAGCGGCAGCTTGCTTTCGATATCGTAAAAATAGACATGCATACCGAGAGATTCCGCCAGAATCCCCAGTTGGGTACCGATGTGGCCATAGCCGATAATCCCCAGCTTTTTACCACGCGCTTCATATGAGCCAGACGCCAGTTTGTTCCACACGCCGCGGTGCGCCTTGGCGTTAGCTTCAGGAATGCCGCGCAGCAGAAGCAGCAGTTCGCCAATCACCAGCTCCGCCACGGAACGGGTGTTAGAGAACGGGGCATTGAAGACGGGAATACCGCGTTTCGCGGCAGCATTCAGGTCAACCTGGTTGGTACCAATGCAGAAGCAGCCGATAGCCACCAGCTTTTCCGCCGCGGCAATAACCTCTTCAGTCAGGTGAGTACGGGATCGCAGGCCAATGAAGTGGGCATCACGGATGGACGCTTTCAGCTCTTCGGTATCGAGCGCGCCTTTGTGAAATTCGATGTTGGTGTAACCTGCCGCACGAAGGCTATCGATTGCTTTTTGATGTACGCCCTCGACCAGCAGGAATTTAATCTTGTCTTTCTCCAGTGATACCTTTGCCATTTACCCGACCCTGTTTTTGTCTGAACTGATGTTGTGCTGGATATGAATCCGCCGTAGCCAACATATCAAAAAAAACTATTGCAGCAATATGAACGTTTGCGTCGGCACTCTGAAGAAAAGTCATACAGAGCAAAATGTCAGAGGAAAATGCTATGGAAATTTACAAACGCGGCAGGATCGGCAAAAGAGGCGTAAAAACGTGACACAAGTCACCGAATTTAGCTTTTCAAAAATTTTTTAGCGGGGGGAGGACTCCCCCCATCAGATCATTTTACGATGGTTTTCACGCCGTCAGCGGTGCCGATCAGCGCCACATCCGCGCCACGGTTGGCGAATAGCCCTACGGTCACTACGCCCGGAATGCCGTTGATGGCATTTTCCAGCGCAATCGCGTCAAGAATTTCCAGACCGTGAACGTCGAGGATCACGTTACCGTTGTCGGTGACTACACCCTGACGGTATTCCGGACGACCGCCAAGCTTCACCAGCTGACGGGCAACCGCGCTACGGGCCATTGGGATCACTTCGACCGGCAGCGGGAAATTACCCAGAATGTCGACCTGCTTGGAGGCGTCCGCGATGCAGATAAACTTGTCCGCAACGGAGGCGATGATTTTTTCGCGCGTCAGCGCCGCGCCGCCGCCTTTGATCATCTGCATGTGGCCGTTGATTTCATCCGCGCCGTCAACGTAAATCCCCAGACGATCCACTTCGTTAAGATCGAAAACGGTAATGCCGAGGCTTTTCAGCTTTTCCGTGGAAGCATCAGAGCTGGAAACCGCGCCCTCGATTTGCCCCTTCATCGTGCCCAGCGCATCGATAAAGTGTGCCGCGGTTGATCCCGTACCGACACCGACAATGGTACCCGGCTGTACGTACTGGAGAGCGGCCCATCCTACTGCTTTTTTCAGTTCATCCTGCGTCATGATCGTTTTGCCTGTGGTGTGAAAACTCAGGGCGCATTATAGAACACGTCGAATGGAATTCGTCTGCCACAAAGGGAAAATTGTGTCATAGTGCAGAATAAGCAAAATTAAGGAGCCAGCCAGAGCAATGAAACGTCCGGACTACAGAACACTACAGGCACTTGATGCAGTTATTCGTGAACGCGGTTTTGAGCGCGCGGCGCAAAAGCTTTGCATCACCCAGTCCGCCGTATCACAGCGTATAAAACAGCTTGAAAACATGTTCGGCCAGCCGCTGCTGGTGCGTACCGTGCCGCCACGTCCAACCGAGCAAGGGCAAAAACTCCTCGCCCTGCTGCGCCAGGTTGAATTGCTGGAAGACGAGTGGCTGGGTGACGAACAAACGGGCTCTACGCCGCTGCTGCTCTCTCTGGCGGTCAACGCCGACAGTCTGGCAACCTGGCTGCTGCCGGCTCTTGCGCCGGTATTAGCAGATTCCCCTATCCGCCTGAACTTACAGGTTGAAGATGAAACCCGAACCCAGGAGCGCCTGCGTCGCGGTGAAGTGGTTGGGGCCGTCAGTATTCAGCCTCAGGCGCTGCCAAGCTGTCTTGTCGATCAGCTGGGCGCACTGGACTACCTGTTTGTGGGGTCAAAAGCCTTTGCCGAGCGCTACTTCCCCAACGGCGTCACCCGCGCCGCGCTGCTGAAAGCCCCTGCCGTGGCGTTCGACCATCTGGACGATATGCATCAGGCATTCCTGCAGCAAAACTTCGATCTGCCGCCTGGCAGCGTGCCGTGCCATATCGTCAACTCGTCTGAAGCCTTCGTGCAGCTTGCGCGCCAGGGCACCACCTGCTGCATGATCCCGCACCTGCAGATTGAGAAAGAGTTGAAAAGCGGTGAGCTGATTGACCTGACGCCGGGGCTGTATCAGCGCCGGATGCTCTACTGGCACCGTTTTGCGCCGGAAAGCCGTATGATGCGCAACGTCACCGACGCGCTGCTGGCATACGGGCATAAGGTGTTGAGACAGGATTAAAAAGAAAAGCCGGGTGGCAGCTACGCCTTACCCGGCCTACAGATTACTGAGCAGGTTTCGGCTGTGCTGAAACTGGTTCCAGCTGGAAGACCACATCGACCTGATCGTCGAACTGAATAGTTGGCTGCTCGTAAGTTTCCTGAGCGGACACCGGGGCTGCATCAGCCTTCATCATACGAACCATCGGGCTTGGCTGGTAGTTAGAGACGTGGTAACGCACGCTATAAACCGGGCCGAGCTTGCTCTTAAAGCCAGAAGCCAGCTGTTCCGCCTGGTGAATGGCATCATCAATAGCCGCTTTACGCGCTTCGTCTTTGTATTTCTCCGGTTGCGCAACGCCCAGCGACACGGAACGAATTTCGTTGAGACCCGCCTTCAGCGCACCGTCCAGCAGCGAGTTAAGCTTATCCAGCTGACGCACGGTCACTTCAACGGTACGCACGGCGCGGTAGCCCTTCAGGATGCTTTTACCATTCTGGTAGTCGTAATCGGGTTGAGTACGCAGGTTAGCGGAGTTGATATCTTTTTTACCGACACCGTTCTGCTCGAGGAAAGAGAGGTATTGCGCAACGCGATCGTCAGCCTGCTTCTTGGCAGACGCTGCATCTTTCGCCGCCACATTCACCTCAATTGCCAGGGTTGCAACATCGGGTACCGCGTCCACGCTTGCGGTGCCTGAAGTGACGATGTGCGGGCCATCCGGCAGTTCACTTGCCTGCACCGACACCGCCCCAAAACTTACTAATGCCGCCAGGGCCATCACCTTAAACTTCACTGTTATTCCTCCATGTTGCGAAGAGTGCCCATTAACAGGGCGCATGCCAGCAAGCTTAGCGGGTCTTATTCAGTTGTCCATAAGACAAGGATTAGTTGAACAATTCCTGAACGTGATGAATCCCCTCTTTCGCCAGCTGGAAAGCGATAAACCACATCACCAGGCCGACCAGGGTATTAATGATGCGCTGGGCTTTGGCCGTACGAAGGCGGGGCGCCAGCAATGCCGCCAGAATGGCGAGACCGAAGAACCAGAGGAACGAGGCGCTGACCGTACCGAGCGCAAACCACCGTTTCGGCTCAACGTCCAGCTGTCCGCCCAGGCTGCCCAGCACCACAAAGGTGTCGAGATAAACATGCGGATTAAGCCAAGTGACCGCCAGCATGGTGACGATAATCTTCCAGCGGCCCTGCTTCATGACCTCCGCGCTCGCCAGCTCGAGGTTGCTGCTCATCGCCGTTTTCAGGGCACCAAAACCGTACCAGAGCAGAAACGCCACGCCGCCCCAAGTGACCAGCGCCAGCAGCCACGGAGACTGCATCAGCAGCGCGCTGCCGCCAAAAATCCCGGCGCAGATCAGTAGCAAATCGCTTACCGCGCACAGCAGGGCAATCATCAGATGGTACTGGCGGCGGATGCCCTGATTCATCACGAACGCATTTTGCGGTCCGAGCGGAAGGATCATGGCCGCACCTAAGGCAAGCCCTTGAAAATAATAAGATAGCATGACGATTTTCTCGCAGTGTTGTTCTGGAGGCTGACTATACTGCGCGAATCACATTAGAGGAAATGGATAATATTAATTGGGTATTAGCAGAGCTTATGAAAGCAAAGCCCGGTGGCGCGAGCGCCTACCGGGCCTACGGGTGACGTTATTCTGCTTCTTTGACTTTTTTGACGTTTACGTCCATCTGCGGATACGGGAAGCTGATGCCGTTGGCGTCGAAGTCGCGCTTAATGCGTTCCAGCACGTCCCAGTACACGTTTTGCAGATCGCTGCTTTTGCTCCAGATGCGCACCACAAAGTTAATGGAGGAAGCACCGAGTTCGTTCAGGCGAACCGTCTGCTCTTTGTCTTTCAGAATGCGATCGTCTGAAGCAATGATATTAGTAATCAGCGACTTCACCTGATCGATGTCGGAGTCGTATGCCACGCTGATAATCAGTTCGTTACGACGCACCGGTTCACGGGAGAAGTTAATAATGTTGCCCGCAATGATTTTCCCGTTCGGCACGACCACGATGCGGCCATCAACGGTACGCATGGTCGTAGAGAAAATCTGCACCTGCAGCACGGTTCCGGCAATGCCGCCCAGGTCAACGTATTCGCCGGAGCGGAACGGACGGAAGGTGACCAGCAGCACGCCTGCCGCCAGGTTTGAAAGCGAGCCCTGCAGCGCCAGACCAATGGCCAGGCCGGCGGCACCGAGAACGGCGATGACGGAGGCGGTCTGCACGCCCACACGGCCCAGCGCCGCAATCAGCGTAAAGGCGATGACGCCGTAGCGCACCAGTGCGGAGAGGAAGTCAGCCACCGTGGCGTCAATGTGACGGGCCAGCATCACGCGGTTAACCGCGTTCGATACGATACGCGCCACGATCATCCCGACGATGATGATGGCAATCGCCGCGACAATGTTCACGGCATAGCTCAGCAATAGCGCCTGGTTGCGTACCAGCCAGTTACCGGCGTTATTGATGCTGTCTACAACATCGAGTTGTTCCATTTATTCTTCCTTTTGTTAAACCAAAACACAAAATCCATCCCCCATGGAGACAGGCAGGTTCGTAAAGGGTAAACAAAAAGGACCGGGTTTGCCAAACAGATCACAAAAACAGGTCTGGCAGGGTATTGAAAAAGCATAAAAAAAGGCCCGCATTTGCGGGCCTTCTGATGCTGTTAGCAACTCAAATTACAGAACGTCGATCGCGTTCAGTTCTTTGAAAGCCTGCTCCAGACGGGTCACCATGGACGTCTGAGCAGCGCGCAGCCATACGCGTGGATCGTAGTATTTCTTGTTCGGCTGGTCTTCGCCTTTCGGGTTGCCCAGCTGGCCCTGCAGGTAAGCTTCGTTCGCTTTGTAGTACTGCAGGATACCGTCCCAGGTTGCCCACTGGGTATCGGTATCGATGTTCATTTTCACTACGCCGTAGCTTACGGAGTCTTTGATTTCCTGAGCAGAAGAACCGGAACCGCCGTGGAAGACGAAGTTCAGGCTGTTGTGCGGCAGGTTGTGTTTCTTAGACACGTATTCCTGAGAATCACGCAGGATGGTCGGGGTCAGAACCACGTTACCTGGTTTGTAAACGCCGTGTACGTTACCGAAGGACGCTGCGATGGTGAAGCGTGGGCTGATTTTGCTCAGCTCGGTGTAAGCGTAATCAACGTCTTCTGGCTGGGTGTACAGGGCAGAAGCGTCCATGTGGCTGTTGTCCACGCCGTCTTCTTCACCGCCGGTGCAGCCCAGTTCGATTTCCAGGGTCATGTCCATTTTGGCCATGCGCGCCAGGTACTTAGAGCAGATTTCAATGTTTTCGTGCAGTGACTCTTCAGACAGGTCGATCATGTGAGAAGAGAACAGTGGCTTACCGGTTGCCGCGAAGTGTTTTTCACCCGCGTCCAGCAGACCGTCGATCCACGGCAGCAGTTTCTTCGCGCAGTGGTCAGTGTGCAGGATAACTGGAACACCGTAGTGTTCAGCCATCTGGTGAACGTGGTGCGCACCAGAGATAGCGCCCAGGATTGCAGCACCCTGAGGAATGTCAGTTTTCACGCCTTTACCTGCGATGAACGCAGCGCCGCCGTTAGAGAACTGAACGATAACTGGAGCTTTAACTTTAGCAGCAGTTTCCAGTACGGCGTTGATGGAGTCGGTACCCACGCAGTTAACTGCTGGCAGAGCGAAGTTGTTTTCTTTAGCTACCTGGAACACTTTCTGTACGTCATCACCAGTGATAACGCCAGGTTTTACGAAATCAAAAATTTTAGACATGTTGCTTAGTCCTGTATCTTCGGCCGTTAGAAAAGGTGCGAGCTCTTAAAAGCGCGCTGAAAATTGGGCAGGTTTCCCTGCCCTTGAATGGCTTACTTCTTAGCGCGCTCTTCGAGCATTGCTACTGCTGGCAGTACTTTGCCTTCCACGAATTCGAGGAATGCACCGCCACCAGTGGAGATGTAGGAGATCTTGTCAGCGATACCGAACAGGTCGATTGCTGCCAAGGTGTCACCACCGCCTGCGATAGAGAACGCTTCGCTGTCTGCGATAGCGTTAGCAACGATTTCAGTACCTTTGCGGAAGTTCGGGAATTCGAACACGCCAACAGGACCGTTCCACAGGATAGTTTTTGCGTTTTTGAGGATTTCAGCCAGTTTCTGTGCAGAAACGTCGCCCAGGTCCAGAATCTGCTCTTCATCTTTGATGTCGTTCACAGATTTCAGGGTCGCGGTTGCGGTTTCGGAGAACTCGGTCGCGACGCGAACGTCAGTTGGAACCGGGATATCGCAGGTGCCCAGCAGGCGTTTGGCTTCGTCAACCAGGTCTGCTTCGTACAGAGATTTGCCCACGTTGTGGCCCTGAGCGGCAACGAAGGTGTTCGCGATACCACCGCCAACGATCAGCTGGTCAGCGATTTTAGACAGGGAATCCAGAACGGTCAGTTTGGTAGAAACTTTAGAACCACCAACGATAGCCACCATCGGACGAGCTGGTTCTTTCAGTGCTTTACCCAGCGCTTCCAGTTCGTCAGCCAGCAGAGGACCGGCACACGCTACGTCTGCGAATTTACCGATACCGTGGGTTGACGCCTGTGCACGGTGAGCAGTACCGAAGGCATCCATCACGAATACGTCGCACAGTGCAGCGTATTTTTTGGACAGGGTTTCGTCGTCTTTCTTCTCGCCTTTGTTGAAGCGAACGTTTTCCAGAACAACCAGTTCACCGGCCGCAACTTCAACGCCGTCCAGGTAATCTTTCACCAGGCGAACCGGGTTGGACAGTTTGTCTTTCAGGTAATTAACCACTGGCAGCAGAGAGAACTCTTCGTTGTACTCGCCTTCAGTTGGACGCCCCAGGTGGGAGGTGACCATCACTTTCGCGCCCTGCTTCAGAGCCAGTTCGATGGTTGGCAGAGATGCACGGATACGCGCGTCGCTGGTCACTTTGCCATCTTTAACCGGTACGTTCAGATCGGCACGGATGAAAACGCGTTTACCAGCCAGATCCAGATCGGTCATCTTAATTACAGACATGGTGAATCCTCTCGTTGATTCTTAAAGTTTTGCAGACGCACGATGCGTCTTACCTGAAACCTTGAGCGGCCATTGCTAACGTGGTGTCGAGCATTCGGTTAGCAAAGCCCCATTCGTTATCACACCAGACCAGCGTCTTGATAAGGTGTGCGCCACTAACCCTCGTTTGCGTGCCATCAACGATGGCGCTGTGCGGGTCGTGGTTAAAATCTACTGAGACCAACGGTAATTCCGTATAGTCAACTATACCATGAAATGCCCCCTGTGCCGCTTTTTGCAGCAACAGGTTGACTTCACAGGCTTTTACAGGTTTTTTCACCGTCACGCTAAGGTCGATTGCAGTAACGTTAATCGTTGGAACACGCACGGCAATCGCTTCAAACCTGTCATTAAACTGCGGAAAAATTCGGGTGATCCCTGCCGCCAGTTTTGTATCCACCGGAATGATTGACTGGCTCGCCGCGCGAGTGCGTCGTAAATCCGGATGGTAGGCGTCGATAACCTGCTGATCGTGCATGGCGGAATGAATCGTGGTCACTGTGCCGGATTCAATGCCATACGCATCGTCTAACAGTTTGATGACCGGAATAATGCAGTTGGTGGTACAGGAGGCGTTGGAAACAATGCGGTGTTCGGCCTGCAGCTCATGCTGGTTGACGCCAAACACGACGGTCGCGTCGAGGTCATTACTGCCGGGATGAGAAAACAGGACTTTTTTCGCGCCTGCAGTCAGATGCGCTTCGCCGTGTTCGCGGTTGCCATAAACACCGGTACAGTCAAGCACGACATCCACACTCAGTTCACGCCAGGGTAGCCCGGAAATGCTTTTCTCATGCAGAACACGAATAGCGTCATCACCCACAAAAAGCAGATCTCTTTCCTGGCGCACATCCCAGGCGAAACGTCCGTGGCTGGTGTCATACTTCAATAAATGCGCCATGCCCGCAGCATCCGCCAGTTCATTGATTGCCACCACGGTTATTTCCGCCCGACGTCCGGATTCATACAAAGCACGAACCACGTTACGCCCGATGCGACCGAAGCCATTAATCGCTACGCGTACGGTCATAGATCTCCTGCAAAGCAATCCCTGAGTTTGAGGTGGCTGAAAGAGTAATCCAGCTACGCCCGAAGGGGAATCCTTGCTGTCACAAACTGCGATTGATTGGTCAATTGTCGAACATTTAATCGACTGAAACGCTTCAGCAAGAATAAGCGAATCGGGGAATAAAAGGAATGTCTGTCCAGATGAATAAGCGAGCTATATGACTTGCGTCACATTTTAGGTGGAATAATGACGCAAAAAAAGCCGGGTGGCGCGCTAGCGCTTACCCGGCCTACTTTCGAGCCATTTGTAGACCCGGTAAGCGTAGCGCCACCGGGCAAAACGGCGATTACAGCAGTTCTTTCGCTTTCGCGACAACGTTCTCAACGGTGAAGCCGAACTCTTCGAACAGCTGCTCTGCCGGAGCAGACTCACCGAAGGTGGTCATACCGACGATGGCACCGTTCAGGCCCACGTATTTGAACCAGTAGTCAGCGATACCCGCTTCCACTGCCACACGTGCGGAAACCGCTTTAGGCAGAACGGATTCACGGTAAGCGGCATCCTGCTTGTCGAACGCATCGGTAGACGGCATGGAGACCACGCGCGCCTTCACGCCTTCGGCAGTCAGTTTTTCCCATGCGGCAACAGCCAGCTCAACTTCAGAACCGGTAGCGATGAAGATCAGCTCAGGCTGGCCCGCGCAATCTTTCAGCACGTAACCACCGCGAGCGATGTTCGCCAGCTGCTCAGGGGTACGCTCCTGCTGCGCCAGGTTCTGACGGGAGAGGATCAGCGCGGTTGGACCGTCCTTACGCTCAACGCCGTATTTCCACGCCACCGCGGATTCAACCTGGTCACATGGACGCCATGTGCTCATGTTCGGGGTCACGCGCAGGGAAGCCACCTGCTCTACCGGCTGGTGAGTTGGGCCGTCTTCGCCAAGACCGATGGAGTCGTGGGTGTAGACCATTACCTGACGCTGTTTCATCAGCGCCGCCATACGCACGGCGTTACGGGCATATTCAACAAACATCAGGAAGGTAGAGGTGTACGGCAGGAAACCGCCGTGCAGGGAGATACCGTTGGCAATCGCGGTCATACCGAATTCACGTACACCGTAATGGATGTAGTTACCGGCAGTATCTTCGTTGATTGGCTTAGAACCAGACCACAGAGTCAGGTTAGATGGCGCCAGGTCAGCGGAGCCACCCAGGAATTCTGGCAGCCATGGGCCGAACGCTTCAATCGCATTCTGAGACGCTTTACGGCTCGCGATTTTAGACGGGTTCGCCTGCAGCTTAGCGATAAACTCGTTCGCTTTCGCGTCGAAGTCAGACGGCATGTCACCTTTCATACGACGGGTGAATTCAGCCGCTTCCTGTGGGAAGGCTTTCGCGTAAGCAGCGAACTTCTCGTTCCAGGCCGCTTCTTTCGCCTGGCCTACTTCTTTTGCATCCCACTGAGCGTAAATCTCTGATGGGATTTCGAATGCAGGGTGTTTCCAGCCCAGCGCTTCGCGGGTCAGTGCGATTTCTGCATCGCCCAGCGGCGCGCCGTGGGAGTCGTGCGTACCCGCTTTGTTCGGTGAACCGAAGCCGATGATGGTTTTGCACATCAGCAGGGACGGTTTGTCCGTCACAGCGCGCGCTTCTTCCACTGCACGTTTAATCGAGTCAGCATCGTGACCATCAACGCCACGCACAACGTGCCAGCCGTAGGCTTCGAAACGTGCTGCGGTGTCGTCGGTGAACCAGCCTTCAACATGACCGTCGATGGAGATACCGTTGTCGTCATAGAACGCAACCAGTTTACCCAGCTTCAGGGTACCTGCCAGGGAGCACACTTCGTGAGAAATGCCTTCCATCATGCAGCCGTCACCCATGAACGCGTAGGTGAAGTGGTCAACGATGTCGTGACCAGGACGGTTGAACTGCGCCGCCAGGGTCTTCTCTGCAATCGCCATACCCACGGCGTTAGCAATACCCTGACCCAGCGGGCCGGTGGTGGTTTCTACGCCAGCGGTGTAGCCCACTTCCGGGTGACCTGGAGTTTTGGAATGCAGCTGACGGAAGTTTTTCAGCTCTTCAATTGGCAGATCGTAGCCGGTGAGGTGCAGCAGGCTATAGATCAGCATAGAGCCGTGGCCGTTGGACAGCACGAAGCGGTCGCGGTCAGCCCATGACGGGTTCTGCGGGTTGTGGTTCAGGAAATCACGCCACAGGACTTCGGCGATATCAGCCATACCCATAGGGGCCCCTGGGTGGCCGGATTTGGCTTTCTGAACTGCGTCCATGCTCAGCGCACGAATAGCATTAGCAAGCTCTTTACGTGAGGACATTTTAACTCCAGATCGGACTGTTAAAGGCCATGCCCTTGACGACAGCGCGTTTTGGGCTACGCCGGAAAAAAGTGCCAACAATGTAACCCAAGCGGCATGCCATGTACATGGACCATTCTTTTGCAGCTTAAGAAATCTCTGGATCATGCTCGCATGTTGCGCAATCTACTCGCCCGGCCCTGTAGATATTCCTTATACTTAGCCCGACACCGGCTTCGCTAACGGTGACCTTTTCGGATTTTATTCAGATTAACGAGTACGGAAGCAACCTCATGAAAATGCGTGCAATAGTGCTGGCCCTGGGTACAACGCTCCTGCTGAGCGGCTGTCAGAATATGGATTCTAACGGTCTGATGACGTCAGGGGCAGAGGCCTTTCAGGCCTATTCCCTGAGCGATGCGCAGGTGAAAGCGCTGAGCGACCAGGCCTGTAAAGATATGGACGGAAAAGCCACGCTTGCGCCGGCCAACAGTACCTACACGCAGCGTCTGAATAAGATTGCTTCCGCGCTGGGCGATAACATCAACGGCCAGCCGGTGAACTACAAGGTGTACATGGCGAAAGACGTCAACGCCTTCGCGATGGCGAACGGCTGTATCCGCGTCTACAGCGGACTGATGGACATGATGACCGACAATGAAGTGGAAGCGGTCATCGGCCATGAAATGGGCCACGTTGCCCTGGGCCACGTGAAGAAAGGGATGCAGGTTGCCCTGGGCACCAATGCCATCCGCGCAGCGGCGGCCTCTGCGGGCGGGATCGTTGGCAGCCTGTCACAGTCACAGCTTGGCGACGTGGGTGAAAAGCTGGTTAACTCTCAGTTCTCACAGCGTCAGGAGTCCGAGGCGGATGACTACTCCTACGATCTGTTGCGCAAACGCGGCATTAATCCATCAGGTTTAGCCACCAGCTTCGAAAAACTGGCCAAGCTGGAAGCGGGGCGCCAAAGCTCAATGTTTGACGATCACCCGGCCTCAGAAGAACGCGCGCAGCATATTCGCGACCGTATGGCCGCAGACGGAATTAAATAATTTCAGGAGGAGGCAGTTTTGCCTCCTTTTTATTTCGCATGAATTGTTAACTTAACAGCACGTATCGATAACACCCCTGAAAGCCCCGCCAAATCTGCCCTATGGCATTGAAATGTCTGGTCACATAATTATTGCAAAGGTCACTTTTTCCGGTAATTATCACCTCCGCAGTTATTCAAATTAATATATCCAGACAGAGACGTTCCCTCCGTGAAAAAAGAATTATCATTAGTTGCTTTAAGCTTATTTGCCGCATTACCTGCCGCTGCAAGCCAGCAATCCGACAGCCAGGGTTTTATTGACGACAGCCGTCTGGACCTGTTTTTCCGCAATGCGTATATCAGCCGCGACTACCATCAGGGCCAGCAGGACAAAGCCGAATGGGGTCAGGGGATCATCGCCACGTTTGCATCCGGCTATACCGAAGGGCTGGTGGGCTTTGGTGTGGACGGTATTGCTCAATACGGCGTGCGCCTGGACGGCGGTCGCGGTAAGAGCGGCGCAGGCGGCATCGACTTCTTTAAGCAGGAAGACGACGGCCGGGCAAAATCCGATCTGGCAAAGTTTGGCGCAACCGCCAAAATGCGCATCTCGAATACCGTACTGAGCTACGGGAATCAGCGTCCTGAATTGCCTATCGTCAATGCCGACAGCTCTCGCCTGCTGTTTGAAAGCTACACCGGCGCCATGCTGACCTCGAAAGAGATCGACGGCCTGGAAGTTAACGCCGGCTACTTCACCGACGAGCAGCGCAAAAGCGATGACCGCCACGACAGCGGGCTGAAGAGCCTCTCCTTCGGCGGCGCGAGCTACCAGTTTAACGACCAGTTCAGCGGCGCGCTTTACGCCTCTCATAATGAAGAGGTGATGAACAAGCAGTACCTGGGCCTGAACTTCAAGCAGCCGTTCAGCACCGGACAGCAGCTGGTGCTCGACTTCAACGGCTATAACTCCCGTCTCGACCAAGGTTACGCGGACAGCCTCGATACGGGCCGCAGCAACGCTATCTGGAGCCTGGCGGCGAGCTACATCTGGGATATTCACACGTTCAAAGTAGCGTACCAGCAGAGCAGCGGCAGTACCGGCTACAACTACGGCGGCTATCGTGACAAGGGCGGCGTGGGTGACGGCGGTAACACCATCTGGCTAGCGAACTCCTACTGGTCAGATTTTAACGGCGAAGATGAACGTTCATGGCAGGCTTCCTACGGTCTGGACTTTAGCGGCCTTGGCTTACCGGGCCTGAGCTGGACCACCGCCTACGTGCGTGGCGATAACATCAAAACCTCTGAAACCAGCAACGGCAAAGAGCACGAGTGGTTTAACCAGATCCAGTACCAGGTGCAGGATGGCCCGGCGAAGGATCTGAAACTGAAACTGCGCTATTCCGTGCTGCGCGTCTCCAGCAACGCCAGCGATTACAACGTGGGCGGGGACGAGATCCGCGCTTACGTGGAATACCCGTTTAACGTGTTCTAAAGGCAATAAAAAACCTCTCAATAGAGAGGTTTTTTTTCACGCCAGGCGAGGCTTATTCGCCTTTTTTAGCTGCCTGAATGTAGAGCATTTCCAGTGCCAGAGTCGCTGCGGCAAGCGCAGTGATCTCGGACTGGTCATAGGCAGGCGCCACTTCCACCACGTCCATCCCAACAATGTTCAGATCCTTCAGGCCGCGCACCAGTTTGATGGCACGATCTGAGGTCAAACCGCCGATGACCGGCGTACCGGTACCCGGAGCAAAAGCCGGATCCAGGCAGTCGATGTCGAAGGTCAGATACACAGGCATATCACCCACGATTTGCTTCACCTGAGCGATGATGTCATCAACGCCGCGATCGTTAACCTGGCCCGCATCCAGCACGGTGAAGCCGTTGTCTTTGTCGAACTCGGTGCGAATGCCGATCTGCACTGAGTGGTTCGGGTCGATCAAGCCTTCGTTCGGCGCGGTGAAGAACATGGTGCCGTGGTCAAACTCACAGCCGTTCGCGTAGGTGTCGGTATGCGCATCAAAGTGTACCAGCGCCATTTTACCGAAGTGCTTCGCGTGGGCGCGCAGCAGCGGCAGGGTCACGAAGTGGTCGCCGCCGAAGGAGAGCATGCGCTTACCGGCAGCCAGCAGCTTCTCGGCGTGGGCCTGCAGCTTTTCGCTCATCTCACGCGCGTCGCCGAAGGCGTACACCAGGTCACCGCAGTCCACCACGTTCAGGCGCTCGCGCATGTCGAAGTTCCACGGGAAGCGGTTATGCTCCCACGCAAGGTTAGTGGAAACCTGACGAATCGCTGCCGGGCCGTGACGACCACCCGCGCGGCCAGATGTCGCCATATCGAACGGCACGCCGGTGATCACCCAGTCAGCGTCGCTATCGTACGGCTGGAAGTTCATCGGAAGGCGTAAAAAACCAAACGCGTTAGATACCAGAGAGTTATCGTACTGATGACCTAAAGTGCTCATGTCCTGACCTCTTTTAAAGTCGATACATTATAAACAGATGAAAAAAAATCCCCTCCGCGTCGTTAAACCCGACGAGGAAGGGATTGATTCGTAAATCGCTTATTAGGGCGAATTATCGCCGGTAATGCATACGGGTTCAAGTGAGTATAGCATTCTGCCGGAAGGCGGCTTCGCCTTATCCGGCCTACATTCGTAGGCCCGGTAAGCGCAGCGCCACCGGGCATCAACGACTACTCGTCTTCCAGATACGTGTATCCGTACAGACCCGCTTCAAACTCTTCCAGGAACTGCTGCTGGAGCGCGTCGTCCAGACCGGTGTTTTTCACCTGATCGCGGAACTGCGTCAGCAGGGTTTTCGGATCCAGCTGAACGTATTCCAGCATGTCCGCCACGGTGTCCCCTTCATCGGACAGCTCAACTTCCACGCTGCCGTCAGGGAAGACAAACACGTCAACAGCCTCGGTATCACCGAACAGGTTGTGCATGTTGCCGAGGATCTCCTGATACGCGCCGACCATGAAGAAGCCCAGCATCGGCGGGTTCTCCGGGTCGTATTCCGGCATTGGCATCGTCGTTGCGATACCGTCGCCGTCAACGTAGTGGTCGATAGCACCGTCGGAGTCACAGGTAATGTCCAGCAGCACCGCGCGACGTTCGGGGGCGTGGTTCAGCCCTTCAAGCGGCAGTACCGGGAACAGCTGATCGATTCCCCAGGCATCCGGCATCGACTGGAACAGCGAGAAGTTGACGTAAATCTTATCCGCCATACGCTCCTGCAGCTCGTCGATTATCGGACGGTGCGCGCGGTTACTCGGGTCGAGCTGTTTCTGCACTTCATGGCACATGTTCAGGTAAAGCTGCTCCGCCCACGCGCGCTCCTGCAGGCTGAAGGTGCCTGAAGAATAGCCCACGTGAATATCGTGCAGGTCCATCTGGCTGTCGTGCAACCATTCGCGCAGGGAACGACGCGTGCCCGGCTCGTGCATCTCCTGCCAGGTTTCCCACATGCTCTGCAGGGAACGCGGGGCATCGTCTGCCGGCGGCGTCGCTTCGGTGGTTTCGCTACGCTCAACGCCGATGATGTTCGAGACCAGCACCGTATGGTGCGCGGTGACCGCGCGACCGGATTCGGTAATCACCGTCGGGTGCGGCAGGCCGTTCTCTTCACAGGCATCGCCGATCGCCCAGATGATGTTGTTCGCGTATTCGTTCAGGCCGTAGTTCACGGAGCAGTCAGACTGCGAGCGGGTCCCTTCGTAGTCCACGCCCAGGCCGCCGCCCACGTCGAAGCACTGAATATTTACGCCAAGCTTATGCAGCTCAACGTAGAAACGCGCTGACTCACGCACGCCGGTCGCAATATCGCGAATGTTGGCCATCTGCGAGCCGAGGTGGAAGTGCAGCAGCTGAATGCTGTCCAGACGACCGCGCTCGCGCAGGATTTCCACCAGCTGCAGTACCTGGTTTGCCGCCAGGCCGAACTTGGATTTTTCGCCGCCGGAGGACTGCCATTTTCCGGAACCCTGTGACGCCAGACGCGCACGCACGCCAAGGCGTGGCACCACGTTCAAACGCTCGGCTTCTTCCAGCACGATGGCGATTTCGGTCATCTTTTCGATAACCAGATAGACCTTGTGGCCCATCTTCTCGCCAATCAGCGCCAGACGAATGTATTCACGGTCTTTATAGCCGTTACAGACGATCACTGAACGGGTCATGCCCGCATGCGCCAGAACTGCCATCAGTTCCGCTTTGGAACCCGCTTCCAGGCCCAGCGGCTCGCCGGAGTGGATCAGAGATTCAATTACGCGGCGGTGCTGGTTCACCTTGATCGGGTAAACCAGGAAGTAGTCACCTTTATAACCGTAGGATTCACGCGCGCGCTTAAACGCGGCGTTAATCGAACGCAGGCGATGTTGCAGGATCTGCGGGAAGCAGAACAGTGCAGGCAAACGCTGGCCCTGAGCTTCACGGGCTTTAACCAGCTTCGCGAGATCCACGCGCGCTTCAGGGACGTCCGGATCCGGGCAGACGCTGATGTGGCCCAGTTCGTTAACGTCGTAATAGTTATTGCCCCACCAGGCAATATTGTAAGTGCGCAGCATCTTGCTGGCTTCCTCGGAGCTCATCGCAACCTCCTGCATAGAACGTAGTACACCCTGTTCGCCCGCTGACGAAGGCGAAAAAGAAGACATGTCGTCAGACATAGCGAACCTCAACTCTTTGTATTAAGTGTAAAACAGTTGACTACTATCGCAGCGTTATACGGCGATAACAACCCATAAACGGCTCCGTTTCCCAGCAGAGTATGCTGAAATCCAGACCGTGCGACCGGTTTCTTATTCATATCATTGTAAAACACGTATCCGAACTCTGTATGACAAGGTTCGGCGAAACCACGAGAAAACTCTTGTATTAACAAGAGCGCCCTTGTTCAGTTTTCACAAAGCGCGACCGGCCCTGGAATCCTGAGAAGCGCCGAGATGGGTATAACATCGGCAGGTTTGCAGACTAAAAATGCGGGTTGCGGGAATCAAATGCGCGCCAGAACGGCTGCGCTGAATTATCGGAAAACGATGGTTCATTATCTCGTATCACCTCCACGGCCGCTTCTGCTGAAACGGACCCCAAGCCAAAGCTAAAAGTTCACTGCTTAACCCGGCTGGAAGTGGCGACACGATGAGTTCATCGAGCGCTTATTTTATATGAGCCGCGCGCCGCGTTTTATACCGAGAAGGGGGCTAAAAAGCAAAACAAAAATGCGCGTGTTGCCGGGGCCGTCAGGAATTATTGCCAGCAGCAATTTCAACTGAGTGAGAGGTTAGTCAAAAAAAACTGGAAATCGGGCGAAGAAGTGACCTAAAATAGCCATCCAGATGTTAATCCATCTATACTGATTAACACTCATACTGCCAGTGTCAAAAACCTGCAGGCCTTGGTAGAATTATCTCCTTTGGCTATTCCACACAGCAGCTTGAGCTAACCAAATTCCTCTTAGGTGAAATAAAACATGGCAAAACACCTGTTTACGTCCGAGTCCGTATCAGAAGGACATCCTGATAAAATTGCTGACCAAATCTCCGATGCGGTGCTGGATGCGATCCTGGCGCAGGATCCTAAAGCACGCGTAGCGTGCGAAACCTATGTCAAAACCGGCATGGTTCTGGTTGGCGGTGAGATCACCACCAGCGCATGGGTTGATATCGAAGAGATCACCCGTAACACGGTGCGTGAGATCGGCTATGTGCATTCTGATATGGGTTTTGATGCCAACTCCTGCGCGGTACTGAGCGCAATTGGCAAACAGTCTCCGGATATCAACCAGGGCGTTGACCGTGCCGATCCGCTGGAACAGGGCGCGGGCGACCAGGGTCTGATGTTCGGCTATGCAACCAACGAAACCGACGTGCTGATGCCAGCACCGGTCACCTACGCACACCGTCTGGTGCAGCGTCAGGCTGAAGTACGTAAAAACGGCACCCTGCCGTGGCTGCGCCCGGATGCGAAAAGCCAGGTCACCTTCCAGTATGACGACGGCAAAATCGTCGGGATTGACGCGGTGGTTCTGTCTACTCAACACTCCGAAGAAATCGATCAGAAATCCCTGCAGGAAGCAGTGATGGAAGAGATCATCAAGCCGGTTCTGCCTACCGAATGGCTGAGCTCTGCGACCAAATTCTTCATCAACCCAACAGGACGCTTTGTTATCGGCGGCCCAATGGGTGACTGCGGTCTGACAGGTCGTAAAATCATCGTTGATACCTACGGCGGCATGGCGCGTCACGGTGGCGGTGCGTTCTCCGGTAAAGATCCGTCTAAAGTTGACCGTTCTGCGGCGTACGCGGCACGTTATGTGGCGAAAAACATCGTTGCTGCCGGCCTGGCTGACCGCTGTGAGATTCAGGTCTCCTACGCAATCGGCGTGGCTGAACCCACCTCCATCATGGTTGAAACCTTTGGTACCGAGAAAGTGCCTTCAGAACAGCTGACGCTGCTGGTACGCGAGTTCTTCGACCTGCGTCCATACGGCCTGATTCAGATGCTGGATCTGCTGCACCCTATCTATAAAGAAACCGCTGCATACGGTCACTTTGGTCGTGAACATTTCCCATGGGAAAAAACCGACAAAGCCGCTCTGCTGCGTGAAGCTGCCGGTCTGAAGTAATCGACTGATATCGCTTTTAAAAGGCCAGCCTTCAGGCTGGCCTTTTTTTGTCGGATGGCGGCTGAAAGGTGTACCCTTTGGAACCGATTACACCGCACCGGCACCACTGCGCTTTCAGAATATTCTCTTTGCATGTTCGCCTTTCTTCTGCTGTTACATTCCCTTTCAGTTAAGTCTGAAATGTGTCCTTTCGCGATGCATATCACCTCATTTACCTCTATATTTTCAAAGCTTTAATTTTATTTACGGTTGCAAAGCTGTGTAACCGATTACACCTATGTGATTAATCTCACATATTTTTGTGGGTCGCTCACCTACCCTTAACATCAATAAAACTGATAACCCAACTGGAGGGCATAATGCCTGACAATAAAAAACAGGGGCGTACGTCCAACAAGGCGATGACATTCTTCGTCTGTTTCCTCGCCGCCCTGGCAGGATTACTTTTTGGCCTGGATATCGGCGTGATTGCCGGTGCATTACCTTTCATTACAGAAGAGTTCCAGATCAGCGCTCATACCCAGGAGTGGGTGGTGAGCTCCATGATGTTTGGCGCGGCCGTCGGGGCCGTCGGCAGCGGCTGGCTCTCCTTCAAGCTCGGACGTAAAAAGAGCCTGATGATCGGCGCGATCCTGTTCGTTGCCGGCTCACTCTTCTCTGCCGCAGCGCCTAACGTTGAGGTCCTGCTGGTTTCCCGCGTGCTGCTTGGTCTGGCCGTGGGCGTGGCGTCCTACACCGCCCCGCTCTATCTGTCTGAAATTGCGCCGGAGAAAATCCGCGGCAGTATGATTTCGATGTACCAGCTGATGATCACCATTGGTATCCTCGGTGCATACCTTTCCGATACCGCGTTTAGCTACAGCGGCGCATGGCGCTGGATGCTCGGCGTGATCATCATCCCTGCAGTTCTGCTGTTGATTGGCGTCTTCTTCCTGCCGGACAGCCCTCGCTGGTTTGCTGCGAAACGTCGATTCCACGATGCCGAACGCGTGCTGATGCGCCTGCGCGATACCAGTGCGGAAGCGAAAAACGAGCTGGAAGAGATCCGCGAAAGCCTGAAGGTTAAACAGTCCGGCTGGGCGCTATTTAAAGAGAACAGCAACTTCCGCCGCGCGGTTTTCCTCGGCGTACTGCTGCAGGTCATGCAGCAGTTCACCGGAATGAACGTCATCATGTACTATGCGCCAAAAATCTTTGAACTGGCGGGTTACACCAACACCACCGAGCAGATGTGGGGGACCGTCATCGTGGGTCTGACCAACGTGCTGGCGACCTTTATCGCAATTGGTCTGGTGGACCGCTGGGGACGTAAGCCAACCCTGACGCTGGGCTTCCTGGTGATGGCAGCCGGTATGGGCGTCCTCGGTACCATGATGCATGTGGGCATTCACTCCCCAACCGCCCAGTACTTTGCGGTAGGCATGCTGCTGATGTTTATCGTCGGGTTTGCGATGAGCGCCGGTCCGCTGATCTGGGTGCTGTGCTCTGAGATCCAGCCGCTGAAAGGACGTGATTTTGGCATCACCTGCTCTACCGCAACCAACTGGATTGCCAACATGATCGTCGGCGCAACGTTCCTGACCATGCTCAATACCCTGGGCAACGCCAACACCTTCTGGGTCTACGCCGGTCTGAACATCTTCTTTATTGTGCTGACCATCTGGCTGGTTCCAGAAACCAAACATGTGTCCCTGGAGCATATTGAACGTAACCTGATGAAAGGTCGTCCTCTGCGCGAAATCGGCGCCCACGACTAATCCTCACTCGGGAGGTGCCTCTTGCACCTCCCCGCTTCGCGCTTTATGCTGCGCCCCTATGAAAGCACCCCGTCTCCCCATCGCCATTCAGCAGGCCGTTATGCGCAGCCTGCGGGAAAAGCTCGCCCAGGCGAACCTGAAGCTCGGTCGCAACTACCCTGAACCCAAAATCGTTTATCAGCAGCGTGGCACCGCCGCCGGTACCGCCTGGCTCGAGTCGTATGAGATCCGCCTTAACCCGGTGCTGATGATGGAAAACCAGCAGGCGTTTATCGACGAAGTGGTACCGCACGAGCTGGCGCATCTGCTGGTGTGGAAGCACTTCGGGCGCGTCGCCCCCCACGGAAAAGAGTGGAAGTGGATGATGGAGGCGGTGCTCGGCGTTCCGGCGCGTCGTACCCACCAGTTCGAGCTGGAGTCGGTGCGCCGCAATACCTTCCCCTACCGCTGTCAGTGCCAGCAGCACCAGCTTACCGTCCGTCGCCATAATCGCGTGGTGCGCGGCGAGGCGACCTACCGCTGCGTCAAATGCGGCGAGCCGCTGGTTGCGGAATAATCATCTGAACTTTCAGGAACTTTCCTGATCTGACTGATTGCATACAGGAACAACATTCGTTACGTTGCGGGCTCGTTTTGACACGGAGTGTAAGATGTCCCGTAATTTTTCTCTCGCGGTCGCCTTTCTGACGACGGCGCTCTCAGGCCATGCTCTGGCCGACGGTATCAACAGTTTTTCCCAGGCCAAGGCCGCAGGCGTGAAGGTGAACGCCGATGTGCCGGGCGATTTCTACTGCGGCTGTAAAATTAACTGGCAGGGTAAAAAAGGGGTCGTTGACCTTGAGTCCTGCGGCTACAAGGTGCGTAAAAACGAAAACCGCGCCAGCCGTATTGAATGGGAACATGTCGTTCCGGCATGGCAGTTTGGCCACCAGCGCCAGTGCTGGCAGGATGGCGGACGTAAAAACTGTGCCAAAGACCCGGTTTATCGCCAGATGGAAAGCGACATGCATAACCTGCAGCCCGCGGTGGGCGAAGTGAACGGCGACCGGGGTAACTTCATGTACAGCCAGTGGAACGGTGGCGAAGGCCAGTACGGCCAGTGCGGTATGAAGATTGATTTTAAAGAGAAAGTCGCCGAGCCCCCTGCCCGCGCGCGCGGCAGCATTGCCCGCACCTACTTCTATATGCGTGACCGTTACGATCTCACTCTCTCCCGCCAGCAGACGCAGTTGTTCAACGCCTGGGACAAGCAGTACCCGGTGACGGAATGGGAGTGCCAGCGCGACGACCGTATCGCCAGAGTCCAGGGGAATCACAACCCTTACGTCCAGCGAGCTTGCCAGGCGCAAAAGAGCTAACCTACACTACGGCAATTCGCTTATATCGCATGACACATGGAATTTCTGACTATGCGCATTCCCCGCATTTACCACCCTGAACTGATTACCGCAGGCCGCGAAATCGCCCTGTCTGATGACGCCGCCAACCACGTTGGCCGCGTGCTGCGCATGGGCGCCGGTCAGACAATCCAGCTGTTCGACGGCTCGAACCAGGTATTCGACGCCGAAATTACGCGGGCAGATAAAAAAAGCGTACACGTGAACGTCCTGCGCGGTGAAGTGGATGACCGGGAATCACCGCTGCACATTCATCTGGGCCAGGTCATGTCGCGCGGTGAGAAAATGGAGTTCACCATTCAGAAATCCATTGAACTGGGTGTAAGCCTCATTACGCCACTTTTTTCTGAGCGCTGTGGCGTTAAACTGGACGCGGAACGTCTGAACAAAAAGATCCAGCAGTGGCAGAAAATTGCCATTGCGGCTTGCGAACAGAGTGGCCGGAACCGTATTCCGGAGATCCGCCCGGCGATGGATCTGGAGGAATGGTGTGCAGAAGAGGACAGTGGGCTGAAGCTCAATCTTCATCCGCGCGCCAGCGCCAGCATCAATACGCTACCGCTGCCCGTTGAGCGCGTTCGTCTGCTGATTGGCCCCGAAGGCGGCCTGTCGGCGGACGAAATTGCGATGACGGCACGTTACCAGTTTACTGATATTCTGTTGGGACCTCGCGTTCTGCGCACTGAGACAACGGCACTCACGGCCATTACCGCGCTACAGGTACGGTTTGGCGATCTGGGTTGAAGCATTAACGGAGAAGAACATGATCAAGCTCGGCATCGTGATGGACCCCATCGCAAACATTAACATCAAGAAAGATTCCAGCTTCGCCATGCTGCTGGAAGCGCAGCGTCGCGACTATGAACTCCACTATATGGAGATGAACGATCTTTACCTGATCAACGGTGAAGCCCGCGCCCACACCCGCATCGTTAACGTCGAGCAGAACTACGACAAATGGTACGAATTCGGCACCGAGCAGGACATTGCGCTTGCCGATCTCAACGTCATCCTGATGCGTAAAGATCCGCCATTCGACACTGAATACATCTACTGCACCTATATTCTCGAACGCGCAGAAGAGAAAGGAACGCTGATCGTCAACAAGCCGCAGAGCCTGCGCGACTGTAACGAGAAGCTCTACACCGCCTGGTTCTCTGACCTGACGCCGGAAACGCTGGTGACCCGCAGCAAAGCTCAGCTGAAGGAATTCTGGCAGAAGCACGGCGACATCATCATGAAGCCGCTGGACGGCATGGGCGGTGCGTCGATTTTCCGCGTGAAAGAGAGCGACCCGAACATTGGCGTGATTGCCGAGACCCTGACCGAGCTGGGCACACGCTACTGCATGGCGCAGAACTATATTCCGGCGATCAAAGACGGCGACAAACGTGTTCTGGTCGTGGATGGCGAACCGGTTCCTTACTGCCTGGCACGTATCCCGCAGGGTGGCGAAACCCGTGGTAACCTGGCAGCCGGTGGCCGAGGTGAGCCACGCCCGTTGACCGAAAGCGACTGGGAAATTGCCCGTCGCGTTGGCCCGACGCTGAAAGCCAAAGGCCTGATCTTCGTTGGCCTGGATATCATCGGCGATCGTCTGACCGAAGTGAACGTCACCAGCCCGACCTGCATTCGTGAAATTGAGGCTGAATTCCCGATTTCGATCACCGGAATGCTGATGGACGCTATCGAAAAACGTTTACAGAAATAACCTAACAATACTATTAGTGACAGCGCCTGTGTTTGTCCCCATACTGGGCGCTGTCGCTTTTTAAACCAGGAAACAGTACCTCTGACAATGAATTTACAGCATCACTTTCTTATTGCCATGCCTGCTCTCCAGGACCCGATTTTTCGCCGCGCCGTGGTTTATATTTGTGAATACAATGAAGACGGCGCGATGGGCATCATCATCAATAAACCACTGGAAAATCTTCAGGTTGAAGGAATTCTGGACAAGCTGAAGATCTCGGCTGAAGAGCGCCTGCCGGAAATACGGCTTGATAAACCTGTGATGCTGGGCGGACCTCTTGCAGAAGATCGCGGTTTTATCCTGCATACGCCGCCGGTGTTCTCTTCCAGTATTCGAATTTCGGATAACACCGTCATCACCACCTCGCGTGACGTGCTCGAAACGCTGGGTACCGCAGAGCAGCCTTCTGAAGTGCTGGTGGCGTTGGGCTATTCGTCCTGGGAGAAAGGCCAGCTTGAGCAGGAGATCCTCGATAACGCATGGCTTACCGCGCCTGCGGACATGAATATCCTGTTTAAAACCCCCATCGCCGATCGCTGGCGTGACGCGGCGAAGCTGATTGGTATTGATATCCTGACCATGCCTGGCGTAGCGGGGCACGCCTGATGAGCGGAACGCTTCTGGCCTTCGATTTTGGCACCAAAAGCATTGGCGTCGCCGTGGGGCAGCGCATCACCGGTACCGCGCGTCCGCTTACTGCCCTGAAGGCCAACGACGGTACGCCGGACTGGAATCTCATTGAGCGCCTGCTCAAGGAGTGGCAGCCGGATGACGTGATTGTTGGGCTGCCGCTGAACATGGACGGTACCGAACAGCCGCTTACCGCCCGGGCGCGAAAGTTCGCCAATAAAATCCATGGCCGCTTTGGCGTCTCCGTGAAGCTTCACGACGAGCGTCTTAGCACCGTCGAAGCACGTGCGGGTCTGTTTGAGCACGGCGGCTTCCGGGCGCTCAACAAAGGCAGCGTGGACTCCGCTTCTGCCGTGATTATCCTCGAAAGCTATTTCGAACAGGGCTTTTAAGCACGGGGCCTACAGCCGCCCCTGCGCCCGTCTCTCCGCCAGGCTCTGGTCAAAGTTCTGCATTCCTGCCTGCAGACCGGTTTGGATGATGCCGGGCAGTTGCCACGTTTTCCCTTCACGAATAAGATTTGCCGCCGCAGCGGTGTTCACCAGCAGTTCATACAGCGCGACGCGGCCGTCCTGCAGATCGGGAAGCAGCTTCTGCGCCAGCACTGCCCGGAGGCTGCCGGCCAGCTGGTTACGCACCGGATCTTTCTCCTGCGCCGGGAACGTATCGACCAGCCGTTCAATCGCCTGCGATGCCCCGCGCGTATGCAGCGTCGCCAGCACCAGATGCCCGGTTTCCGCCGCCGTTAGCGCCAGGCGGATCGTTTCGCTGTCGCGCAGCTCCCCCAGCAAAATAACGTCCGGATCCTGGCGTAAGGCGCTGCGCAGCGCGTCGGCAAATGACGGACTGTGCTGGCCAATCTCCCGCTGCTGGATCAGGCAACGCTCGCTCTGGTAGATAAACTCCACCGGATCTTCAAGCGTGAGGATATGGCCGTCAGTATGGTGGTTGAGAAAATCGACCATCGCCGCCAGCGTAGTGGATTTGCCGCTGCCGGTCGCCCCCGTGACCAGAATCAGCCCGGCGTCATTGGATAACAGTTCCGGGATTGCCCGCGGCGCGCCCAGCGTAGCGAGCTGCGGACAGGTACGCGGCAACAGCCGCAGCGTCACAGAGACACCGCGCATCTGCTTAAAGGCACTCCCGCGCAGACGCTGGCCTCCCGTTACCGTCGCGGCAAAATCCACCTGTCCATTTGCCCACCATGTTCCCTGCTGCTCATCGTTGAGCCACGCTTTTAACAACGCCCCGACGTCAGGAGGAGGAAACGGTGCCGGTTCAAGGCGGCCCGTTCTGCGCCAGCGGGGTGGCGAATCACTGCACAGGTGTAGATCGGAGACGTTATGCTTTACACTAAGGGCCACAATTTCTTCCACATCCATAGACTACTCCTCGGAAAATGAACGACATTGCGCATAACCTGGCACAGGTCCGGGACAAAATCTCAGCCGCCGCAACGCGTTGCGGCCGGGCTTCAGAAGAAATTACGTTGCTTGCAGTCAGCAAAACCAAGCCTGCGAGCGCCATCGCAGAAGCTATTGACGCAGGCCAACGCGCGTTTGGTGAAAACTACGTCCAGGAAGGCGTGGATAAAATTCGCTACTTCCAGGAACAGGGGAATACGGATCTGCAGTGGCACTTTATTGGTCCACTGCAGTCGAACAAAAGCCGTCTGGTGGCGGAGCACTTTGACTGGTGCCATACCGTTGACCGTCTGCGCATTGCGACACGCCTGAACGACCAGCGTCCGTCAGAGATGCCAGCGCTTAACGTGCTGATTCAAATCAACATCAGCGACGAAAACAGCAAGTCCGGCATTGCGCTGAGCGAGCTGGATGCGCTGGCAGCCGAAGTGGACGCCCTGCCGCGTTTAACCCTGCGTGGTTTGATGGCAATCCCGGCGCCTGAGTCAAGTTATGAAAGGCAGTTTGCCGTGGCACAGCAAATGGCTGTAGCATTTGAGGCGCTTAAAGCGCGCTATAACACGGTAGACACGCTTTCTCTGGGCATGTCGGATGATATGGAAGCCGCCATCGCGGCAGGCAGCACTATGGTGCGCATCGGCACGGCAATTTTCGGTGCGCGCGACTACTCAAAATAATAAGGAAACCTGAGGAACGCCATGAAGACGTTGACTTTCCTGCTCTCAACTGTGCTTGAGCTGTATACGATGGCGCTTTTGCTGCGCGTCTGGATGCAGTGGGCCCGCTGTGATTTTTACAATCCGTTCTCGCAGTTTGTCGTGAAAATCACGCAGCCTGTTGTCGGACCGCTGCGTCGTATTATCCCGGCGATGGGTCCCATCGACAGTTCGTCTCTGCTGGTGGCGTTTATTCTGAGCGTTATCAAAGCGATTGTGCTGTTTATGGTCATCACCTTCCAGCCGATTATCTGGATTGCTGCGGTCCTGATTTTAATCAAAACCGTCGGTCTGCTGATTTTTTGGGTGCTGCTGGTCATGGCCATCATGAGTTGGGTAAGCCAGGGCCGTAGTCCGGTAGAATATGCGCTGATCCAACTGGCCGAACCGCTGCTGCGCCCGATTCGCAACCTGCTGCCTTCGATGGGCGGTATTGATTTCTCGCCGATGATCTTGGTACTGCTGCTCTATGTGGTCAACATGGGGATCGCTGAGCTGCTGCAGTCCACGGGCAATATGCTGCTGCCGGGGCTGTGGATGGCGCTATGAGTGCAGTAAGCACCTGCGCTGACGGGCTGGTTTTGCGGCTGTATATTCAGCCCAAAGCCAGCCGTGACGGTATTGTTGGGCTGCATGGCGACGAGTTAAAAGTCGCCATCACCGCCCCGCCGGTTGACGGCCAGGCGAACGCGCATCTGACCAAATATCTGGCAAAACAGTTTCGCGTCGCCAAAAGTCAGGTCATCATTGAAAAAGGTGAACTTGGGCGACATAAACAGGTAAAAATCCTTAATCCGCAATCTATCCCGACGGAAGTCGCGGCACTGAAAGAACAGGACTAAACCATGCAGAAAGTTGTTCTCGCGACCGGCAACGCCGGTAAAGTGCGCGAGCTGGCCTCGCTATTAAATGATTTTGGTCTGGACGTGGTCGCCCAGACCGATCTTGGCGTGGATTCCGCCGAAGAGACGGGGCTGACGTTTATCGAAAACGCGATCCTCAAAGCACGCCATGCCGCGCAGATTACGGGCCTGCCCGCGATTGCCGACGACTCCGGCCTGGCCGTAGACGCCCTTGGCGGCGCGCCGGGGATCTACTCTGCGCGCTATTCTGGCGTTGACGCTACCGACCAGCAGAATCTGGAAAAGCTGCTTGTCGCCCTTAAAGACGTACCGGACGAACAGCGCTCCGCGCAGTTCCACTGCGTGCTGGTCTATATGCGTCACGCGGAAGACCCTACTCCGATCGTCTGCCACGGCAGCTGGCCGGGCGTGATTACTCGTGAAGCGGCTGGCAACGGCGGCTTTGGCTACGATCCGATTTTCTTTGTCCCGACCGAGGGCAAAACCGCTGCGGAACTGACCCGCGAAGAGAAAAGCGCGATATCCCACCGTGGAAGCGCGCTGAAACTGTTACTGGAAGCACTGCGTAATGGCTAATTTGCCGCCTCTGAGTCTTTATATTCACATCCCGTGGTGCGTGCAGAAATGCCCGTACTGCGATTTCAACTCGCACGCGCTGAAGGGCGAAGTGCCGCACGATGACTACGTTGCGCATCTGCTGGCCGACCTGGACGCCGATGTACCTTACGCACAGGGACGTGAAGTTAAGACCATTTTCATAGGTGGCGGTACGCCGAGCCTGCTGTCAGGCCCGGCGATGCAAACGCTGCTGGACGGCGTACGTGCGCGCCTGAACCTGGCAGCGGATGCTGAAATCACGATGGAAGCCAACCCCGGTACCGTTGAGGCCGACCGTTTTGTCGACTATCAGCGCGCGGGCGTGAACCGCATCTCCATCGGCGTGCAGAGCTTTAGCGAGCCGAAACTGAAGCGCCTGGGGCGTATTCACGGCCCGGAAGAGGCGAAGCGCGCGGCAAACCTGGCGACCGGTCTGGGCCTGCGCAGCTTTAACCTGGATTTGATGCACGGCCTGCCGGATCAGTCGCTGGAAGAGGCGCTGGACGACCTGCGCCAGGCGATCGAACTGAACCCGCCGCACCTGTCGTGGTACCAGCTCACCATCGAGCCCAACACCCTGTTTGGCTCGCGTCCGCCGGTGCTGCCGGATGACGACGCGCTGTGGGATATCTTCGAGCAGGGTCACAGGCTTTTAACCGCTGCGGGCTATCAGCAGTACGAAACGTCGGCGTATGCAAAGCCGGGCTACCAGTGTCAGCACAACCTGAACTACTGGCGTTTTGGCGACTATCTCGGGATTGGCTGCGGCGCGCACGGCAAGGTGACCTTCCCGGACGGGCGTATTCTGCGTACTGCCAAAACCCGCCACCCTCGCGGGTATATGGAAGGCCGCTACCTGGAGCGTCAGCACAACGTCGAGGCGGCGGATAAGCCGTTTGAGTTCTTTATGAACCGCTTCCGTCTGCTGGAAGCCGCGCCGCGCGCTGAGTTTGCGCTGTACACCGGGCTGGCGGAATCGGTGATTCGCCCGCAGATCGACGAAGCGCTGGCGCAGGGGTATCTCACGGAATGTGCGGAATACTGGCAGATCACCGAGCACGGCAAACTGTTCCTCAATTCCCTTCTTGAGCTGTTCCTCGCCGAAGAATCCTGAAGGCGGATTCAGGATTTTGCATCCCGTTCTGCCAGCTGAGGGAAAGGTTGGCAGAGTGTGGGGATGATCGACCTGAAGAGACAGTCGATCACCATGGGTAAAGGATGTTAAAAATTGTTCGCCATGTCCCCGGACCGTACACCCTGAAAGGGAGAGGGAGCAAACCATCCCCTCGCCCCTTTGGGGAGAGGGATAGGGTGAGGGGACCTTACTTCAGCGTCCCCACCAGCGCCTTACGGCTGTCTTCCAGCGACACCACGCGTTTACAAACGTCTTTGCCGAACTGCTGGAAATCATCTTCCTGGTTTTTCCACTCGTTCTGAATGGAGGTTTGCAGGCCGCCCAGACTGCCCAGCACGCCCTGCAGCGGGTTACCGCCGCCTTTCAGCACCGCTTTGGCACCCATCTCGTTGATGCTGTCCTGCAGGATGCCGCCCATCGCCTGGTTCACCAGCTGCTGCCCGTCGGCACGGACCTGATCGATCGCCTTATAGTGGAACGTCAGGCCGTCGGAGCGCGTCTCGATAATACGGTTCATCTGCTCTTTAAGCTGCTTGTCCAGCTTCGTCAGGCGGGTGCGCATGTTGCTGCTCTCCCCCACCTCTTTGGTGATGATCTTATCCAGCGCCACGCGGCTCTTTTCGACGCGCGTCAGGGCACCTTCATTAATCCACGGCAGCGCGGTACGCAATTCGGACTGATAGTCTTTCGCCTGCTCGCGCTGTGCGGCAGTCAGGTTGTACTGCTTGCCGTTATAGGTGACGTTCCCTTCTGGCGTAATCACCAGATTGCCGTTCTCGCCTTTGACCTGCACGGTTTGCGGGCTTAACACCACGTCATCACGCGGGGTGACGCTACATTGATAATCCGCATGGGCGGTGAATCCGGTTGCCATCAAAGCAACGGCCAGCAACGTTTTGCGCATCTTAAACACTCCCTCAGACAAAACGGGCCAGCTAATGCTGGCCCTTGACTGCTTTATTAGTCCCACCAAACGTCGAAAAGTTCGCTGACGCGGACATCTTCGAGCTTGTGGTCTTCAAGCCATTTACGGACCAGAGCCTGATGTTCTTCGGTGCATTTACCCACTTCCTGGGTGCAGATCAGACCTTCCCAGGCCAGATAGCCGCTACCGTCGAAGGCCAGTTTGTTTGGCTCGATCACCTCGTTGATGAACGCATCCACGTCCTGATCGATCTGCTCAACGCTGGTGCCTTCCGGGAAACGCCACGCAACGGAGAAGCCCACTTCCTGGAATTCTTCGATGTGCATCTTTTTACGCAGACGACGGCTACGATTCTTTGCCATTATTTCACCCTCTCGAACATTAAGTCCCATACACCGTGACCAAGACGATGGCCACGCTGTTCAAATTTCGTTACCGGACGCGATTCCGGACGCGGTACATAGTCGTTGCTCGCAGACTGGTTTTTGTAACCGTCCAGCGACGACATCACTTCCAGCATATGTTCCGCATACGGTTCCCAGTCGGTCGCCATATGGAAGACACCGCCCAGCTTCAGCTTACTTTTAACCAGCTCGGCAAACGGCGCCTGAACGATACGGCGTTTATTATGACGCGCTTTGTGCCACGGGTCAGGGAAAAAGAGCTGAACCATGGTTAAAGAATTGTCAGGAATCATTTTGTGCAGCACTTCCACCGCGTCGTGACACATCACGCGCAGGTTCTCAACGCCCTCTTCATGGGCCGTTGCCAGACACGCACCGACGCCCGGGGAGTGGACTTCGATACCGAGGAAGTTCTGCTCCGGGCGCGCTTTCGCCATGGTCACCAGCGAGGCGCCCATACCGAAGCCAATTTCCAGCGTGATCGGCGCGTCGCGGCCAAACAGCTCGGCAAAATCCAGAGGCTGCTCGCTGAACTCAACGCCCATCACCGGCCAGTAGTTGTCCAGCGCGTGTTGCTGACCTTTTGTCAGGCGGCCCTGACGACGGACAAAGCTGCGAATACGGCGCAGCGGGCGACCGTTTTCATCAAATTCCGGTGAAATGACGTCGTTTTTCATAAAAGAGTTGTCTGCTTGTGAGAATGTTCGGGAAACGGGCATTATCCAAAGTTAAGGCTTCTATGCAAGCATGGGAAAGATCCGGTTTACAGCAGATTGACGCTGTGCTGCAATCTGCGTCCCTGATTATGCGAATCGATGACCATGCAAGCATCTCAATTTTCAGCCCAGGTGCTGGACTGGTACGACAAATACGGGCGTAAAACCCTGCCCTGGCAAATTGAAAAAACGCCTTACAAAGTATGGCTCTCCGAGGTGATGTTGCAACAAACGCAGGTCGCCACGGTGATCCCTTACTTCGAGCGTTTTATGGCGCGCTTCCCGACGGTGACCGATCTGGCCAACGCGCCGCTGGACGAGGTCCTGCACCTGTGGACCGGTCTTGGCTATTACGCCCGCGCGCGTAACCTTCACAAGGCCGCACAGCAGGTCGCCACGCGCCACAGCGGGAAGTTCCCGGAAACCTTCGATGAGGTGGCCGATCTCCCCGGCGTCGGACGTTCAACCGCAGGCGCTATTCTCTCCCTGTCTTTAGGCAAGCATTTCCCGATCCTCGACGGCAACGTGAAGCGCGTGCTGGCGCGCTGCTATGCCGTCGACGGCTGGCCGGGGAAGAAAGATGTTGAAAAACGTCTTTGGGAAATAAGTGAAGCGGTTACTCCGGCTAACGGCGTCGAGCGTTTCAACCAGGCGATGATGGATCTCGGCGCAATGGTCTGCACGCGCTCAAAACCAAAATGCGAACTCTGCCCGGTGAATAATCTCTGCGTGGCGTATGCCAACCATTCATGGGCGCAGTATCCGGGTAAGAAACCCAAGCAGACGCTGCCGGAGCGCACCGGCTATATGCTGCTGATGCAGCACGGTGACGAGGTCTTCCTCGCCCAGCGTCCGCCGAGCGGTCTGTGGGGTGGTCTATACTGCTTCCCACAGTTTGAAGATGAAGACTTGCTGCGTGAATGGCTTAAAAAGCGCGGGATTGCTGCCGATAACCTGACGCAGTTGACCGCGTTTCGCCACACCTTCAGCCATTTCCATCTGGATATTGTGCCGATGTGGCTTCCCGTGTCCTCCTTCGCCTCGTGCATGGATGAAGGCACCGCTCTCTGGTATAACTTAGCGCAACCGCCATCAGTCGGACTGGCGGCTCCCGTGGAGCGCCTGTTACAGCAATTACGTGCCGGTGCAATGGTTTAGCATCGACAAGAAAAAGAGGAATGAGTATGGCCAGAACGATTTTTTGTACTTTCCTGCAGCGTGACGCTGAAGGCCAGGATTTCCAGCTTTATCCGGGCGACCTGGGTAAACGCATCTACAATGAAATCTCCAAAGAAGCCTGGGGACAGTGGCAGAAAAAGCAGACCATGCTGATCAACGAGAAGAAACTCAGCATGATGAACCCGGAACACCGCAAGCTGCTTGAGCAGGAGATGGTGAGCTTCCTGTTCGAAGGTAAAGACGTGCACATCGAAGGCTATACGCCACCGGAAAAATAACAGCGTGCGGGGGAAACCCCGCCGTTAAAGCAAACACAACACGCACTCCCGGAATGATGAAAAAACTTTTAGCGCTAGCCCTTGTTGCGCCGTTGCTTGTCTCGTGTTCGTCAAAAAAAGGCGAAGATTACAACGAAGCCTGGATCAAGGACACCAACGGTTTTGACATTTTGATGGGGCAGTTTGCCCACAACATCGAGAACATATGGGGATTTAACGAAGTTCTTATTGCCGGACCTAAGGACTACGTTAAGTACACCGACGCCTATCTGACCCGTAGCCACATCAACTTTGATGAGGGGACGATCACGATTGAGACCATTGCAGGCACGGACCCTGCGGCACGACTCCGTCAGGCGATAATCAAAACCCTGCTGATGGGTGACGATCCTGGCTCTATCGATCTCTACTCCGATGCCGACGATATCACCATCTCGAAAGAGCCGTTCCTGTACGGCCAGGTCGTCGATCAGACCGGCCAGCCGATCCGCTGGGAAGGCCGCGCCACGAAATTTGCCGACTACCTGCTGCAGACGCGCCTGAAGAGCCGCTCTAACGGTCTGAAGATCATCTATAGCGTCACCATCAACCTCGTCCCGAACCACCTCGACAAGCGTGCGCATAAGTATCTGGGCATGGTTCGTCAGGCCTCGCGTAAATACGGCGTGGATGAGTCGCTGATCCTGGCGATTATGCAGACCGAATCCTCGTTTAACCCGTATGCGGTAAGCCGTTCCGATGCCCTGGGGCTGATGCAGGTTGTGCAGCACAGCGCCGGTAAAGACGTCTTCCGCGCGCAGGGTAAATCCGGCACGCCGAGCCGCAGCTATCTGTTCGACCCGCAGAGCAACATTGATACCGGCACGGCCTATCTGGCGATGCTGAACAATGTCTACCTCGGCGGCATAGACAACCCGACGTCGCGCCGCTATGCGGTGATCACCGCCTATAACGGCGGCGCGGGCAGCGTGCTGCGCGTCTTCTCAAATGACAAAGTGCAGGCCGCGAACATCATCAACAGCATGGCGCCGGGGGATGTCTACTCTACCCTCACCACCCGCCACCCGTCTGCGGAATCCCGTCGCTATCTGTATAAGGTGAATACGGCGCAGAAGAACTACCGTCGTCGATAATCAACACACCTTTTCCTGCAAGGGGAAGGTGTTCTGCTTTCCCTCTCCCCGTGGGAGAGGGTCAGGGTGAGGGCATCAGACCGCACTCACTCACCCCACCCATACGAAAATGTTATTTGCATCACAATCCAAACTGCAAATTAATGTGGATTGCATTTTTTTGCGGGAGGTAACAAAACATATCGTTGCCAACTGATAGAATTGCATCAAATAACAACCCTGAATGTTCCCAAAACAACATATCTCCCGCTCACTTGTGAGGAAAGTAACATGAACCTTAAGCTGCAGCTTAAAATATTGTCGTTTCTGCAGTTCTGCCTGTGGGGTAGCTGGCTGACTACACTCGGCTCCTATATGTTTGTGACGCTCAAGTTCGATGGTGCGTCAATCGGTGCCGTCTACAGCTCGCTCGGTATTGCGGCTGTCTTCATGCCAACGCTGCTGGGCATCGTGGCGGATAAATGGCTAAGCGCAAAATGGCTGTACATGCTTTGTCATCTGGTGGGTGCGGGGACGCTGTTTATGGCAGCCCAGGTGACCACGCCGGGGGCGATGTTCATGGTGATCCTGCTTAACTCGCTGGCATATATGCCAACGCTTGGGCTGATCAACACCATCTCCTACTACCGCCTGAAGTCTGCGGATATGGATATCGTGACCGATTTCCCGCCAATCCGTATCTGGGGCACCATCGGCTTTATTATGGCGATGTGGGGCGTGAGCTTCGCGGGCTTCGAACTGAGCCATATGCAGCTCTATATCGGTGCGGCGCTCTCCGTGGTGTTGGCGATCTTGACCCTGACGTTGCCGACCATTCCGGTTTCTAACCAGCAGAAAAACCAGAGCTGGAGCACCATGCTCGGCCTGGACGCCTTCGCGCTGTTCAAAAACAAACGCATGGCGATCTTCTTTATCTTCTCCATGCTGCTGGGCGCGGAGCTGCAGATCACCAACATGTTCGGCAACACCTTCCTGCACAGCTTCGATAACAACCCGCTGTTCTCCGGCAGTTTTATCGTTGAACATGCGTCGGTGATGATGTCCATCTCTCAGATCTCTGAGACGCTGTTCATCCTGACCATCCCGTTCTTCCTGAGCCGCTACGGCATCAAGAACGTCATGCTGATCAGTATCGCGGCGTGGATGTTGCGCTTCGGCCTGTTCGCCTACGGCGATCCAAGCCCGTTCGGCACCGTGCTGCTGGTGCTGTCGATGATTGTTTACGGCTGCGCCTTCGACTTCTTCAACATCTCCGGTTCGGTGTTTGTGGAAAAAGAAGTGAAGCCTGAAATCCGCGCCAGCGCGCAGGGTATGTTCCTGATGATGACCAACGGCTTCGGCTGTATTCTGGGCGGCGTGGTGAGCGGTAAAGTGGTTGAGATGTACACCACTAACGGTATCACCAACTGGCAGCCGGTGTGGCTGATCTTCGCGGCGTACTCGCTGGTGCTGTTCTTCGCGTTCATCGCGCTGTTCAAGTACAAGCACGTGCGCGAGCCGCACGGTGCGCAGCCGATCGCGCATTGATTGTTGTGCCCGGTGGCGCTGCGCTTACCGGGCCTACAAAACAAGACCGTAAGCCGGGTAAGGCGAAGCCGCCACCCGGCTATTTTATTCCAGACAGCACCCAACCCACCGACAGCAAATCCGCGCTACCGCCCGGGCTCAGGTTCCGTTCAATCAGTGCGTTATCCATCTTAAGCAACGCCTCGCGGTCCCAGCCGTTAGCCAGCAGTTCCCGCGCGTAGCCCTGAACGTAGCGCAGCCCTTCCATGCCGCCGCGTGAAACCAGATTACTGTCCTGATTAACCGCCATCAGGCGTAACAGCAGGCCGTGAAGTGAATGTCCGTTCCACTGCGCCAGCGCCTTACGGACCGTCGCAAAGCCGCTCTCAGCCTCGCCGCGCGCCCCGGTTAAGCCGTACTGCTGAAACTGCCGCTCGCCCGCCGTCGCCTGCCCGCTGCGTGCGGCCAGCTCCCGCGACACCAGCCCGCGGCAGATGTTACTCACCTCACAGCAGAGGCTGTCTGCGGAGATATTTTTCACACGACCGGCAGCGAAGCACAGTAAACCCAGGGCAAAAATCCCGCCCTTGTGGGTATTCACTCCGTTCGTCGCGGCGTACATCGCCTGCTCGCAGGCCATCCCCATCGGGCGGAGAAGCCGTAGCTGTTCGCCAGCGGGTTTATCCGCATGCGCGCTGCCCAACTCGGCAAAGCGCGTAAACCACGGCGTAATCGCCATAATGCTGCGAATGAACAGCGCATGGTCCATATCGCGATGGGAACCGTTATTGAGCTTGTCCACCAGCCCCGGCTTGGGCGTTAGTTCCAGCTCCTGCCACAGCGCCGCTTCGGCAAGCGCAGGCACGTCAACCGGGCGCGGTTTAGTCGCGAGCAAACCAGTCATCGATCATTTTCTCCACGCGGGAAACCACCTGCTCCACAGGATGAGCGCGCGAACGGGAGCAGGCATGAGCGGGCTCGTCGCAGATCAGGCAACGCCTTAGATTTGCGCCCAGCGACTGACGCCCGACGTGGCCGTGCTGAGGGCAGATCACGTCCAGATCCCACAGCCTGCCGAGCGGGTGCGTCTGCTCCAGGTCCGCACAGTGCGCTTTGATTTCCGCCGCCGGATGGGCCACGCACCACAGGGCTTCTGGCCCGGTCGGGAGCCATAGAACCTGGCGGTCCAGCACCTGCCAGCGTTTTTCCCACAGCAGCTGGTCGCACATCTGCAGCGCCACGCCCATGGTATTGCGATAGCGCAGGCTGTCCTTGATTTCCCCAGGCGTGACCAGCGTGAGGGAAATCACCGGTTGTTGATAGTGCTCGAGCATGTCAGCCTGGCGCGCTGCGCGGCGCTCTTTCGCCGCCAGCAGTTCGTCCAGGCTGACACCCGTCCGCACGGGTGTCGCTGAAATCATACTTACTCCTTCACCTGTCGCACGGTGTCGATCACGCTGCCGTCGCGGTAGCGGATCACCCCGACGATTTTGTCGGTAAACTCTATCGGTTTAGGGATGCCGGTCAGGGAGATCGCCCGCTCGTACAGCGCGTTGATATCCACAACCTTCAGCCCGGCTTCCAGCAGCCGCTCGCGGATTTCCGGACGCGCCGGGTTAACCGCGATGCCGTGGTCGGTGACCAGCACGTCGATGCTTTCGCCCGGCGTGAGGCGCGTGGTAACCCGCTTCACGACCGTGGGAATGCGGCTGCGCAGCAGAGGAGCAACGACGATGGTCAGATTCGCCGCGGCGGCCACGTCGCAGTGCCCGCCGGACGCGCCTCGCATCACCCCGTCGGAGCCGGTGATGACGTTGACGTTGAAATCAACGTCGATTTCCAGCGCGCTGAGGATCACCACGTCGAGCTGGTCGCAGCTTGCCGCCTTGCTGCCGGGGTTGGCGTAGACGTTGGTGGAGATCTCCACGTGGTTCGGGTTGCGCGCCAGCGAAGCCGCCGCCTGGCCGTCAAAGCACTGGGTATCGAGCAGCTTTTCGATCAGCCCCTTCTCGTGCAGGTCCACCAGGCTGCCGGTGATGCCGCCGAGCGCAAAGCGCGCCTTCACGCCGCTGCGCTCCATCTTCTCTTCCATAAAGCGGGTGCAGGCCGTGGCCGCCGCGCCGGAGCCGGTCTGCATCGAGAAGCCCGGTTTGAAGTAGCCGGAATGCTCAATCACGTCCGCCGCATAGCGGGCGATCATCAGCTCGCGCGGGTTGCTGGTGACGCGCGCCGCGCCGACGCTGATTTTCGCCGGGTCGCCTACGCTTTCAACCTGCACGATGTAGTCCACCTGGTCCTGCACCAGGCTGGCGGGCATATTGGGGAACGGTACCAGTTCTTCGGTCAGCAGCACTACCTTGCGGGCAAAGTGCGCGTCCACCATGGCGTAGCCCAGCGAGCCGCAGCACGATTTTCCGTGCGTCCCGTTGGCGTTGCCAAACTCATCGCTACACGGCACGCCGAGAAACGCCACGTCGATATTCAGCTCGCCGTCCTGGAGCAGCTTCACGCGACCGCCGTGGGAGTGGATTTGCACCGGCTCGTCCATCAGGCCGTGGGAGATGGCATCCGCCAGCCTGCCGCGCATGCCCGAGGTGTAAATCCGGGTGATGACGCCACTTTCAATATGCTCGATCAGCGCGTCGTTGCAGGTCATCAGCGAGCTGGAGGCCAGGGTCAGGTTTTTAAAGCCCATGCGCGCCAGCAGCGCCACAACGGTGTTGATCACCCGATCGCCTTCGCGAAACGCGTGGTGGAAGGAGATGGTCATGCCGTCCTGCAGGCCGCAGCGCTTAACCGCCTCTTCAATAGAGGCGCACAGCTTGCGGCTGTGTTTCGCGTCGCTGTCCGCCAGCCACGGCGTGGCGCTGTGGGCGGTATCAAACGGTTTTAGGTCCCGCAGATGGGGAAAATTCACGTGAAGAAGTTCAGTCTGATTCATTGTCTTATCCTTACCGACGCACGCCGGAGGCCGCCGCGCGCTCCAGCACCACCTGCGCGTGGTTAATAATCGGTGCATCCACCATTTTGCCGTTGAGCGACACCACGCCCAGGCCGTTACGCTCGCCCTCTTCTGCCGCCTCAATCACCCTTCTGGCGTGATCCACCTCTTCCTGCGTCGGGGCGTAGGCGTTGTGCAGCAGGTCAATCTGGCGCGGGTTGATCAGCGATTTGCCGTTAAAGCCCATCTTGCGGATCAAATCGACCTCGCGCAGGAACCCGGCCTCGTCGTTAACGTCTGACCACACCACGTCAAAGGCGTCGATACCCGCCGCGCGGGCGGCGTGCAGCACGGCGCAGCGGGCGTAGAACAGCTCGGTGCCGTCGCCGCGCTCGGTCTGCATGTCCATCACGTAGTCAAAGGCGGCCAGCGCAATGCCGATGAGGCGCGGAGAGCTGCGGGCAATCGCCACGGCGTTGATGACGCCAATGGCCGACTCAATCGCCGCCATTACGCGGGTGGAGCCGACCTCGCGGCCACACTCCTGCTCAATGCGCTCAAGGTGGCCTTCCAGCTCGTAGATGTCGTCCGGCGTGTCGGTTTTCGGCAGTCGGATCACGTCCACGCCTGCCCGCACGGCGGCTTCCAAATCCAGCAGGCCAAACGGCGTGCTCAGCGGGTTAATGCGCACCACGGTTTCGATATCCTGATACATCGGGTGCTGCAGGGCATGGAACACCAGCATGCGCGCGGTATCCTTCTCGCGCAGGGCAACGGCGTCCTCAAGATCAAACATGATGGAGTCGGGACGGTAGATAAAGGCGGTGGAGAGCATGGCGGCGTTGGCACCCGGCAGGAACAGCATACTGCGGCGGAGTTTGCTCATTTCAGCGCCCCCCAGTTGATGGCCTGTTCACCGGCGGCACGCATAAGCGCGCTTTGCAGGCGGGCGCGGATCACACAGTCCAGCGCCCCTTTGTCTTCAATAATAATTAATCCCTGGTGCACGTTCATGGCGCGCAATGTGTCGTTGACCACCTGGCGAATTTGTTCGCCAAACTGCTTAATCACTTCACTGTGGATGACTATCTCCAGCTCGCCTTGAGCGGGAGCGATTTTCACCATCAGGTCGCTGGACTCCTGCGTTCCGGCCAGCGCCTCCCTTACAATTTTCATGATAAATTCCTGGTAGTTAAGCGACTTCCGCACTCGCACGGTAATGCGTTTCGAGATGCGCGAAGGTGGAGTCCGGGACAATCTCCCGGATCCGGGAAAACTGCTGTGTCTTCAGTAATCGACGCACTTCGGACGCCGATATGGCGTTACCGGTGGCCTTGATGCGCGGCATTTCCACCACCTCAATATGCGAGGCCAGCAGGTCGTGCAGCGTCTGGTTGTACTGGCGGGTAATGTCGCAGAACGGCTCCGAGCCGATGAAGCGGTGCGTGATGCCCAGCGCCGGGGCAATGAAGTCCCGGAAGATCAGCACGTCGATCTCGCTCCACGCCTGCTGCACTTTGCCGGTCTCCTTCAGGAAGTAGGCCGGGAAGGTGGCGCGAGAGATGATGTACTGCGAGCCTTCATGCACCACGACGTTCGGCAGATGCGCCACCCCCGCGCGCACCATCTCCAGACGGGCGCTGAACGGAAAGAACGAGGCGTCCTCACGCACCACGAACAGGTGCAGGGCGTCGCACCGCTGCACCGCCTGCTCCACCAGATGGCGGTGGCCGAGGGTGAACGGATTGGCGTTCATCACTATCGCGCCAATGTTCTCCCCGCACTTGCGCTTCGCGCGCAGGGAACGGCAGTAGCGCTCGATCCCCTGCGGGGTGTTCTCCATCAGCACCGCGTTGTTCCCGCTCTGGGCAATCGGCCAGAAGCCGCTGCGGGCAAAGCGCTCCCGGTTGCACGGACGGGTGCAGAGGAAGAGGTGAAAATGGCCGCACTCCAGCGCCGCATTTTCCACCTCTGCCAGCAGCCGCGCGCTGAGGTTCTCGCCGCGAAGCTGCTCGTTGACCGCCACGCATTTGATGACGTTGGCAGCAAGCCCTGCGCAACCCACCAGCTGCGAGCCGGACCAGGCTTCGACGAACAGCGTGATGTCGTTGTCCAGGCCAAGGCCGCTGTCTGCCAGCAGGTAGCGGATCTGGCTTAAGCGTTCCGGGTGTTTCGCCACGAGGGTGTGGCGAAAATCGATGGGTTGCGATTGCATGCTGCCGCCTTACTTAATGTGCTGCCGCAAGCCCGATGGCTGGCGCTTCCACGATCACGTTGCTGAGATGACCGATATGCTCGATCTCCACCTCAATGCGATCGCCCTCTTTCATAAACAGCGGCGGATTGCGCTTTTTACCCACCCCGCCCGGGGATCCGGTGATGATCACATCGCCAGGACTTAAGCGGGTGAAGGTGCTGATGTACTCGATCAGCTCAGCAACCTTGTGGATCATGCTGCTGGTGTTGTCTTCCTGCACCATGCGGCCGTTGAGCCAGGTGCGGATTGCAAGCCTGTGCGGATCGGGGATCTCATCTGCCGTGGCCATCCACGGGCCAAACGCGCCGGTTTTGCGCCAGTTTTTACCGGCGGTAAACCAGGTGTGCTGCCAGTCGCGGGCGGAGCCGTCCATGTAGCAGCTGTAGCCCGCCACGTGACGCAGGGCGTCGTCACGGCTGATGTTTTCCCCGCCTTTACCGATGATCACCGCCAGCTCGCCTTCGTAGTCGAATTCACTAGAGTGGCGCGGCTTCAGCACCGGTTCGTTGTGGCCGGTCTGTGAATCCGGAAAACGGACAAACAGCGTTGGGGCCGGGTTGTGCTGGTCAAACTCCTTGCGCTTGTCGGCGTAGTTCATGCCCACGCAGAGGATTTTTTCCGGCTGCTCAATCACCGGTAAGAAGGTGATGGCGCTCATCGGCACGTCCACGGCATCGTTCAGGTAGCGGGTAGCCTGTGCCAGCCCGTTGCCCTGCAGCAGCGCTTTAAGGTCGCTGTAGCGGTCGCCAAGACGGCGGCCTAAATCAATCACGCCGTCGGCCTGGACGATGCCGTAGCTGCGTTTTCCCTGGAATAAAAAGCTTGCGAGTTTCATTGTTCTTTCCTGAAAACTTAAACGAGGAAGTTGCCCAGAATCAGCAGTGAGACAGAGACGTTAATCGCCCCGCCGATACGGGTAGCAATCTGGGCGAATGGCATCAGGCTCATGCGGTTGCCTGCGGTCAGGATCGCCACGTCGCCGGTACCGCCCTGACCGCTCTGGCAGCAGGAGACGATGGCGACATCAATCGGGTGCATACCAATCTTTTTGCCGACGAAGAACCCGGTCGCCACGAGCGCGGAGACGGTGCTGATAATCACCAGCAGGTTGGTCAGCGTGAAGGCGGCCACCAGTTCATGCCACGGGGTGATAGCCACGCCAACGGCAAAGAGAATCGGATAGGTCACAGAGGTCTGGAAGAATTTGTACACCACCTGAGAGCCTTCCAGCAGGCGTGGAGAGGCACCGTTACAGAGCTTCACCAGAACCGCCATAAACAGCATGCCGACCGGAGCAGGCAGGCCAATCAGCTTGTGGCCGAGCATGCCCAGCATGTAGAGCAGCACCGCCAGCAGCGCGCCGGAGGCGATAGTGGTCACGTCCGCCTTGCCGGAGAATGCAGGCTGAGAGACGGTGGCATCGGCATTGGCGCGGTTAGGCATCAGCTGGCCTTCACCGGTCAGGTGCGGGTAGCGTTTACCGAGCTGGTTCAGGCAGCCGGAGATGATGATTGCCGTCAGCCCGCCGAGCATGACCATCGGCAGCACGCGGCCGAGCGCCACGCCCTGATCCATATGCAGCAGGGTGGCATAGCCGATGGAGAGCGGGATTGCACCTTCGCCCACGCCGCCCGCCATAATCGGCAGAATGATAAAGAAGAAGATCTGGAAAGGCTCAAGGCCCAGCGCCAGGCCGACGCCCATCCCTACCAGCATGCCGACGATTTCGCCGCACAGCATCGGGAAGAAAATGCGCAAGAAGCCCTGGATCAGCACCGTGCGGTTCATGCTCATGATGCTGCCGACGATAATGCAGCAGATGTAGAGATAGAGAATGTTGGTGGATTTGTAGAACTTGGTGGTGGACTCGACCACCACGTCCGGCAGCAGGCCGTAATAGACCAGCGCGGAAGGGATAAAGGTGGCGCAAATCGCCGCCGCGCCGAGCTTGCCGACAATCGGCAGGCGTTTGCCAAACTCGCCGCAGGCAAAGCCGAAGAAGGCCAGCGTGGCGACCATCACCACGATATCGCTCGGCAGTTTTCCGCCCAGGCAATCAATCGCAATCAGCACGCCCGCCAGAACGAACAGCGGCAGAGGAATAATCCCGATTTTCCAGGTGTCCATAATATGCCACCAGCGCTCTTTGAGCGAAGGTCGCTGAATTTCAATCGGGTCGTGGGTAACAGAGAAAGAATCGTCAGTTGTGCTCATAATAAGCCCCTTGGTTATTTTGTGCGTTCAGCTTAGAGTCACAAAGGCTTACTTTATGTGAGGGATGGCATATTAAAAGCGAAGTTTTAATGGCAGCTATGGTTTTAATGGTTTCTTTTATTTAATGTGATTTACACCTTATTTATTGCCGTGGTTTTAATGGTTTCTTTTCCGAATTGAACAAAGAAATAACATTTGTTCATGCAGCCCAAAGCACGTTAGCCTTTTGGATAACGCTTTTACAGCGCCCGCTGTGCAAGGGATCACAAGTTTTCGGCAAAGCGGGCGTACGCGCAAAAAAAGATGATATATTGGCGATCTTTGTCGCTACCTTGCGTGATAGTTATGAAAGTCTCTTTCCAGATCAAGCTGTTTATTTCGCTGGTTGCCTTTTTCTCAGTGCTTTTTGCGTTACTGGGCGGATATTATTATGCCGACGTAGGGAAACAGCTTTATCAGGAAATGAGTACGCGAGCCAAAATACAGGCTGAAGAGATTGCGCTTATTCCGACATTGCGTAATGAAGTTGAACAAAAGAATATCAACGCCATCCATGATTTTATGCAGAAGATTTCTGCGCATAGCGACGCCAGCTTTATTGTGATTGGTGATAATAAAGGCCAGCATCTTTTTCACTCCGTCTTTGCCGACAGAGTGGGCACCACGCTGGTAGGCGGTGACAACGAAGCCGTATTGCAGGGTAAAAGCATCACCACCATCCGCAAAGGCGGGCTGGGCATTTCGCTGCGCAGTAAAGCCCCCATCTTCAACGCTGCAGGACAGGTGGTCGGCATCGTTTCGGTCGGCTATCTCACCAGCTACCTGGACACCATTACCGTCAGTAAGGTGGTCAACATTCTGATTGCCGCCGTGCTGCTGCTGATTGCTCTCTTTATCTTCTCCTGGTTCTTTACCCGCAGTATTAAGAAGCAGATCTTCTCACTTGAGCCGCGCGAGATCGGCCTGCTGGTGCGTCAGCAGAAGGCCATGATGGAGTCTATTTATGAAGGGGTAATTGCCATTGACGATCAAAGGCGGATTGAAGTCATCAACCAGGCGGCGCGCAAGCTGCTGGGCCTGAGCCAGCCGGCCCGTGAACTGCGCGGGCAGCTGATAAGCCAGGTGATCGATCCGGTCCCGTTCTTCGACACGCAGACGATGCTGGCGAAAGATACCCATGACGAGATTTGCCGTTTTAACGATCTCACGGTGATTGCCAGCCGGGTACACATCATGCTTGAGGGGTCGCTGCAGGGCTGGGTGATCACCTTCCGCGATCGCAACGAGATCGACTCGCTGAGCGCCCAGCTCAGCCAGGTCAAACGCTATGTCGATAACCTCCGGATTATGCGCCACGAGCAGTTAAACCGGATGACCACCCTCTCCGGCCTGCTGCATATGGGCCGCTATGAGGAGGCGATTGGCTACATTCAGGCGCAGTCTGAACACGCCCAGGAGCTGCTGGACTTTATCTCTTCACGCTTCAGCTCCCCGACCCTGTGCGGTCTGCTGCTGGGGAAAGCCGCCCGCGCGCGGGAGAAAGGCGTTGAATTGTGCTTCGATCCGGCCTGTCGGCTGGATAAATCATTCCTTCCCCTCGGGGAGCAGGAACTGATTTCGATTATTGGTAACCTGCTGGATAACGCCATCGAAGCGACGCAGCGGTCGCCGCATCCCCACGCGCCGGTGGAGGTGCTGATAAAGCTCAGCGACCAGGAGCTGATTATTGAAGTCGCCGACCAGGGCGTTGGCATTACACCGGAGATCCGTGAGCGGATCTTTGAACGCGGCATCACCACCAAGACGCGCGGCGATCATGGGATTGGTCTGTATCTGATCGAAAGCTATGTCACACAGGCTGGCGGCGCAATAGAAGTTGCCGATAATACCCCGCGCGGCGCCATTTTCTCCCTGTTTATCCCGGCCACGGGAACCGCCCGGCAACTGGAAGACACCGACTATGCAACATGAACTTATCGACGTACTGATTGTTGAAGACGAGAACGAACTGGCGCAACTGCACGCGGAGCTGATAAGCAAACATCCGCGTCTGAGGCTGGTGGGCATTGCCTCGTCGCTGGCTGCGGCCCAGGCAGAACTTGCAAATAAACAGCCGCAGCTGGTGCTGCTGGATAACTACCTGCCGGACGGCAAAGGGATCTCGCTTATCAATAACCCCATGCTGGCCCGCGCCAACTGCTCGGTGATTTTTATTACTGCCGCCAGCGATATGGACACCTGCAGCCAGGCCATCCGCAACGGCGCGTTCGACTACATCCTCAAACCCGTCTCCTGGAAGCGGCTCAGCCAGTCGCTGGAGCGGTTTGTGCAGTTTGCCGAACAGCAGCGGGTCTGGAAGATTGTCGACCAGCAAAACGTCGATTCTCTGTATCAGCTGCAGGCGAAAAACTACCGCCTGGACAACGGCAGCAAAGGCATTGAGGAAAATACGCTGGCGCGGGTGCAGTCGCTGTTTAACGACAAGGCAACGCACTGCTTTACCGTGGATGAGGTGGTGAGCGAGACGGGGTTGAGTAAAACCACCACCCGTCGCTATCTGGAACACTGCGTCGAGTCGGGTTTTCTGACGGTGGAGATGCTGTACGGCAAGATCGGGCATCCGAGGAGGATGTACAAGCGTAGTGCGGTTTGATGAGACGTTCCCTCTCCCAGGGGGAGAGGGTTAGGGTGAGGGCAGCAGCCCGCACTATCTCAGCACATACCCATACAGCCGCTTAATCCCGTCGGCATCCTTCTCGCTGTAAACGCCTTGCAGTTCCGGCGAGAAGCCCGGCAGCAGGTTGATGCCCTCCTCCAGCGCCAGGAAGTAACGCTGTACCGCCCCGCCCCAGATTTCACCCGGCACCACGCACAGCAAGCCTGGCGGATAGGGCAGCGCCCCTTCGGCAGCAATCCGCCCTTCGGCATCCCGTATGCGAACCAGCTCCACGTCTCCGCGAATATACGCCTGATTGGCATCCTGCGGATTCATCGCCACCTCAGGCAGGCTCTCCTTGCGGAACATCGCTTTCTGCAAATCCTTCACGTCGAAGCTGACGTAGAGATCGTGCATCTCCTGACACAGCTGGCGAAGGGTGTAATCCCGGTAGCGCACCGGGTATTTCTGGAAGATCGTCGGCAGCACGTCCGCCAGCGGCGTGTCGTCTTCAATATGCTGTTCAAACTGTCCCAGCATCGCCACCAGCTGCGCCAGCTTCTCGCTGCTTTCGGCAGGGGTCAGCAGGAACAGGATCGAGTTAAGGTCGCATTTCTCCGGCACAATGCCGTTTTCACGCAGATAGTGCGCCAGAATCGTCGCCGGGATCCCGAAATCCGTGTACTCGCCGGTTTCGGCATTGATGCCCGGCGTGGTCAGCAGGAGCTTGCACGGGTCGACAAAGTACTGCTCGCTTGCATAGCCCTCAAAGCCGTGCCATTTGGCCCCCGGCTCGAAGCTGAAGAAGCGCAGCTCGCTGGCAATGGCGTGCGTCGGATGATCCTGCCACGGCCGCCCCGCTACCACCGGTGGGATAAACGGTTTGATCATATGACAGTTGGCAATGATTGCCTTGCGCGCTTCAATCCCCAGCTCGACGCACTCCGCCCACAGCCTGCGTCCGCTTTCCCCTTCGTGGATCTTGGCATTCACATCCAGCGCTGCAAACAGCGGATAAAACGGGCTGGTGGAGGCATGCAGCATAAACGCGTTATTCAGCCGCTTGTGCGGGCAGAAACGCGCCTGACCGCGAATGTGGTTATCCTTTTTATGGATCTGCGAGGTTTGCGAAAACCCGGCCTGCTGTTTGTGCACAGACTGGGTTACGAAAATCCCCGGATCGTTCTCGTTCAGCTCCAGCAACAGCGGGGACGTTTCTGCCATCATCGGAATAAATTGCTCGTAGCCCACCCAGGCGGAGTCAAAGAGAATGTAGTCGCACAGATGGCCGATCTTGTCGATCACCTGACGGGCGTTGTAGATCGTCCCGTCGTAGGTGCCAAGCTGAATGATCGCCAGGCGGAACGGACGCGGCTCGTCGGCTTTCTCCGGCGCCGCCTCTCGGATCAGGTTCCGCAGATACGCATCGTCAAAGCAATGGTCGTCAATCCCGCCAATAAAGCCAAACGGGTTACGCGCGGCCTCAAGGTAAACCGGCGTGGCACCCGCCTGGATCAGCGCCCCGTGGTGGTTAGACTTATGGTTATTGCGGTCGAACAGCACCAGGTCGCCGCGGGTCAGCAGCGCGTTGGTCACTACCTTGTTGGCCGCTGACGTGCCGTTCAGCACGAAGTAGGTTTTATCCGCGTTAAAAACTTTCGCCGCGAACTTTTGCGCGTGCTTGGCGGAGCCTTCGTGGATCAGCAGATCGCCCAGCTTCACGTCGGCATTGCACATATCGGCGCGAAACACGTTCTCACCGAAGAAATCATAGAACTGCCGCCCTGCCGGGTGCTTTTTGAAAAAGGCGCCGTGCTGGTGTCCGGGACAGGCGAAAGTGCTGTTGCCCATCTCCACATACTGGCTCAGGGTGTCGAAAAAAGGCGGCAGCAGATTCTCTTCATAACGGCTGGCAGCGCTCTCCAGTTCCAGAAACTCCTGAGCTTTGCCCGAGATGACCGCGGTGGCGCCGTCGGGCACCTCCGTTGGCTCCGGAGAGAAAATAAACACCGGCAGCTGAAAGCCCGTGCGTTTCAGCAGTGCAAGGATACCGCTGCGGCTTTCAGCCGTTGTGATGACGACGGCCGCCACATCGGTAAAATCAGTGCTGTCCAGCGTCACCTTTTCGCGGTGCGTAGACACAGTGGAGAGCAGCTCGCGGCTGACGGCAATTTTCATGGTTTTCATAGGCGCAGTTACCCTCACCGGGCGGTGAGACAGGGAGGAGAAAATTCGCGCAATAATGTCACCTTTTATTTTGAGGTGCAAGAAGGAATCAGTATGCACGAAATCAGCCAAAGCTAAGGCCCGCGAAGCCCTGCCGTGCCATAATAATGCAATATCAATGATTAAATAACAGGAGTTAACTTTGGTTATCGGGCCATTTATTAACGCAGGAGCCGTATTGCTGGGCGGCGTACTCGGCGCCGTGCTGAGCCAGCGGCTGCCGGAGCGGATTCGCACCTCCATGCCCTCAATATTCGGCCTGGCATCGTTAGGGATTGGTATTCTGCTGGTGATCAAATGCGCCAACCTGCCGGTGATGGTGTTGGCCACCCTGCTCGGCGCGCTGATTGGCGAATTTTGCAATCTGGAAAAAGGCATTAACAGCGCGGTGAGTAAAGCCAAAAACCTGATTGCCCGACCGGGCAAGGCGAAACACGGCACGCACGAGACGTTTATTCAGAACTATGTCGCCATCATTATTCTGTTTTGCGCCAGCGGCACCGGGATTTTCGGTTCGATGCAGGAAGGGATGACGGGCGACCCGAGCATTTTGATTGCAAAAGCGTTTCTTGATTTCTTCACCGCCACTATTTTTGCCACCACGCTCGGCATCGCCGTCGCGGCGATTTGCGTCCCGATGCTGCTTATTCAGCTGGCGCTTGCCACCTGCGCCACGTTAATTCTCCCGCTCACTACGCCAGCGATGATGGCAGACTTTACCGCCGTCGGCGGCCTGCTGCTGCTGGCTACCGGGCTGCGCATCTGTGGGATTAAGATGTTTGCCGTGGTGAACATGCTGCCCGCGCTGCTGCTCGCCATGCCGCTCTCCGCGCTCTGGACGCACTTTTTCGCTTAAGGATGCGGCGAAATGGTGAGAGATTGCGCAGTCCGTAACGAAAACAACATTTTTCGTTGACGCCACCGGGCAGATCGGGTTTAATGCGCCCCGTTGCCCGGATAGCTCAGTCGGTAGAGCAGGGGATTGAAAATCCCCGTGTCCTTGGTTCGATTCCGAGTCCGGGCACCACTATTTAAAGAACCCGCCCTCGTGGCGGGTTTTTGCATTTTAAATACCGATTAAACAGATGGGGGCGCTCGTTTCCCACCTCTGCCTGCCACTTCCAGCCTGATTGATTCTTCACTGCGTACATGCCCTTAAAGCGATATTCATTATAACTGCATGGTTTATAGACCACTATCCTGAAAGAGATGTATAACGAAAATTACAGCGCAATCAGGCCTCCCCGCAAAGATGGTACTTATCATCACGGCTGAAATGCCGAGACCGCTTTTTCTATGCGACTTTTGACTCTTAAAAATTCATCATGCCAGCGATATAAAGCCGCTGGTTCAGGCATTTCCTTGTGCAAACTGATGTTCGAATTGATCTCTTCGCTTAATTCAATTAGCCTCTCTTCCTGAATAAGTCGCGCCATTCCTTTTATTTTATGAATAAGGTTATTAATCTCGTCAATATTTTTATCCTGAAATATTTTAGTGAAATAATCTTCATCTTCTTTATTCGTTTTATCAATCAAGATAAGCATCTGCTGAACATGTTCCTGGCCCCCCCTAAAGCGCCTCAATGCCTGAAACAATGCAGGCAGAGGAGGGAAAGCTACTAACTCATCTGTCTCCTTAGAGAATATATCTCCTTTTACAGAATAAAATTGCATCAGCATCTGGCTTAATTGCTTTATTCCGATAGGCTTTATAAGACAGTCATTCATCCCCACTGCCAGACAGTGCTGGTAAGTTTCTGGTCTGGCGTCAGCAGTGCAACCAATAACGGTAATATGTGCCAGTTCAGGCGTGTCACGAATTATTTTTGTAAGCTGTAGTCCATCCATTATCGGCATATTACAATCGGTTATGACTAAATCAGGGAGATGCTCCTGCATAAGACCGAGCGCCTCGCTTCCATTGCTCGCCTGCCTAAAATGAATCAGTCCCAGATACTCCAGCTGCTGTTGCAATAAAATTCTATTGGCTTCCAGATCATCAACGATCAGTACTTTCAGTATTTCCCTGCATATTTCCCCTTCGGAAAAGTCAGAAACCGTCTGCAAATCACTTTTTGCCTCAGTTGATATCAGAACAGGAAGCCGTAAAAAAACCGTAGTCCCGCCCCCCTCTTTACTTTCAAGCTCAAGAGTGCCAGACATTTTTTCAACCAAATGTCGACATATCCAGAGCCCCAGGCCTGAGCCGCCGGGCTGAGCCCTTTCAACGTCATGCACCTGGCTAAAGGGACGGAACAAACCTTGCTGGGCCGCAGCGGTCATACCAATCCCTGTGTCTGCAATATCAATCTGTAACTCCCCTTGCTCCAGAGAGTTGGCAGACCACAAGACATCCACGCTAACCCCTCCTCCTGGCGTGAACTTAATGGCATTGCTCATCAAATTCCCTACAACCTGGCGAATACGAAGCATGTCCGCAATGACATATTCTGGCATTTCGTCATCGACCCAAAAACCGAACCGTAGTCCTTTTTCAGCCGCAACCGGCTGATATATTGCTGATAGTCGTTGTAGCTCTTCCTTAAGGTTGCATGTTTCCGGATGAATATCCATCTGATCGGATTCAATGCGGGCAGTATCAATAATATCATTAAGTAAACGTAACAACATTTGCGCAGAAGCAAACACTGTTGTAAGTGCCTGACGACTTACTGGTTTACTACTTTTAATCTCAAGCTCAAGTAAACCAAGAATAGCGTTCATTGGTGTACGTAGCTCATGACTTACCGTTGCAAGAAACTTACTTTTAGCTCTATTTGCAGTATCTGCTTCAATACGAGCCGATACCAGCTGGCGTTCAACTTCCTTTCTGTGGCTAATATCCAGCCAGCCACCAAGAAGATTTTCATCCGCATCGCCTAAGGGAATAATCCATAAATACAGATCGCGCTCAATCCCCCGGACAAGAATGTTCATATCACGTAACAAAGCTTCCCCTGTATGCTGAACGACATTACATAGTCGATCAATTTCCAAACTCAAGGGTGTATCCTTCGGCCACCCCTGTTCTGGAGAAAATTGCCAGTGATGCCCTTGAGAATCTGCAAAATGCTGGTTATATGTTTCCAGACTGCCACTTGCCGTTCGGATAAAAACAGCAAAAGGTAATCCATTGATTAATGTTTCTCTCAGCTTGAGCCGCCGTCGCAAGCCGATTGTTTGTCGCCATTTTTTAAAAAGCATATACCCGAGCCATATTCCCCCTACAAGTAGAATGATAGAACCGACTTCCAGAAATCTAATTATCAAGCCTGATTGGTGTCCATCCAGGGAATAGAGACTATTATCCTGATAAACACTCCAGTCGCTGAGAAGATTCTCGGTTTCCTCCTGCGTCAAAGAACCGATAACTTTATTAATAATACCTAGCAGGATTGGAGATGTATCCTGGACGCCGAATGTCAGAGGAATTGCCGACTCGCTAGCTATTGTTGCAACTTTCAACGGTGGCTGAAGCGGCAAAGCCGCAAGGTAATTGGCTGTGAGTAAATCCGCCACTACAGCATCAACTTTCCCTTGTTGCAACCATGTCTGTAACGTCAACATGTTCGGTGAAGGAACAAATTCAATTCTTTTATATACAACCTTGTCAAGAATGACAGATTCAGGATTATTTACAGATAAATAACCGACTTTACGTCCTGCAAGATCGCTAATTGCGTTAATCTGTTCATTATCATTACGCACTAAGACAGACCACAACATGCGCGCAAGCGGTGCAGAAAAACTCATATGTGACTTGTCTTTCCGTATGGTATTTGTAACGAGCAGGTCTACTTTTCGGTCGTGAAATTTCTCATAAGCCTCGTCAGCGGTACTGACAGAAACAGGCCGGAAGATAATACCAGTTCGTTTACTAATGAGATCGAGATAACTTACAGCCAAGCCGCCAAATTTCTCGGCACCTGGCATGTTGAACATCACTGGTATCCAGTCTTGCTGGGCTGAATAGTAGACAACCGGGTTTTCCTCAATCCAATTTCTTTCTTGTTGATTAAGACGAACTGTATCAGCAATATTGTAATGCGGTTTGAATCCTGACCATCGTATTTGTATATCCGCCGCGGCTCGGGTTGATATATTAAGAAGCGCCGAGTTTAGTGCGTTAATTATTTTTTGCTTGCCTTCCAAAGCAGTAAAAGTGTATTGAGCCTGATGAAAAGAGGCGAAATTTCTTATTTCAAGATTTAACAACTGCATACGATCAATGATAAAATTGGTTGCAGTTGCATTTCCCACATATAAGTCCGCCTTTCCAGAAGAAACAGCAAGCATGCCCTGTAACTGAGAGGGAAAGATATTTATATGATCATTTTTATAATTTGATAGTAGCTCAGGAGAAAGAGGAACCGTTCGTGAAATAGCTATACGCTCTGGGTGACGTCGCGAATTCCCACGCCATTTTTTTTGGCGTACCTCAACCAATAAATTGGTAAAAAACGGCCGAGATACTATCTGATCATCCTGAGGTGGTAATGGTGTCCCCATAATTACATCTACTTCGTGATTCTTTAATGCATTTACCATTAAAGCGTAATCACAATAGGAAATGACGTTGAACTTAACAGATAAAATTTCAGATATAACATTCAAATAATCAGGAACAATACCTCTGGCCACATGATCGCTAGTCTGGAAAATGAAGGGAATATTTCCTACACCTACAACACCAACGTTGATAACAGGATTGCTTTTGTTGAATTCTGTTACTTCGGGCACAGGCTCAAACGGTTCAACAAAATTCTGCGCTGAACTGAGCACTTCCAGGGGAATCCCTTGCTTACATGTTTGGGCATTAGCAATTGGAGACAGTACCACGAGGAGAAGCAAGCAAACAGAGGTAACAATAAAAAAAATTTTATCGTTTTTAAGCCAAGTTATGAATATGGGCATAATTAGTCAATTCCATCAATGATGAGACATTAAGCTTATCCATTATCCTTATTTTATATGCGCTCACAGTTTTGTTACTAATTGCCATCACGCCTGCTATTTGTTTATTTGATAAGCCACTCACCAAATATTTAAGGACTTCAATCTCTCTTGTTGTCAACCGCATAGCTGAGTCGATTGGCTTATCTGGATCAAGTCCCTTAGATATCATATTAATTACATCAGGGGAGAAAAAAGAATAACCTCGAAGAACATTTTTTGAGGCAAAAAGTATATCATCAATATCTTTATCCTTGCTAATAAACCCATCTGCGCCTAATTTCATGGCTCGATAAGCATAGACAGTTTCATTTTTCGCTGAAAGAAAAAGGACCTTTCCTGTCACTTTCATGCTACGCAATTTCTTTAATAATGTGAAACCGTCATAATGCGGGAGTGAAATATCAATAAGAAACAAATCAATGATATTAGAACGTACAATTTCAAGAGCCTCATCACCACTACCGGCTTCAAATATCTCGACAAACTGTGGATCCTCAGACAATAAAGAACCCACCGCCATACGAATAGCCGGATGGTCATCAACAATGATTGCTGTACTCATCAGCACCTCCCCATCTTTAGATATGCTGCCACCATTAATTTTGACAGAGCAAGTATGGCGTAACGCATAGTTTTCTTCAAGGAAAGCCCCCTAAATTAACACCTTAGCCGCTCAATGCTTGATCGGTTTCACTTTCCCCATAAATATCATTCGCTAAATCATCAGGCCAGTTTTGCATGAGCCCACAGTCGTAGCTATGTGAACCTAGCGATAGGGTATAGTGAAAATCATTTTTATCATCCTGTGATTTCCCCCAAAGCACGAACATTTTTTTATTATCTTGCTTAATAAACGTACGTGAAAGTGCGTCAAATTTAGCAGGCTGATATTTTGCATAAGAAAATTCTTTCGTAACTGGATTTTCTGAGATAAAAGTATCCCATTCGTTATTATTTTTATTCAAAATACCAATCATCACTGACGCATCATCCAATGTTACAACCTGAACTTCAATTTTTTTGCCACAGACCTGGTGACTTTCAGACTTTATATTACCAAGCATAGGTGCATCAATAGCGTAAGCCACAACTGAAAATGCACTAAAGGCAACAAGCGTAGTTAACTTAAATCTCATCATCAAATACTCATCTCACTCATAAAATTAGCGTGCTTTATTTTTTTATGCTTTACCAGCAAAGAATATTTCAAGAATAACTCAGCGGTTGTTCTCACCCCAAGCTTAAACATTGCATTTCTTTTATGTCTGCTAATTGTTTGTACGGAAAGGCCAACCTTTTTTGATAAAAATTGAGGTGCTATTCCATCTGCCAAAAAGGACAAAACTAATGACTCAAGATAGGTAAACTCTATCTTCTGAACGCTTTCATCTCTCCGCCTTTTAAGATAACGCAGTATCGTTTTTTTAACGACACCAAAACTCGCGCGAGATGAAACAAAAAAAACACGATCAGATTCATAAATCTTATCAAGCAGCCTAATGACTGATTCCCTTGCAAATATAATAGCACAATCATGAATTGGAATTGTCATCATAACATTACATACTTCAGCAATACTTTCACCGGAAAAAATATATACCGAAAGAAATGAAGTGCCTTTCCTCCTTAAAAAATCAACAACGTATTTACGGAGAGAACTATCGAAAATAGAAGTTACTCCTGATTCAAAAAAAGCATCCTGACAATATGAAAATTTTATTATTCCGGGAAATTCCACAGGAGTCCCTTTCACACATTAGAGTTATTGTAAACGTGCGCTATGCTTAATGCTGTCACCGCGGTCATCATATAAAATATAATTCAACATTTTCCCTTGAAGTGATCCCACCATTTTAGGCATCACTATCCGATAATCATGAGTAGAATAGGGTGCTGTCATCATATCCATTTCCTGCTCAGCGAAATACTTCTTCTCACCTACATCAACATCCATTTGGCCAAATGACGCAAAATACGGAGTATCATTTTGACAATGTATAATTTGCACCCCATTTCGCTCACGAACAGTAAACTTCAGCTTCTTCAATGCCGCTTGAGGATCGTCGGTGAGCATTTTTGGCCGATAGAAAATCTTTAACTGCGTGTTAATTGCCAGTTCAATATGTGCTCCCTCCTCTTTTTTAGAAACTGGCGGAATCTCATAGATATTCAACCAATAAACTGACTCTCTATCCTGAGGAAGGCGATCGCCTCTATTTATTACCTTTATTCCTTTAATACCGGCAGGCTCCATGCGAAAAACTGACGGAACAGGAATAAATGGGGCATTTGCCTGATCGGATGTACTTGAGGTATCACCATTATCAGCCCATGTTTGCACAATAATGGGATACTTATTAGTATTTGCGAGCATCAACGTCCGCTCGTTTTTATCATCTTTGAAAACTAATCGCGTACTTGATGCCACTATGCCAGCCTGCGCATGGTTAACAAATGTGATAACACCAAGCAGCATCAGCATGTACACAATAGACTGTAACGCCTGAAAGCAAAATCGCATTATTTTTTTTTGGTGGAAATCAATTACCATTACTGCACCTTCACGAGTACATAAGCTGTAGCATCAACTTTTCCAGCCTTTGGAGTCTGGCCTGGGATGGCTTCAAGAATAGCCGTATAGGTACTTTCGTAAGTGGTATAACCCCCACTCTCTCCAACCGAGTCGGCATTGCTGAGGACAGGATACCAGCCTGAATTATCCGAACTGGCACAAGTGCTATCGCAAGGTGCCCAACCGGTGAAATACCGGGTTACTCCCTTACTATCCTCAAGTCTAATTCCGACGCCTGTCGCGACTGAAGAATCGGTGCCATAGCCATCTGACAGCAAATAACTCACGCCACCAGAGCCATTGACTAGATTAATTTTTTGTGCCGCAACATACGCAGGCATAGAAGTTTGGATAGCTATTGATGTTTGACCATGCTGAACACCCGATTCCACACCATCCTGACATTTTATTTGAACGTTAAAACTGCCGGTTCTGTTGCCTCCCGCAGTCAGCTCGGCTGGTGAAATTTTCGCAAATGTAACCAGAGGCGTTGTGCTCACAACACCGCAGGTATTGTTGTTAGTTAAAGTAGATACAGGGCCCAAATTCATCCCAAGCGCGTAGTAGCGCACCAATCCCCAGCTAGTCCAGTCCAGGTTGGCGTCATGCCCAAGCTCTGCCAGCTCAACGCCTGGGCCGCTAAAGGCAACATAACCATTCGGCTGTGGACAAGTATAATTACCTGTGTATCCAATCGCTGAAGGTCCTGGGCATCCAAATGAGTTTGTTGCTGGAGTAGGATCATATTTATCCGTTTTAATTAATTCAGCGCGAATAGGGCTGAAATCCCTGCCTCGAATCTGAATTTTATTCCCAACAGTAGCATAATGAGTAATAGGCACCTTCTGCCATATGCGGGTAAATTCCACACCAGATTCGACGTTGGTTAATTTTAGCGCTGTATAACGAAAAAAAGTCTGAAAATAGTTGTCACCAAAGTTAGTAAAACCTCCGACGTTACTATCTCCATTGGTCGCAAATGCCTGATATATATTATTTGCATCTGCTAAATCACACTCAAACATTACCGTGTCGGGATTTGTTAAACCAACCGATGGAAAAAGGTTGACGACAGATGTTGCCAGAACAGTTCCTACTGGTTGTAAATCATCGCTGGTCAAGTTTATGTTACCCAGACGAAGCGATGTACCATAAAGATCGCCTCCGCTATCGCTAAAGTCTTTACGTACACACGTTGCTGACGCATTAAATGTTGTAGTAATTAGCAACAATGAAAGCAGAAGCAGTCCCCTGGTTCTCAGCGCCACGCTGTTGCTACTTATAATTGATTGAAAAAAGCGTTTCATTTTTTTTCCTGCAATTTGATCAATTAGCCAGACACACGGCGGTGGTTTTAATTAATGACTGATTTTTGTCCGGATTACCCAGATCGTAATTCACATAACACTGCTGATCATCGTCCCATTTGATGGTTAATTTGCCGGTCACTCCAGAGGCACGAAGATAAGCCTGCCCAGCCTGACCCATCATTCCGACTAGCTTTCCTTTGTCGTAAACATCCGCCCCCATAGGAATGATTTGTCCGTTAGGCAGCGTTGTTTGCAACAAGACCGGGTAACCCATTAGGGTACGGAATTTAAGTTTTACGGCTGCCCCAGCGGAAGGCGCAACCCGGCGCTCACCATCCTGCAGCTCGGCATAAGGGGATATATTGGCCGGATCTAAACTCACGGTGTTATAACGATAAGGCATCAACGTCGGCACTAATGCGTATCCAGAGCTATCGATCGCTGCAGCCTGGCCGTCCATGATTCGCGCCCCTTCGGCTCCTTTGGCTTCGACCAGGCCAAACGTATCACTGAGGTAAGGCCCGAATGTAATACCGCCACTGTGTACAGCAAAAGAACCATGAGCAGTAGCGGAAGCCTGCGTGTAATCCCGACTTTTTGAACCACTCACTCCCAGTTGGGTGTAAGCAAAGCGCTGCTCCAGGCTCCCGCCAATCGTGTTTTCATCCCCAATCTCCTGGCGCGCAATATTCGCACTGTAGGAAAGATCGTGATTCTCACCTGCCGTACCGGAGATGGAAGTCTGATAGGTGCTTCCTCCCTCATGGCTATGTGCGAGCGAAGAAGTCATAAACGGTGAGTTCGTACTTCCTCCTAGCGGGAATGAGATAGTTAACTGGGTTAAGGTTTCTTTCGATGTTTGTGAAGTCCCCTGCTTAGCAACCCATGTATTTTCGTCGTCGGAATCCCATGAGCCCAGCGACGCTTGCTGGTAACGAGTCGTACGCTGTCGGGACACGTTTAGCCCTAAAGATACGTTTCCCCAGAGCATGGTGCTATAGCCAAACTGCAACTGGGTATCGCGGGATCGACCATCGCGATAATCCTGTGAAGAACCAGACAAAAAAAGGGAACCTAAGCCTTTCAAGCTTTGGTTCAATGAAATTTCATAGCGAGAACGTTGCAAATAGCTTGGCGACTGCCAGTGTGCACCAGCATTCCTTACCGCAAATACATCGCTAAGTTCACGATAACCTCTGGTTGAGTAGCGGTAGCCTGCAATACCCAGCGTTGTACCGGTGGGTTGGAAAGTTCGGCTATAAGCAGCTCTGGCCATCCAACCAGCCTGAACTCCGGCATTATCAAAATGCGCGTGGGAATAGGTTGCATCAAGACTAAAGGCTCCAAGGAAGTTTGTTAAAACTCCGCCCATCATGGCCGCCGTATAGCCATTGGCTACTCGAAGTCCTGAGTTACCGGTGACGGTGTTACTGATGCCGTGTTGGTATGTCACTTCACCAAACACATCTTTACTGCCAACGTCGCGGACGCGTCCCATAGAAACGTTATAGCGACTTGTCCCCGGGCGCAGCGACTCAGGAACAGACGCGTAAGGTACATCGAAGGTGCTCTCTGAACCATCCGCCTCTTTAACAATAACGGTCAGATCGCCGCCATAGGTCGTCGCGGAAAGATCGTTAATCTCGAAAGATCCCGGAGGGACGGTACTTTCATAAATTGCTCGTCCCTTTTGATAAACCGTGACTCGAGCGTTCGTCTTCGCAATGCCACGAATGGTCGGTGCGTAACCGCGCATAGAATCAGGGAGCATTCGCTCGTCAGTACTAAGTGAGGCACCGCGAAAACCAAGACTTGAGAATAACTGTCCCGGCGTGAAGGTTTCACCCAACGTCAGTTCACTACCGATAAAAGGCAATGCCCGCTGCACATAGGTCCGGCTTCGCTCCCATTTACTACCATTATCATCATGACGCCATGCGCCCTGCTGGCGGAAACGCCACATTCCGGCGTTCACTCCCCCCGAAAGACCTATATATGATGAGTCCATTCGCATATTGCCCGCGTCAGGACTGGTCTGTACGTGATATTGGTTTGCATTATAGTTAACAAACCCTATTGATTCGCCTTCGTCCAGGTTAGCAGGATCGACATAACCTCGCGGTAGCGTTACAACCAGCTTTTGAGGAATAGACAAATCTAGACGTAAATGGCTGAAGTCAAAATCACTCTGACTACCAGGTAGAAAATCTGTGACGAAAACACACTGAGATTGATCCGTGAGTTTTGCCAATACTTCCGGTTTAACACCAAAACGTAAAAGCTGTTTTTTTGTCAGACAGCCTTCAGATTTCTGATTGTGATCGTCGAATTTAACTTCCATACGACCAACCGGACGCGAATTAATATAGACATCAACCTGATAATTACCTGGTTCTACATTATTGGCAGTGTTAAACCGGGACAGTGATTTTATATTTAAACTACTGCCACGAAGGAGTGAATCATCAAAGGTATATTCTTCATTATTTCTAAACGGTGCAGTCGCTGCGCTCACAGCAGAGGCCACCGGAGATAAAGCCAGTAAAAGTGTCAATGGGCATGACAGCCAATAGCAAAGTTTCACAACGCCACCCGTTCGACTATAATTAAATCGAAAACTCTAAAATCAAAGAAAATTAAATCGTAAAATCAGCTGAATGATCAGCACCATAATCATCAACTATCTTAAGCGTTAAAGGTGATGTTCTCTTTCCTTTCGGTAATTCAATTTTTTGTATTGACTTCGGCGCAACGATGGCTCCGTTTGCGAACGACAACTTATTCCCATTCACTGTCATCTCAGCACGACGAAGATTAACAAAATATCCAGTTGGATTTTCAATGGTAACTGAGTTTAACCCATCTGCCTTAACTTTGATTTCATGGCCTAAATCATTAACATTGCCGTTCAAATGGTCGGGACGATAAAAAACTTTTACTCTGTTATCTAAAACCAGAACCACTTTATTGGCTCCCTGCTCACTCGTCTTCAACGAAGGGATTTGCACAAAGTTAAAATAAAATAAAGACTCGCGATCCTCAGGCAGTTTCGGTCCTACATACTTAATCCGAATTATCTGCCCCCCCTGTGGTTCAATGCGAAACATCTGAGGAGTCAGGACGAATGAACTGTCTGCATTCCCTGGAGTTGGATTTTTTCCTCCCTTATCAATCCATGCCTGCACAATATTTGGATAAGAATCCTTATTACTTAATTGCACAATCTTTTCATGTCCGCCGGCAGGATAAATAATTCGTGTACCTGTCATTACTACACTAGCATGAGCCGTAGCGACTAATGTGGCCATTGTCAGAAAAGAAAAAGACAAATGCTTGATGATCTTCATAGATTACCTGCAAATGAATCTCTGACAGCCAGAAGGCCGTCAGAGCTTACTTATAAATAAATAGAGAATTATGGATAGCTAATAGCGTACTGAGCAGAGGCAATAACCGTACCAGCGGTCGCATTACCCTCTTCAGAAATATACTGAACAGCCAGATCCTGAGTTGCTGACGTTTGGCCTTGGGCCAGCGTAATACCGGGAACTTCAGTCATACCATTAGCCAGATTAACAGGTTTTGAATCACTACCAAGCAGTTGAACCTCAACATTAGTCGCTGTACCGGAGTTACCCATATTGCCCGCGGTAGTAACATCAGTACCTGCAAAAGTCGTACTAATTTTAGTATCAGCAACAGCAGCGGTACAGTTGGTCAGATTGATGCTAAAGTTGGTTTTACCTGTAATAGAATTTACATTTTTCAAAGCAGACGCTGCCGCAGTAGGCATAAGAACAACTGGCTGGCTGGAGGTGCCGTTCACATCAACGCTGCAGGTCTGGTCAGCAACTTCACCCTGGAATCGAACCGTATTGTCAGACATTTGAGCGAAAACCATACCCGGTAATGCTACCAGTGCCAATGCCAGTAAAGACTTCTTCATTATTGAACTCCAAAAATATTATTAGCAACTATTATGCACATCGATACTTTTATCGCTTAAGGCTCAAATATGTTGTTCTTTATTCAGAACAGGTATTCTGAAGCACGTATCGAATGTGGGGCATATTTTGATTAGTTCAGAAATATTAGAAATAAGATACGGCTAATCATCCGTAAGTTTGGTCTTTTTGTTCCAGGGAAATTTCTCAAGGTAGTTAGCACATCATGCGATATGTATTTTTACCCGAAGAGAAGTATGCAAATTGTTAAAGCGTGGTGGTTTGCAGAAACATAAGATTAACCATTTTGCTTAATCTGCAATAATGATGAGATACCAATGTGTAATATTAGTTCCCGATAAAGATGAAATTTGAGAATCTGTATATTCTGCATCTGCATCACTATGCCAGGAACCTGGTCAAAAGAAGAGGTACAGCTTTTCTCTTCAACAACCAGGATTTCCCTTCTTCAGTATCTTACCCACCACAATGTCACGCTCGCAGTAGCGCCTCAAAAGACCAGCAGTAACTCTGACGTTACTCGTCCCGAGTTGAAATAATTGCCAGGCATATCATCAGTATGTGGTAATAAATCATCCTTATCAAAACATCGCCCACCGGGCGTCTGCATGTTTGTTTCAAGCAGCCTCAGGGATCGTTCCCACCTGCGCCCAGCAGTTTGTTTTTGAAGATAAACAGACACGCCTCATTGAAGTTCTCCGCCCCCAGCCGTTCCGAGAGCGCCGTACGTTTGCGGTAGAGGCTTTTCACCGACGTATTCAGCTCGCCTGCAATCTCCTCCATTGACATGCCTGCCCTCAGCAACCGCAACATGATCGTTTCATGCGTGCTCAGCCGTAAATTCAGCAGCCACTTCGTGGTCAGGCGCCGGCCCTTCATATTGAGCACCAGGTTAAACAGCGAGGCCATGTCCGGCTCCGTCAGCGACGTATTCATAAACAGCTTCATACTGAGCAGATTCTCCTCGCGATGGCGCATATCAAGCATAACGCAGCAAATCGTTTTTCTCGTTCTGGCCGGATGGCGTATCAGGTAATCATATAAACGGAGCGGCGCACGACTATCAATCAATACAGAATATTCATCTGCACCGTTATCAAATATGTTTCTGTCAATCGAATCGAGCAGGATAATATCCGGAAAAAATATCCGCATCCCCCTGACAAGGTAGCGATCCTGAGTCACTAACACTATTGAAGTTGCCACTAACCATCCCTTTTAGATTAAAGCAAGAACGATCCTGCGAAAAGAAGACCGCCTTCGTTTTATAGCGCTGTTATATTAACGATAAATGTATTCTGGCTTTGGACATCCCTCAATACACACATTGATGAGTAAGACTTCCTGTAGACTATCATTCAATGTCTGCCTTTAATTATAAATAAAAAACAATCCCAGAAAAGTCACTTCTCTAAACATTAAGAATTTTTGTCATGAAACGTCCCAAACATGCACCAGAAAGTACTTTAATTGATACAGATTAGCGTCATAAAAAATATATACAAAACTGTCACAATAAAAATAAATGACAATTATTTCAATGAGTTATAATTAATAAATCAATTCAAGTTAAACACAAAAACACGCCTATTACAGAATTATCTCAAAACTACACAGCAGCTTTTCAGCATATTTATCCGGCAACATATCAGGTGTACATTACCTCCCATCAAGACCACTGAGATGAGGTTTCATAATTACCTTTAAGTAAGTACCCCATAACGTTACTGCATTCAGATTTAATGTTCCCATTTATGGCCTTTAAAGCAGAGTTAAAAGGCGGCCGTGTTATGCAATGGATTCATGATAAACAAATGGCAAATAGATATGGAAAGATCGCTTCGCTTAAGTACATTATTCTTTTATCGCACCCCAACATTATTGTTTCTGTTATTACTCTTTCCTGTTCTGGTTCAGGGTTCGGAATCCGTTTATGAGCAACAGATTCAACAGGCACGTAACGGTAATTACACGTCGTTTCTCGATTATCTTCAGCGTTATCAGCAGCAGCATGCCCTGACGCCTGAACACGTTGCGGACTGGTTACAGGTGGCGGCCTGGGCAGGTCATGATGACGAGGTTATTCAGGTCTGGCAGCGCTACAGCATTTATATGCCGCTGCCCGCCCGTGGCGTAGCGGCTGTCGCACAGGCCAGGAGAAATCAGAAAGCGTGGCAGCCAGCTCTGGCGCTCTGGAAAGAAGCGCTGAGCCTTGCGCCGGATAACGACGATTATCGTATCGGCTATATCAAAACCCTGGCCGATGCCCGTAAAGATACGCTTGCCCTCAAGGAAGCCCGACAGCTGGTGGCGGAGGATCCCTCTCAGGCGCATCTTCAGACGCTGGGGTATGTCTGGTTACGCCAGGGAAAAAGCTGGGATCGGCTTTTAGCAGACACGCGCGCGCTGAATATCGCGCCAGAAAATCACGCGCTTCTTCGCGAGCTGATCGACGCGCTAACGGATAACCGGGTCAATACTCCCGCTCTCCAGCTTTCAAAAAAGGTGGCGCTGTCCCCAGCGGAGCGTCGTCGTCTAGAGCTGAATGCCGCAGCCGAAAGCGTTCGCCTTGCAGATGTGCCTGGCAGAACAGAAAAAGAGCGCCTGCAGCTTGCGCAATCTGCGCTGAATCGTTACGACGCGCTGCTGTCTCGCTGGAAAAGCGAGCCGCAGGCGGCCGAAGACATTATCCTTGCGCGTATCGACCGACTCGGCGCGCTGTATGCCCATGCTGAGTACCCGCGGGTCATCAGTGAATATCAGGATCTGACGGCAGCCCGGCATCCGCTGCCGGGCTGGGCAATCGGCTGGGTGATCTCGTCCTACCTCCAGGAGAAAAATACCGCTGCCGCCTTCGCGCTTCTGCAGCGCTATCCGCAATACGCTTCCGATCCGCAGGACGAGGAACACGCGCTTTTCTACGCCTGGCTGGATACGGGAGAGTATCAGGCCGCCCGCCAGTACGTTGAGCGCCAGACCCGCAACGTCCCCTGGACCCGTTACGATTTCGGCTCCCCTACCCCTCAGCCGAACGATCGGTGGCTTGCCGGCCAGTCGCTCCGTTTTAACTATTTGCTGGCGACGAATGCCCTGCCGGAAGCCGAAAAGCTGGCGCGACGTCTGGCGACAACCGCGCCGGGCAATCAGGGATTGCAGATTGACTACGCCACGCTGCTTCAGGCGCGAGGCCTGCCGCGCGCGGCCGAGCAAACGCTGAAAATGGCGGAGGCGCTGGAGCCCTCGAATCTCGAACTTGAGCAGCAGCAGGCTTACGTCGCCATGGATCTGCAGGAATGGCGGCAGATGGATTTACTGGCCGACGACGTAGTCGCCCGCGCGCCGCGCGATCGCAGCGCAAGGCGTCTGGACAGGCTCCGCACCGTCCACCATATGTCCGAGCTGCGCCTCAACGCGAGCAAGGGTTTGCACTCCGATAACCCCGTCAGCGGGACGCACGACCTCAACTGGGACGCCACGCTCTATGGCCCACCCGTGGCGGATAGCTGGCGGCTGTTTGCCGGCACCCGCTATGCAGAGGGTAATTTCGATGAAGGCAAAGGCTCCAGCCGTCACCTGTTGGGCGGCGTCGAATGGCGGCCACGCAACCTCCAGCTCGAAGCCGAACTCTCCAGCAACCGCTATCACGGGGCAAACAAGCCGGGCGCTCGCCTCTCAACTACGTACGTTCTGACAGATAACTGGCAGGTCAGCGGCAGCCTTGAACGCCTGTCGCGCACCACGCCCCTGCGGGCGTTACGCAACGGGATCAACGCCAACCGGGGGGAAGGCGGCGTGCGCTGGTATCAAAACGAGCGTCGTGAGTACCAGTTCAGCGCCGCCCTCAGCCGCTTCTCGGATCATAACCGCCGCCAGGAATACACCCTCACGGGCAAGGAGCGTCTCTGGCAGACCCCGTCACTGACGCTGGATCTCGAACCGGGGATCGCCGCCAGTAAAAATAGCCTGCGGGACACGCTCTACTACAACCCGGCGCGGGATCTCTCCGTGACGGCGGCCCTGGCCGTTGACCATGAGATGTACCGCCATTACGACACCCTCTGGAGCCAGCAGTTCGTGGCGGGAGGCGGCAGCTACTGGCAGAAAAATCAGTCCGCTGGCGCCATCGCCCTGCTGGGTTACGGACAGCGCGTCCAGTGGAACAACGTTATTGATACCGGCGTGATGCTGAACTGGGACAAGCGCCCTTACGACGGCAAACGCGAGAGCAACCTCTCCGTCACGTTAGACGCGACTTTACGCTTTTAAGGATGATTATGCTTAACACACGTTTTTCCGCGAGCCTGATACTTCTCGGCTGGCTCTGCCTCAGCGCGAGCGTCTGCGCGCAGGCATTTTCGTTTATTGCGCCCAAAGCGCGGCCACAGCTGGAGGCGAGCAAACCCTGGCCGCAGAACCAGTTTCTGGTGCTGGCCTACCACGATGTAGAAGACGATGCCGCCGATCAGCGCTACCTCTCCGTGCGCACCAGCGCGCTAAACGAGCAGATAAGCTGGCTGCTGCACAACGGTTATCACATCATCAGCGTGCAGGACATTCTGGATGCCCATGACGGAAAAAAAACGCTGCCGCCGAAAGCCGTTCTGCTCAGCTTTGACGACGGCTACAGCAGCTTTTACACCCGCGTCTGGCCGCTGCTTCAGGCGTGGAACGTCCCTGCGCTCTGGGCGCCGGTGGGCAGCTGGGTGGATACGCCAGAAAATCAAAAAGTTAACTTCGGCGGTCTGATGACGCCCCGCGATCGCTTCGCGACGTGGGACATGGTGCGCGAGCTCAGTCGGTCCTCGCTGATTGAGATCGGATCGCACACCTGGGCCTCGCATTACGGCATTCCGGCCAACCCGCAGGGCAGCCGCGAACCTGCCATCGCCAACCGCTTTTATGACAAAGCCACTGGCAGCTATGAAACGGACCAGCACTTCAACCAGCGGATCGGCGATGACGTTCGTAAAGTGACAGAAAAAATCACGCAGGTGACGGGCAAGGCACCGCGCGCCTGGGTCTGGCCCTACGGCGCCGCCAACGGCACGTCGCTCGCGATCGCCAGACAGCAGGGTTATCAGCTGGCCTTTACCCTTGAGGACGGGCTGGGGAACGTGCAGGAGCTGGGGAACATCCCTCGTCTGCTGATCGCTGGCAATCCCTCGCTCAAGGCGTTTGCCAGTACGGTAAGCCAGGTTCAGGAGCACGATCCCGTTCGCGTCATGCACGTCGATCTCGACTACGTTTACGATCCCGATCCGGCCCAGCAGACCCAAAACATCAACAGGCTGATCCAGCGGGTCTACGACATGAAAATCAGCCATGTTTTTCTGCAGGCGTTTGCCGACCCGCAGGGCGACGGCAGGATCAAGGCGCTCTATTTCCCCAACCGTCGTCTGCCGGTCCGGGCCGATCTCTTTAATTTTGTCTCCTGGCAGCTGCAAACCCGCGCGGGGGTGAAAGTCTTCGCGTGGATGCCGGTGCTCTCGTTCGATCTCGATCCTGCCCTGCCGCGCGTGCAGCGCCGGGATCGTCAAACCGGCCAGCTGCGCGAAGCCACCGAGCCCTATATCCGGCTCTCCCCGTGGGACCCGCAGGTGCGCCAGCAGGTAACGGACATCTACGAAGATCTGGCCCGCTATGCCAGCTTCAACGGGATTTTGTTCCATGACGATGCGGTGCTGACGGACGTGGACGATGGCGCTCAGAGCACAACACGTCAGAAAAGCCAGACGCTTATCGGGTTTACCCATGCCCTGAGCCTGGCGGTGAAGCATATCCGTGGCCCGCAGATAAAAACCGCGCGCAACATGTTCGCCTTACCCATTCTGCAGCCCGAAAGCGAGGCGTGGTTCGCGCAGAATCTTGACGATTTTCTGGCGGAGTATGACTGGACGGTGCCGATGGCCATGCCGCTAATGGAGTCCATTCCGGCTGACGAGAGCGATGCCTGGCTGGCGCGTCTGGTTAAAGCGGTCGCCACACGTCCCGGCGCGCTCGATAAAACCATTTTTGAACTGCAGTCCAGGGACTGGGATAAGAAACCGCAGCGCGCCGTTTCTGATAGCCAGCTTGCGCAGTGGATGCGCGTGCTCCAGCTGAACGGCGTCAAAAACTACGGTTACTACCCCGATGATTTCATCAACAACCAACCTGATATCACACGCATCAGGCCTGTATTTTCTTCGTACTGGTACCCTGACAATGACTGATCGCATTATCGCCTTTTCCATTTTATGTCTGGTATTCGGGTTGCCATTGGGCGTGGCCGCCCTCTTTACCGGCGAGCTGATTCTGGATTTTGTGTTCTTCTGGCCGCTGTTCATGTCCGTGCTCTGGATAACCGGCGGGCTCTATTTCTGGTTTCAGCTTGAACGCCACTGGTCGTGGGATAAAGAGACGCCCGCCCCGACGCTCGCCGGTGAGCCGCTCATCTCCATTCTGATCCCCTGCTTTAACGAGGGACGAAATGCCCGGGAGACCATCAGCGCCGCGCTGGATCAGCGGTATGAAAATATAGAAGTTATCGCCATCAATGACGGCTCGTCTGACAACACGGCGCAGGTGCTGCAGGCGCTGGCGCTGGAACAGCCGCGCCTGCGGGTGATTAATCTCGCGGAAAATCAGGGGAAAGCGCTGGCGCTCAAAGCCGGGGCAGCGGCGGCACGGGGAGATCTGCTGGTCTGCATTGACGGTGACGCCCTGCTCGATCGCGATACGGCAGCGTATCTGGTGGCACCGCTGATTCAGTATCCCCACGTCGGGGCGGTCACCGGGAACCCGCGTATTCGCACGCGCTCCACGCTGATCGGCCGCATTCAGGTGGGCGAGTTCTCATCGATTATCGGGCTCATCAAGCGGACGCAGCGGATCTATGGCCGGGTCTTTACCGTCTCCGGCGTCATCGCCGCCTTTCGCCGACAGGCGCTGGCGGACGTCGGGTACTGGAGCCCGGACATGATCACCGAAGACATCGACATCAGCTGGAAGCTCCAGCTGCGCCACTGGGATATCTTTTTCGAGCCGCGGGCGCTGTGCTGGATCCTGATGCCGGAGACGCTCAAGGGCCTGTGGAAACAGCGTTTGCGCTGGGCTCAGGGCGGCGCGGAGGTGTTTCTGGTCAACCTTCGCAGGATTGTGCGCTGGGAGCATCACCGCATGTGGCCCCTTTTTATCGAGTACGCCCTGTCAACGCTGTGGGCCTTCGCGTACGCCATGACGGTGCTGTTATTTATTCTCAGCCATATCGCCCCTGTTCCTGCCAGGCTGACCGTGGAGAGCCTCTTTCCACCGGAGTTTACCGGGCTACTGCTGGGCGTGATGTGCCTCCTGCAGTTCCTCGTCAGTTTGTACATTGAGCGGCGCTATGAACGGAAGGTTGCCAGCTCGCTTTTCTGGGTGATCTGGTTCCCGATGGTGTACTGGATGATCGGCCTGTTCACCACCCTCGTCGCCTTTCCAAAAGTCATGCTTAAACGCCAGCGCGCCCGCGCGCGCTGGATCAGTCCGGACCGGGGAAAAGGAAGCCTTCAATGAACGAAAATACCTTAATTCTGACCGAACATCGCCTGCTGCCACGTCTTTTCGATGCCGCGTTAACGCTGGTGGCGTGGGGAGGCTTCCTGTTTTTCCTGTATGCCCGGCTCTGGATGCAGCTAACCGAGGAGAGCGACCACAGCTGGGGCGTGATTATTGCGTCCTTTAATACGGTGTTGCTCTACCTGCTGTTCGCCGCGCTCAACGGCTGGCTGCTGATTTTGTGGTATCAGTACAATCGCCGCCGCGCCCACGTCAGGCGGCGTCAGCCGGGTTATTTGCAGGAGGAGGAGCTGGCCCGCAGCTTTAATGTCTCACCGCAGATCATCTCCGAGATGAGCCAGTACAACCTGCTGACGGTCTATCATGACCAGATTGGCCGCATCATCGATCTGAAGATCAACGGGCAGGAAGAGGAAGAACAGTAACGAAAAGCCCCCGCAGGATGCCCTGCGGGGGCTTTTTTAAAGCGGCTAAGAACTACTTATCTTTAACCACGATCAGCGGCTCGATATCGCTCTCTTTCTTCACCACCAGCGAGTCATCGCCGCGCAGACAGGTCCCACCGTAGTTCCCGCCCACGGTAAAGGTACAGACCTGAATGTACTTCCCGTCGACCTTCGGCAGGCACCATAGCTGCTGGTAGATGTTTTTACGGTCGACAAACTTGCCGCTGGATTTATCCAGAAGCTCGTCCTGGGCGCTGATCAGGTCGATATTGCTGCCGCAGCGTCCGGCAATCGGCTTAACGGCATATCCGGTCTGCTTCAGCAGATCGTTGACCTCAAAATCGGTGTCGAGCAGGTAACGGTGATTCGGGAACAGTTGCCACAGCACCGGAAGAATCGCCTTGTTGCCTGGAATAACGGTCCACAGCGGTTCAAAGACCAGCACCTCCGGGCGCAGCAGAACGTCAATCAGGCGCACTTCGCCTTCAGGATGTCCGGTGCGGATCGGCACGGCGGCGTATTCGGTTTCGCTGACCTCGCGGATCTGCTCTATCGCCGTTTCCCACGCCCAGGTTTTCCACACGCAGTTGACGTGGCGACCTTCGTCGTCGATCAGCTGCCCGGCGGCATCCCAGCTGAGCGCCCCCAGCCCGTGGAGGATTTTGGTCTCGAACCCGGCCTGCATCAGCGAACGCTGAATAAAGAGCGCGTGATAGTCCTCTTCGACATCATTGTCCTGCATGATGTGGACGAACGGCCGCGCGTGGCTGTGCTTCCAGGCGCCGGTCAGCTCTTCCAGCAGGCCTTCCGCCGGGTTATGCCCGTTGCCGCGATAGCCGTTTTTCACCCACTCTTCGAGAATCAGCCCGCCCTCGGTATGGCAGGAGGCGGAGTCGGCGTTGTACTCGTAGACCTTGATGCCGCGCTCATCCATGCAGAAATCCATACGACCGGTGATCATATGGTGACGACGCCACTGCCAGGAGAGGCGCAGGCGCGGCCAGAGGATTTTCGGGATGTCGAAAAGCGCCAGCAGGCTGTCGTCTTTCAGCACCTTGTCCGTCGCGTGCAGGTACATCAGGTGCAGTTCGTTGGTGGCCTTGATCAGCTCCTGCTCGGCGCTTTCGGTAATGGTGAAGTACTGGCAGGGATCTTTGTTGATCACGTGGCCGTTGGCGCGAACATACGCCTGCTGCAGCGCGTCATTTTCGTTGAGCCACTTGCCGTCGAACTGACGTTTGTTTTTCAGCCGCGCGCCGCTGATTTTCAGCAGTTCGCCGTCGATTTCCGGCTGGGGAATGCTGTGTTCCGTATCCTCGGTCTGGATCATCCAGCCGAGAATTTCCGTGTCGCTGAAGGTGTCGTGGAGGGTGTAACACCCGTTCTCCACGCTCAGGCGCAGCTCGCGCGTCCACTGCTGCCCGAGCGGCAGCGGGGAGTGAATCACGTTCTGCTCCGCAATACGCACCCTATCGTCCAGAAGCTGGGTGATCACCGCCACGTGGCCGGTCTCGTGAAACTCGCCGCCCTTTTGCCAGATCAGCAGCGCTCCGGCGCGCGGCGCGCGTTTTGAGCCGTTGGCAAAAGCCTGAAGGGGCAGAATGTTATCGTTCACCACCTGACGCAAAAAGCGCAGAGAGAAAATTTCCCACGCCATACCGACGTCGGTAAACACGAAGCCATAGTTGAGGAACAGGAAACGGCGGGCAAACTCAACGCACTGCCACTTGTGGCCCATGTATTCATTGCCGATGTAGCTGCGAAAATCCGCGTCTTCCGGGTATTTTCGCGGGTCCAGACTGCCGTAATTTGAAGAGTAAATCGCCACGCCACCGGGCGCATAGCCTAACAATGTCCCGAATGGCGCATCACTGCTTAAATTTCCTTTACGCATGTATCCAACCTAAAACAGGCAGGCGGCAATTTTTTATGGGTTGTCGTCGTCTGCACGTTGTAATTAACCTGACAGAGGGACATTTATCATACACCTGCGCGGCGCATTAACTACATGTTAAACAGCCAGCACGCCGCGAAATGCCCTGGCGCGATCTCCTGCATCGCAGGCTCCTGCGTCTGGCAAACCGGCATGGCGTGCGGGCATCGGCTGCAAAACTTACAGCCCGGCAGCGCGGACGTAGGGCCGGGCATTTCACCGCGCAGGGTCGCGTCTTCAAGGTTGCGAATCCGCGGATCGGGCTGGGGAACCGCCGCCAGCAGCGCGCGGGTATAAGGGTGCGCCGGACGCTGATACAGCTCATTCGCCGGGGCCACCTCCACCAGCTTACCGAGATACATCACCCCAATGCGGCTGGAGATATGGCGCACCATGGAGAGATCGTGGGCGATAAACAGATAGGTTAGCCCCAGCTCCTGCTGCAGGTCCTGCAGAATATTCACCACCTGCGCCTGCACCGAGACGTCCAGCGCCGAGAGCGGTTCATCGCACAGCACAAATTCAGGATTCACGGACAACGCGCGGGCAATACTGATGCGCTGACGCTGCCCGCCGCTGAACTCATGCGGGAACCGTTCAAGGTGCTCCTGCTTCAGCCCCACTTTGTAGAGCAGCGTTTCCGTCCGTTCCCGCTGTTCTTCACGGCTGTAGCCGTGGATCTGCATCGGCTCGGCCACCAGCTGTCGCACCGTCATGCCCGGGTTGAGCGAGGAGTAAGGATCCTGAAAAATCGCCTGCATCCGCTTGCGCAGCGGCTTGAGTTCTTTTTCGCGGGCGTGGGCAATCGCCTGCCCGGCGAAGTGGATCTCGCCCGCGGTAATATCGAAAAGGCGCAGAATGGCGCGTCCGAGCGTCGATTTCCCGCAGCCGGACTCTCCCACCAGGCCAAACGTCTCGCCGGGCTGGATATCAAAGCTCACGCCATCAACCGCCTTCACGGCCGCGCCTTTACGCAGCAGACCGCCGTTAAGTTGATAGTGCTTGCGCAGATCGCGCACGCTCACTAATGGTGCCTGTTGTTCACTCATGCATGAGTCTCCTTATCGGCCCATAGCCAGCAGGCGGCGCGATGGCCCTCTCCGGCGGTGTAAAATGCGGGCTGCCGTTCACACTGGGGCATGCGTTTTGGGCAGCGTTCGGCGAACGGGCAGCCCGGCGGCGGGTTAAGCAGGCCGGGCGGCGAACCTTCAATAGGCGATAGACGCTGATTGACCTCATCCGGGCGCGGCAGCGAGGCCAGCAGCCCTTGGGTGTAAGGATGCGCAGGGCGATAAAAAATGTCCTCTACGCTGCCCTCCTCCATCACCAGCCCGCCGTACATCACCACCACGCGGCTGCAGACCTGCGCCACCACGCCGAGATCGTGGGTGATCAGCAGAATCGCGGTTTGGGTCTGCTGCTGCAGGCTTTTCAGCAAACGCAGGATCTGCGCCTGAATGGTGACGTCCAGCGCGGTGGTCGGCTCATCGGCGATAAGCAGCTTCGGGTTGCAGGAGAGCGCAATGGCGATCATCACCCGCTGGCGCATCCCGCCGCTGAACTCGTGAGGATACTGGTCGTATCGGCGTTCCGCCTCGGCAATCCCCACCTGTTCCAGCATGGCGATCGCCGCCGCTTTGGCCGCTCTTTTGGTGAGTCCTTTATTGCGCATCAGGATCTCAGACATCTGCTTGCCGATGGTCAGCACCGGGTTCAGGGCGGTCATCGGATCCTGGAAAATCATCGCGATCTCATTGCCGCGAATGGCGCGCATCTGCGCAGGGGTTTTCTGCGCCAGATCGTCATTCTGGAAGCGAATGCTGCCGCCGGTTATCCGTCCGTTGCTCCCCAGAAGCTGGATAATCGACTTACAGGTGACGCTTTTTCCGCAGCCCGACTCGCCAACAATGCCGACAAGTTCTCCCGGCTGCACCTGAAAGCTTACGCCGCGCACCGCGTGAACCTCGCCCTCGCGGGTGCGGAAGGTAGTTTGCAGGTTCTCAAGCGCTAATAAGCTACTCATCGCGATTCGCTCCCGGCTCAAAGGCGGTACGGAAGACATCGCCGAGCACGTTAAAGCTGAACACCGTCAGCAGGATCAGGATACCGGGGAACATCGCCAGCCACGACGCTTCGCCAATATAAGACTGGGCGTTGTTGAGCATGCTTCCCCACGACGCCGCCGGTGCCTGTACGCCCAGCCCTAAGAAGCTGAGCGTCGACTCCATCAGAATGGCCGAGGCGATATTGAGCGTGGCGGCAACGATAATGGTCGGCAGCACGCCGGGAATAATGTGGCGCACGATAATACGCAGCGGGTTTTCCCCCGACGCGCGGGCATAAAGCACGTACTCGCGCTCTTTCACCGATAGGGTTTCGGCACGCACCAGCCGCGACATGTTCATCCACGTCAGCAGGCTGATGATCAGAATGATGTTATCCACGCCCGGCTTGAGGTAAGCATTCACCACCAGCAGCAGGAAGAAGGCCGGAATGGCCATCAGGATATCCACGGTGCGCATCATCAGGTTATCCAGCCAGCCGCCAAAATAGCCGCTCACCGTGCCCACCACCGTGCCGATAAGCGTGGAAAAGAGCATGGCGAGAAAACCAACCATCAGGGAGATCTGGCCGCCATACAGCGCGCGGGTGAAGTAGTCACGTCCGTACTCGTCGGTGCCGAACCAGTGTGCGGCATCCGGCGGTAACGTGCGTGCGCCGAGCGCCATCCGATCCGGATCGTACGGACTTAACCCCGCACAGAGCGCGGCGACAATGAAAATAAAAAGCACAAACAGGGAGAACTGCGCCGGACGGTTGCGGCGCAGCTGGTGACGAACCTGCTGCCAGCGTCTGCTCATCCGGGTTACCTCAGCGTACGAATGCGTGGATCGGCGAAGCGATAAAGCAGATCGGCGATCAGGTTACCGACGATCAGCATCATCGACGAGAGCATGATGATCGCCATGATCAGCGGGTAGTCCAGCGAGGCGATCGACTGGATCCCGAGCAGCCCCATCCCCGGCCAAGAGAAGACGCTTTCCGTCACGTAGGCCCCCACAATCAGCTCACCGAACGACAGTCCGAACAGGGTGATCACCGGCAGCAGCACGTTTTTCAGCACGTGCCTAAACAGAATGCTGGAACGCGTAGCGCCGTAGGCAAGCTGGGTTTGCACGTAGTCGGCCGAGAGCTGCGAGATGGTATTGGAGCGGATGTAGCGCACATAGCTGGAGAGGTTGTAGAACGTGAGGGCAATACACGGCAGTACGCCGTGACGCAGCACGTCCAGCGCGTTATCTTCCACGCCGATGGTGCGCATCCCCATGCTGGGGAACCAGCTAAGCTGCACGGCAAAGACCGTAATGAGCAAGATGCCGAACCAGAAAATCGGCACCGAGATGCCGATATAGGCGAACAGGTTAAGCAGGTGATCCAGCCAGCGATGCTTGAATGCCCCCGCCAGCAGGCCCAGCGGGATCGCCAGCACGATCGCCAGCAGCAGCGACGCGCCCATCAGCCCCAGCGTGGCCGGAATGCGTTCGCCGATCATCTCCAGCACCGGGCGGTGGTAGATCAGCGAATAGCCGAGATCGCCCTGCAGGACATTTTTCAGCCACAGGACGTACTGCGTGACCAGCGGCTTATCCAGCCCCAGGCTCTGGCGAATACGTTCGATATCTTCCGGAGCCATACGCGGCGTAATGTACGCCGCCACCGGATCGCCGGGCGCCAGTTTGACCAGCAAAAACGCCACCAGCGAAATAAAAAACAGCATCGGCAGCAGCTGCAGCAGCCGACGCGTGAGAAGTGTGTTCACGACGTGCCCTTACCAAGGCCCCGACCCGACGGCCGGGGCAATTACTTATTTCTGATAGATTTTTGACAGATCCTGGAACAGATAGACCGGTTTCGGCTCCGCTTCCTCGGTGCCGCCAAAACGCTTGTCCACCGCGACGGTCGCATTGGTATAGGCGATTGGGTAGTACGTCATGTCGTTCGCCACGGTCTGCTGAATTTGCTTGTAGATATCGGCACGTTTTGCGGCGTCGGTTTCCACGGCGCCTTTATCCCACAGGGCATCAAACTGCGGATTTTTGTAGTGCGCGTAGTTATAGGCCTCGTTGCTCATGAACAGCGATTTGTAGCCGTCCGGCTCTGAGCCCATGATGTAGCCGCCCAGGTTCAGCTCCCAGGCGGTGTTGTTCATATCGAGGCTGCGCTGGGACATGGCGTTGGAGTCCAGCGGCATCAGCTCCACGTTCACCCCAATGCCCTTCAGCGCCTGCTGAATGTAGAGCGCCATGCTCTCCTGGGTTTTGTTGGTGTTCACATACGCCAGGCGCAGCTTGAGGTTGTCCGGCGCGCCGGACGCTTGAAGCAGCTCTTTAGCTTTTTGCAGATCGAATTTGTACTGCTCTACGTCATCCGTCTTGTAAAGCGTATCGGGCGTCAGGAACGAGGTCGCCGGTTTGGCGTAGTCCAGCGAGGTAAACGCGGTCTGGGTCAGCTCGTCCTTGTTGATGGCGTAAGCAATGGCCTGGCGCAGCGCTTTGCTCTTCATCACCGGCACGTTCTGGTTGAACGTCATATAGGCCAGGCGGCCTTCCGGATAGACCACGAAGTCAAACTTACCGGTATTTTTCAGGCGGTTCACGTCCTGCGGGTCAACCATCTTGAGGTTGATTTCACCGTTTTGCAGCGCCAGGTTGGCGGCGTTACTGTCTTTGGCGAAACGGTAGGTCACCGAATCTAGCTTCGCTTTGCCGTTCCAGTAATCGTCAAAACGGGTCAGGGCGTAATATTGTCCGGCGCGGTACTCTTTAAATTTGAACGGCCCGGAGCCGACCGGTGCATCGTTTTTGCTGCTCTTTTCCAGGTCGCCTTCACCGGCGAACACGTGCTGCGGGATCGGGTAAATCTGTACCAGGGTGCCGGTAAAGGCCGCGCTAACCTGCGGTAAGGTGAACTTAACGGTGCGGTCGTCAACCTTGCTTACCTGTACCGGCTTATCGCCGTAGGTGAACATGCTGCGGAAGAAGCTGTGCTGTTTGGCATCCAGCAGCTTATTGAAGGTGAAGACCACGTCGTCCGCCGTCAGCGGCTGTCCGTCCTGCCATTTCAGGTTGGGTTTTAACGTCAGGGTGTAGCTCAGGTTGTCGGCGGAGGGCGTGAGGCTTTCCGCCAGGCCCCACTCAATCTTGCCGTTATTAAAGCTGTACAGCGGGGCATACAACGCCTGCATGATGGTTAACGTTGTGCGGTCGCTGGCATAAAGCGGATTAACGGCTAACGGGTCGCCGGAGGTAATTCCAATAATTAGCGAACCGCCCTCTTTTGGCGCGTCGCTTTTTGCCGCCGCGGCCGTATTTGTCTCTTTATTTTTCGCATCATCACAGCCCGCCAGGCCTAACGCGAGCGAAACGACCACTGCCGATAACAGAAGCTTGCGCATCTCACTAACTCCTTGCCTAATAAAGTGTTTATGACTGCATCTTTTATTTATGTTGAAGCATCATATTCAGCTTTATCGTTTTACGCATTAATTATGAAAATGCGATTTTCGATTAAGCTTATGCCTGATTTGTTATATATAAGCGCCGGAAGGAATAGCGGTTAATTGATTGCGCTCGCAACGTTAAACGGTTCACAAATCTCCTGCTACACTGCCTCAACACATCACTCAAAAGGCAGGCCAACATGTCAGACAACACGTATCAGCCACCCAAAGTGTGGGAATGGAAAAAGAACGGCGGCGGCGCGTTCGCCAACATTAACCGCCCGATTTCCGGCGCAACGCATGAGAAAGAACTGCCCGTGGGCTCCCATCCGCTGCAGCTTTACTCTCTCGGGACACCGAACGGCCAGAAAGTGACGATCATGCTCGAAGAGCTGCTGGCGCTTGGCGTGACGGGCGCGGAATACGACGCATGGTTGATCCGCATCGGCGAGGGCGACCAGTTCTCCAGCGGCTTCGTTGAGGTGAACCCGAACTCGAAAATACCGGCGCTTCGTGACCACTCCACGAACCCGCCAACCCGTGTCTTTGAATCCGGCAATATCCTGCTCTACCTGGCAGAAAAATTTGGCCACTTCCTGCCTAAAGATCCGGCAGGACGCACCGAGACCCTGAACTGGTTGTTCTGGCTGCAGGGCGCGGCGCCGTTCCTCGGCGGCGGTTTTGGTCACTTCTACAACTACGCGCCGGTAAAAATTGAGTACGCAATTGACCGCTTTACCATGGAAGCCAAACGCCTGTTCGACGTGCTGGATAAACAGCTGGCGCGCGGTCGCTACGTGGCGGGTGAGGAGTACACCATTGCGGATATGGCAATCTGGCCGTGGTTCGGCTGCGTGGCGCTGGGCAGCGTGTACAACGCCGCCGAGTTTCTGGATGCAGAGAAGTACACCAACGTCCAGCGCTGGGCGAAAGACGTGGCGAATCGCCATGCCGTTAAGCGCGGACGTATCGTTAACCGCACCAGCGGCGAGCTGAACGAGCAGCTCCACGAGCGCCATGCGGCGAGCGACTTCGAGACCAATACGGAAGATAAGCGTCAGGCGTAATGTTCCGCCGGGCGGATCCCCGCCCGGCAGCTGAGATCCTTGACCAGGGCATGATTAGCTTAAAGGTTGAACCGGTATTGCTGGCACTATCTGGACGTTTTTCTCGCGTCAGAGAGTGAGAAATGACGTATCAACCGACAGCAGTCACAAAGGATCTGTTATGAAACTTATTAAAACAACGCTGGTTATCAGCGCCCTCATTTTCTCCACCTCGGGAATGGCCATCGACAAAACTGCAGCTGGCGCGGTAGCAGGCGCGGCGATTGGCGCAGCCACTGGCAAAGATCTGAAATCGACCGTTGGCGGCGCCGTTGTTGGCGCAGGCACGGGTGCTATGTTCAAAAACGGCGGCAAAGGTAAAGCCGCGCGTAAAGGCGGTGCGGTAGGTGCTGCCGTGGGCGCAGGTGCCGCGGCGGTGACCGGCAAGAGCGTGCTGAAAGGTGCAGCCGTTGGCGCGGGCACGGGTGCGCTGATTGGTGAAGCGACGCACTGATACAGTGTGCCACCTTGTGAACCGATATGAATAATAAACCCAGCGATCGCGCTGGGTTTTTGTGTAGTCTGAATCAAATACGCGCACGTTCGAACAACCGACGCGCGGCTGGCGTTAACTCTGACATATGGATGCAGGCATGCACCATTCCCGGCAACCGTTCACAGCGCACAGGCACCCCCGCCTCCTCAAGCCGTCGCGCATACGCTTCAGCCTCATCGCGCAGGGGATCATATTCACAACTCAGGATGGTTGCTGGCGGTAACCCCCTCAGCGAGGCCATATGCAGCGGCTCGGCATAGGGATGACGACGGTCTCCCAGATAGTTTTCCCAGCAAAACGCCATAGCATCACGCGTTAAAAAATAACCTTCAGCAAATTCACAATAACTTTTGGTCGACATATCGCGACTTAACGCCGGGTAGAGCAGCAACTGATGCTCTATATGGGGTCCGCCGCGATCCCGGGCCAGCAGCGCTGTCGCTGCTGCGAGATTTCCGCCAGCACTGTCGCCGCCCACCGCCAGACGGGTGGCATTAATGCCCAGAAGCGCGGCCTGTTCACTGACCCAGCACAGTGCCTGATAAACATCTTCTAACGGCCTTGGGAAGGGGAACTCCGGCGCCAGACGGTAATCCACGGAGAGTATTTTCCGGCCAGTGGCATTAGCCAATGCCTGACAGGGTCGATCGTAGAGCGACAGCGACCCCAGGCACCATCCACCGCCGTGAGCAAATAGCATTGCAGGCTGCGCACTTTCAGCGTTTGAGGCTGCAGGGGTATAGAGGCGAAGGCCAATAGCATAGCCATCATCTGCGATAACAACGTAATGTTGAATGGCGACACCGGTTTCCGCCTCGCCCTGTAGCCGCATCAAATCCGCTTCGGTGGCGGCACGCAGTTCGGCCAACGATGTCGGCTGCGGCACCCTTGATGACGCAGCCAAAATGTCAGCAATATGTTTATCAAGCGGCATGATGCACAACCTCTGAAAGAAATGGCACGATCAGCCCGATAAACGCCTCATGACACTCTTCGGTAATAAAATGCCCGCAATCAGCCACCGTCTCGCCACGCAGATCAAGGGCATTGCCCTGCAGGGTTATCAGCGGTGCATCGCGCGTGGCATGTTCGGCCCCCACCGTTAATACCGGCATGGTTAAAGGCGTTTGCGCGCGGCGCTGGTTCTGCCGGATGGTTTCCGGGATAGCGCGATAATAGTCGAAACCCGCGCGCAGCCCGCCGGGTGTCGAATAGGCGGCGATATACACCTCTGCAGCGACCTGTTCACGGCGATGCGACCAGCGATCGAAAATATAGCTGAGATACTGTGATTCGCGCCCGCTGGTCAGGGTCTCGGGTAAATCCGCCAGTTGATTGAACATGAAGTGCCAGAGAAAGATGTTCTCTTCCGGTGCAACGAAAATCGGTGGCGGCGGTGCCAGTCCAGGGATCACCGCTTCTGTCAGCACAAGCCGTTCTATCGCCTGTGGAAAATCGCTCGCCATGGCATAACCCACCCACATGCCGATATCGTGGCCCACTATGCTATAACGCGCATGACCCAACTGCGCCATCATGGTATGCAGCATGGCACCGACACGTCCGGTGTCATAGCCGTCGCGCGGTTTATCGGACTCACCAATACCCGGAGGGTCGACCGCTATCGCCTGAAAACCCGCCGCCGCCAGCGCCTGAAGAACATAGCGCCAGGTATACCAAGTCTGCGGCCAGCCCGGTATCAGTAATACTGGTTGACCTTTTCCCGCCACGACGCAATGGATGCGCTGTCCGTTTACTTTCGTATAGACGTGTTCTGCCCTGAGATCCGCAGGCAGGATCTCACTAAATTGGTGTTCCATGGGGACTCCCTGTAATGTCGTGACTTAGCGAATGCCGAGTAATGCGTTGATTTGCTGGAGGTTAACCGGCGCACCGGCGAAATCATCGAAGACTTTATCTGTAATGTGAATAATATGGTTGCGGATGAACGCAGCCCCTTCTCTGGCGCCGTCCAGCGGGTTTTTCAGACAGCACTCCCACTCCAGCGTTGCCCAGCCAGCATAATCGTATTGGGTCAGCTTCGAGAAAATGGCCCTGAAATCCACCTGACCGTCACCCAATGAGCGAAAACGTCCTGCACGATCAACCCATGACTGATAGCCGCCATAAATACCCTGACGACCGGTCGGATTAAATTCAGCGTCTTTGACGTGGAACATGTTGATCATGTCCTTATAGATATCAATAAATTCCAGGTAGTTAAGCTGCTGGAGCACCATGTGGCTGGGGTCGAAAAGTATCCGGCAGCGGGGATGTTCTTTCACCCGCTGATAGAACATTTCAAACGTTATCCCATCATGCAAATCTTCACTCGGGTGGATCTCATAGCAGAGGTTAATGCCCTGCTCTTCACAGGCGTTGAGTACCGGCATCCAGCGTCTGGCCAGCTCGTCAAAAGCAGTTTCAATTAACCCTTCCGGACGCTGCGGAAACGGGAAAAGATAGGGCCACGCCAGCGAGCCAGAAAAGGTACCCAGATCGCTGAGGCCAAGCCGGGCGGAGGCCTTGACCGCCATCAGCAGCTGCTGGCGTGCCCATTCGCTACGGGCTTGTGGGTTGCCATGGACTTCCGGCGGTGCAAAGCTGTCGCATAAGCTGTCGTAAGCAGGATGTACCGCCATCAGTTGGCCGAAGATATGGCTGGTCAGTTCACTTACCACCAGGCCATGCTCCGCCAGCATACCGGTCAAATCATCACAGTAGGTCTGGCTTTCTGCCGCCGTTGCCACGTCGAAAAGACGGCGATCCCATGCCGGAATTTGCAGAGCGCTAAAACCCATTTCCGCCGCCCACCGGGCGATCGCAGGCAAATGATTAAAGGGGGCCGCATCGTCGCTGAACTGAGCAAGATGGAGAGAGGGACCTTTAAGGGTTTTCATCGTATACTCCTATTGTTTGTCGATTGACAAACAATAGGAGTAAAGCCGGATAACCGCAAGCGAAAATTATAAATTCGTTGGTAATCCAGATGATTTAGGCGATCCTGTGGCACAGAATTCAGGACCAACCGGAGCAACAAAATGGCAGGCAGACCGCGCCAGTTCGATCGTGACCAGGCGCTTATCAAAGCGCGCAACCTGTTCTGGCGACAGGGTTATGAAGGAACGTCGATGTCAGATCTGGTGGCAGAGCTGGGGATCGCGTCGGCACGGATTTACAAGGCGTTTGGTTCAAAAGAACAACTCTTTCGGGAAGCTATCGCTGATTACGAAAATCAGGAAGGCAGTTTTGCGGATCGGGCCTTAGCCGCTGGAGGCACAGTGCGGGATACCCTCCAGACGCTGTTAATGGATGCGGTTCACCTGTACTGCCATCCGGATTTGCCGCAAGGATGTATGGTGGTGGCCTCTGCAGCCAGCGTCAGCGCAGAAAATGAGACGATCAAAAACTGGCTGGCGCAGCATCGCCTGCAGCGTACACAGCAGATCATCGACCGTCTCCATCAGGCAGTGCAAAACGGTGAACTGCCGGATACGACCGATGCAGAGAGTCTGGGAGACTATTTCGCCGTCTTTTTACACGGTTTGTCGGTACAGGCCCGGGACGGTGTTTCGGAATCACGTTTGCAGGCGGCGGTTAAGCAGGCGCTTAACCTGCTGCCGCATTCCTGAGTGCGACGCTGAGGAAGGCCGCGCAGCGTGGCCTTAGCGCGTTCTGCCGGAAGGCGGATACTGAGACGTCACGCAAAACCGCATCAATGGCGATCGTCATACTGATACTCAATCACCATACCTTCCGCCACGCTCGCAACATGGCGTGCACGCGGATGATAGACCGGTGCAGGGGCGGCATATGCTGTTTGTGCAGGCGCAACGCTTACCATCTCAGGAACCGTGGCTGACTGCGGAACAATCACGACCTTATACCCGGCAGGGACATCGACCGTGACGCTCTGGGCCATCGCTGTATTGACCCCGGCAAAACCTGCCAGGGCAGCAAATAAAATAATACGGTTTTTAATAAATTGAATTTTTTCCGTTATCAAGAAAATAATTCATTATATTGTTACAAGCGAATAACTTAATATTTAAAAAACATTGAGTTACGTTTTTTAAAAGGCGACAAGAAATACGCTTGCATGCCGCCTCACCTGTTATGTTAATACTTAATATCCCGCGCTTTTTGCCGTCCGGCCTGTTTCATCTGACGTTTATCCTGGCGGCAGTCGTGATTACTCTGGTTATTGTTCGCCACGCAGGTCTGCTTCACCTGCCGTGATGCGTCGCGGGTTTCCTGCCTGACATCACGCGCCACGCGCCGTTCCTGCGCCTGTTGGGTCGCATCGGCAAAAACCGAGAACAGCATCAGAAAAATGAAAGAGAGAACAGGGATGAGAGATAACGATCTGTTCATAGCAACACCTCACAGAAGAGAGCCCAGAACGTCAGGGGGGGCTAGCAAAAGAATAGCAGTTTCAACGCGAGCTGAATGGGGAAGGCGTTAATAATACAAGGCCGCATCCGGCGGCCTTGAAACGTTGCGTTATGCCGTCAGGCGGAACTTTTGCACCGAGCGCTGAAGCTCTTCGGTCTGACGCTCCAGCGCCGCCGCCGCCGCGGAAACCTCCTCCACCAGCGAGGCGTTTTGCTGGGTAACGCCGTCCATCTGGGTAATGGCAATTCCGACCTGCGAAATGCCTTTACTCTGCTCCTCAGAGGCCGAGGCAATTTGCTTCATAATGGTCGTCACTTCCGTTACGTCCCGCAAAATCGCATCCATGGTGGTGCCGGTGTCGCTCACCAGCTGCGCCCCCTGCTCTACGCGGGAAACGGAGTCGGTAATCAGCCCTTCAATCTCTTTTGCCGCGTTGGCGCTGCGGCTTGCAAGGTTGCGAACTTCACCTGCCACTACCGCGAAACCACGCCCCTGTTCACCCGCGCGCGCCGCTTCAACCGCCGCATTGAGCGCCAGAATATTGGTCTGGAAGGCAATGCTGTTGATAACGTTAGTGATTTCAGCGATTTTCTTCGAGCTTTCCGAAATACCGCTCATGGTGGTCACCACCTCTTCCACCAGCGAGCCGCCGCGGCTGGCGGTAGTTGAGGCCACGTCGGCCAGCTGGCTGGCCTGACGCGCGCTTTCCGCATTTAGTTTCACCGTGGCGGTCAGCTGTTCCATGCTGGCTGCCGTCTCTTCCAGCGCAGCCGCCTGCTCTTCGGTACGGGAAGAGAGATCGTTGTTACCGCTGGAGATTTCCGTCGCGCCGCGCCAGATATTTTCACTGCCGGAGCGGATCGTGCTGACCGCTTCGCGCAGGCTGTCCTGCATGGCGCTCAGCAGCGGCACCAGCTGGCCCACGCAGTTGCGGCCGAACGGCTCAATGGGCTGGCTGAGATCGCCCTGGGCAATCTGGCGGAACTGCTGGCGAATGCGATCCAGCGGTTTTACCAGCATCGCCACCAGGTAACGGTCGGTGAAGAGCAGGATCAGCAGGCCAATAATCGTGGCAACGATAATCACTGTGCGGGTCATGCTTGTCAGGCCGTCCACCACCACGCGGGTGCTGTCGAGCGACTTCGCGGCGGCATTATTGAACTCCTCAGCGGCCGCACCAAACGCGCGGCTCAGCGGCGGCGTGACGTTGTTGGCCTGCTGGCGATACCCCTCCAGAGCCCCCTGCTTCGCCTGCTGCATTTGCGGCGTTACGCCCTGTTCAAGCAGCGCCTGCCAGGTGCCAATCACCCTGGAAGAGATCTGCTCATCCATCGGGCCTGGGGAGATCGCCTTCATCTCGGCCAGTTTCTTGCCCATGTTATCCAGCGCCTGTTGGGCAGATGACAGATCCGGCGTGCCGCCTGCGGCTTTGACTTCCATTGCGCGGCTCAGACGGGTCACAAAGCGGAAATATTGATCGTTACCCTGGCTGAGTACCGTCATCTGTTTAACCAGCTGGCGATCGACTTCGTTGCCGTCTGAAACGCGAGAAAGGGACCAGGTGCTGTACAAGCCAACACCCGCCCACATTAAACAAAAGATCCCGAGAATCGTCAGCATGACGAAACGGATCGTGAAATTACGGAGCATATTCATAAGTCTTCCTTGCCGTGAGGGTGAGTTCGCCCAGAGGCGAGTACTACTCTCGTTATCGGCAGGAAAGAGGGAAATTATAACGTTTTGTGATCATTTTTAATTAGCGTGGCTTCACTGGTCACACAGCAGTTGTTAACCATCAGGCCCGAGCTTAGTGATGTAATTTGTGATGTGATAAGTTCAGAATGAAAACGTTGTTTCGAAAATTTCATCAATAAGAAAGGAGACATCATGTCCTGGCACCCTTACCCCGGCCGCTATGAGAATATGCAATACCGTTATTGCGGCAAAAGTGGCCTGCGCCTGCCCGCGCTGTCGCTGGGACTGTGGCATAGCTTCGGCCACGTCCAGCCTCTTGATGCCCAACGCGCGCTGCTGCGAAAAGCCTTCGACCTCGGCATCACTCATTTCGATCTTGCCAATAACTACGGACCACCGCCGGGTAGCGCGGAAGAGAATTTCGGCCGCCTGCTGCGGGAAGATTTTGCCGCATACCGCGACGAACTGGTTATCTCCACCAAGGCGGGTTATGACATGTGGCCTGGGCCGTACGGTTCCGGCGGTTCACGCAAATATCTGCTCGCCAGCCTCGACCAGAGCCTGAAGCGTCTGGGCGTCGAGTACGTCGATATTTTCTACTCCCACCGCGTGGATGAAAACACCCCGATGGAAGAGACGGCATCCGCGCTGGCCCATGCCGTGCAGAGCGGAAAAGCGCTGTATGTGGGGATTTCCTCCTACTCGACAGATCGCACACAAAAAATGGCCGAGCTGCTGCGCGAGTGGAAGATCCCCCTGCTGATCCATCAGCCGTCCTATAACCTGCTTAACCGCTGGGTCGATAAGACCGGCTTGCTGGATGCGCTGGAAGCAAACGGTACGGGCTGTATTGCCTTCACCCCGCTGGCGCAGGGGTTGCTGACAGGGAAATACCTGAACGGTATCCCTGAAGGATCACGCATGCAGCGCGAAGGGAATAAAGTGCGCGGCCTGACGCAAAAGATGCTCACCGACGCCAACCTGAGCAGCCTTCGCCTGCTGAATGAGATGGCGCAGGCGCGCGGACAAACCATGGCGCAGATGGCACTAAGCTGGCTGCTGAAAGATGCGCGCGTGACGTCCGTGCTGATTGGCGCAAGCCGCCCGGAACAGCTGGAAGAGAATGTACAGGCGCTGGAAAACCTGCGCTTTACGGAGGACGAACTCAAGCGGATTGACCAGCATGTTGCGGATGGGGAGTTGAATCTGTGGCAGGCGTCGTCTGATAAATAATGCCGCACCGAGCAGTCCCCTCTCCCCTTTGGGGAGAGGGTTAGGGTGAGGGGTAAGGCGTACTTTACTTCTTACTGATCTTATCCAGATACCCCATCACAAACGCAGACAGCACAAACGTCAGATGGATAATGACGTACCACATCAGTTTGTTATCCGGCACGTTCTTCGCGTCCATAAATACGCGTAGCAGGTGGATAGAAGAGATCGCCACAATCGACGCGGCCACTTTATTCTTCAGCGACGAGGCATCCATTTTGCCCAACCAGCTGAGCTTCTCTTTACGCTCGTCGATATCAAGCTGGGAGACGAAATTCTCGTAGCCGGAGAACATCACCATCACCAGCAGCCCACCCACCAGGGTCATATCCACCAGCGAGAGCAGAACCAGAATCAAATCCGCTTCGGCAATGGAAAAGATATTCGGCAGAACGTGTAGGATTTCCTGAAAGAACTTAATCGTCAGCGCGATAAGTGCCAGCGAAAGGCCAAAATAGACGGGGGCCAGTATCCAGCGAGAGGCGTACATGGCATTTTCAAAAAAGCGTTCCATAGAGTCCTGTTTGCAAAAGAAACCAGCGCCCAGTATATCTCAACGGCGCTGACTGTTTGCAATAACTCAACGGTACGTCACTCAGACGTTGTCTGGATTAACTTCCGGACGTGCGTACTCCGGCCAGACAAGCGCCACCAGTTCAGGATAGGCTTCCAGACTGAACTCGCGAAAACACTGCCGCAAATTCAATACGTCCAGATCGGAATAAGATACCTTTTCTCCGTTAAGACAGCGCTTTTTGATATTGTCATAATATTTATAGACTGCTGAATTCAGATCGCTACAGCGACGCTGCGCCTCAAACAGTCCGGGCGTGTCATTAATTTCCGACATTTTCATGCGCTTAATTGTCGCATGTAAAAAGTCGATATATTCGTGGTTCACCCGCCAGTACCAGACAGGCGTAACGGAGTTCATCAATACAGAGAAATGGTCTTCACCTTCCTCTTTTGTCATCAGTTCAGGTTGTGGGGGCTCACTGGCGTCTTTCGACACTTTCGTTTTATTGAACTCTTGCATCAATAAAAGCACACCAGCGGTCAATAATAGTAATGTGATGACCGTAAAAAAGATGCTGTTCATGGGTAGGCTCCATTTTTTTTGATTTTAAATTTGCCTCATGATATTGTCAACGAATCTCACGCCTTTACCAACCCCACCCTGTTGAAATTAAAGGAAATTAAAAATGCTGCCCGACTATCTCGTCCCGGCTAAGTACCACATTACGCCTGTGGAACAGCAACCGACGGAAGCAGAAAAAGAGGCCAGTTTCACTCAGGGGAAAAGAAAGCTCTCTGATTTCGAGCCCGATATATTAATTGGTGTTTCCCGAACTGGCAAATCGCGAAATATGTTGCTGGAAGAGCACGATCGTCATATAAAAGACCGCTTATTTCGCGCTATAAAAATTGAAGCCTTTGTCCACCTGCTGAATGACCTGCAGGCCGAGGGAGAAATAGATGCCCAGAAACTAAGTCAAATAATAGCCGAGAAAACCGAAGAAATTAATGAAGCGGGCAATGAAATTTGGCTTAATTTAATTACGCGCGAAAAAAACAACCCAATTTTTTATAGCCTGGGGGAAGATTAACGTGAAAGAAGTTAAAAATAACGACGTTTATTTGACTTTAGATGATAAAAAAAGTGATGAATTTATCTTAAAGCAAAATCTCGACGTACTACGAAACACAAAAAATGACGAGATGACGCGCATTACACAAGACCTGGTATCGATCCCGGCGACGCTGGTTCGGCTTAAATGGCAGAATCGCCGTGAAATTTATCCGCTGCAGGTCAAAGAAGAAATTTACGGTGCCGTGATGAATGCCATCATTGAACAGCGGCCAGAGCTGAAAGAGAAGCTTCTGGGGCGCCTCGAGGCCAATTATCAGTATCTGCTTGCCAGAGAAATCGCCACCCTGCGTCTGACGCGCAAGCTGTCAGACGGTGAGTACCGTACCTCAAACGTCACCTGCGTTGCGCTTGATGAGGACGCGCTGGCAAATCCTTCTGCCGCACCAACGAATCACAAAAGCGCATAACCGACAGGCATAAAAAAAGCCGGCTTTCGCCAGCTTCTTTATCACTTCGAGGCCGCCTTTTCTTCGCCGACCAGTCCAATCTTCAGGTAACCCGCCTGATGCAGCGTGTCCATTACCTTCATCATGGTTTCATAATCAACGGTTTTATCCGCACGGAAGAAGACCGTAGTGTCTTTCTTTCCGCCCGTAAGCTGCTCCAGCGCCGGGATGACTGAGTCGGCCGTCACCGGGTCGTTCCCGAGGAACATGGATTTATCCGCTTTCACCGACAGGTAAATAGGCTTCTCCGGGCGCGGCTGGGGCTGGCTGGAAGATGCCGGCAGATTCACCTTCACATCCACCGTCGCCAGCGGTGCAGCTACCATGAAGATAATCAGCAGAACCAGCATGACGTCGATAAACGGCGTCACGTTGATTTCATGCATTTCGCCGTTATCGTCCAGATTTTCGTTTAGACGCATCGCCATACTATTAACCTGCGCGCAGTTTAGACGCCGCATGCACCGGCTTAACCGAGCTGGCATTCAGATCGAGATCGCGACTTTGCAGCAGCAGAACCTGCGCGGCAACGTCTCCAAGAGTCGCTTTATAGCTGCCAATCATACGCGCGAAGATATTATAGATGACCACCGCCGGGATAGCGGCAACCAGACCGATTGCTGTCGCCAGCAGCGCTTCTGCGATACCCGGCGCCACGACCGCCAGGTTGGTAGTTTGGGTCTGCGCGATACCGATAAAGCTATTCATGATGCCCCAGACCGTGCCGAAAAGACCGATGAACGGTGAGATCGCGCCGATGGTAGCCAGATAACCATTGCCGCGCCCCATGTGTCGGCCAACGGCCGCAACGCGGCGCTCCAGGCGGAAACCGGTACGCTCTTTGATGCCTTCGTTATCTTCACTGCCTGCGGAGAGTTCCAGCTCGTTCTGCGCTTCATTCACGAGCAGGGTAGTCAGGCTTTTCGCGTGGAAAGATGAGGTCATATCTGAAGCCTGATCCAGAGAGCGGGCTTCAGCCAGCTGCTGCTGTTCCCGCTTCAGGCGACGCTTCTGCGAAAGCAACTCGGCACTTTTGCTGAAGAAGATAGCCCAGGTGACAACGGACGCCAGAATCAGGCCGATCATCACAATCTTAACCACGATGTCAGCATGCTGATACATGCCCCATACGGAGAGATCCGTCTGCATCAAATTATTACCCACTCTGTATCTCCAGGACGCAAATCACAAAATCTGAGCGTAATAATATCAAAACGTCGTCGAATTGATAGTAGTTCTCATTAGTATTTGCATGGTGCCGTAATTTTCGCTCACTTTCCTTGCGCTTACGCAGTAAAAATTTCTTATGCGGTTTTTTGCTAATATTTTCTGCTTATTCGATAAGCCTCGGGGTGCAGTTTTTTCCAATCGTGGTAGTCTGGACGTCCAGACGTATAAAAACAGGGTTAGCGAACATGACAAAGAAGCATCTTGATACCACGCTGGTACAGGCAGGACGCAGCAAAAAATATACTCAGGGATCGGTCAACAGCGTGATTCAACGAGCCTCCTCGCTGGTGTTTGACACCGTTGAGGAGAAAAAAAACGCCACGCGTAACCGCGCGAAAGGCGGGCTGTTTTATGGCCGTCGCGGCACGCTAACCCATTTTTCTCTGCAGGAAGCGATGTGCGAGCTGGAAGGCGGCGCGGGCTGTGCGCTCTTCCCGTGCGGGGCGGCGGCGGTCGCCAACACCATTCTGGCGTTTGTGGAACAGGGCGACCATATCCTGATGACCAACACCGCCTATGAACCCAGCCAGGACTTCTGCACCAAAATCCTCAGCAAGCTCGGGGTAACGACCGGCTGGTTCGACCCGCTGATTGGTGAAGGCATTGCCGAACTTATTCAACCAAACACGCGCATTGTGTTCCTGGAATCTCCGGGGTCGCTCACCATGGAAGTTCACGACGTGCCGGCTATCGTGAAGGCCGTACGCAGCAAAGCGCCAGAGGCGATCGTTATGATCGACAACACCTGGGCGGCAGGCGTGCTGTTCAAAGCGCTGGAATTCGACATTGATATTTCGATTCAGGCGGCAACGAAATACCTGATAGGCCACTCTGACGGCATGATTGGTACTGCGGTCTCCAACGCGCGCTGCTGGGATCAGCTGCGTGAAAATGCGTACCTGATGGGCCAGATGGTAGATGCCGACACGGCCTACATGACCAGCCGCGGTATCCGCACGCTGGGCGTTCGTCTGCGTCAGCACCATGAAAGCAGCCTGAAGGTGGCAGAATGGCTGGCGCAGCATCCGCTGGTTGAGCGCGTAAATCATCCCGCGTTACCAGGCAGTAAAGGCCATGAGTTCTGGCAACGTGACTTTACGGGCAGCAGCGGGTTGTTCTCATTCGTACTGAAAAAGCGGCTGAATAACGACGAGCTGGCGAGCTATCTGGATAATTTTACCCTTTTCAGCATGGCCTACTCCTGGGGCGGTTTTGAATCCCTGATCCTGGCTAACCAGCCGGAACAGATCGCGGCCCTTCGCCCCGGGGGTGAAGTAGACTTCAGCGGTACCCTGATACGACTGCATATCGGTTTAGAAAATGTTGACGATCTGATTGCCGATTTAGCAGCAGGGTTCGAGCGTATCGTGTAGAGTGCTGGCTGAAAATGTACTCTCTGGACGCTTTTGTGGACACCGCAAGCAGAAAAGTCTGCATGAGTTGCGCCCGGGATCAAACCCGACGGGCGAATAAGGGAGTACAATAGCGCTATATCTGCTGTTCCACAGGAAAGTCCATGGCTGTTATTCAAGATATTATCGCGGCGCTCTGGCAACACGACTTTGCCGCGCTGGCGGATCCTCACGTCGTCGGTATCGTTTACCTCGTGATGTTCGCAACTCTGTTTCTGGAAAATGGATTACTGCCAGCCTCGTTTTTACCCGGTGATAGCCTGCTTTTACTTGCCGGGGCGTTAATCGGGAAAGGCGTCATGGACTTCACGCCAACGATGGTTATTCTCACCTCCGCAGCCAGCCTGGGCTGCTGGTTGAGCTATCTTCAGGGCCGCTGGCTCGGGAATACCCGCGTCGTAAAAGGCTGGCTGGCGCAGTTACCGCATAAATATCATCAGCGTGCGACCTGCATGTTCGATCGCCACGGCCTGCTGGCATTGCTGGCGGGGCGTTTCCTGGCGTTTGTTCGCACCCTTCTGCCGACGATGGCGGGCATTTCCGGTCTGTCGAACCGCCGCTTCCAGTTCTTCAACTGGCTGAGCGCCCTGCTGTGGGTGGGTGTAGTCACCACGCTCGGCTACGCGCTGAACATGATCCCTTTTGTGAAACACCACGAAGATCAGGTGATGACCTTCCTGATGGTGCTGCCGATGTTCCTGCTGGTGGCGGGTCTGGTGGGAACCATCGCGGTGGTGATTAAGAAGAAGTACTGCAGCGCATAATTCAACAAGCCGGGTGGCGCTGTCGCTTACCCGGCCTGTGTTTCCCCTCAGGCTCCCTGCATCGTTCTGATACGTGACGCATCCTCTCCCGGCGTGACGCCGAAATAGCGCTTAAACTCCCGGCTGAACTGCGACGCACTTTCATAGCCCACCCGCATCGCCGCCGCGCTGGCCTTCATGCCGTCGTGGATCATCAACATCCGCGCCTTATGCAGCCGGTAGGTTTTGAGGTACTGCAGCGGAGAGGTGCTGGTCACCGATTTAAAGTTATGGTGAAACGCCGAGACGCTCATGTTTGCTTCCGCCGCCAGCTGGTCGACGCTGAGGTTTTCCGTGTACTGGCTCTCGATACGCTTGAGCACGCGGCTTATCAGGCTGAAGTGGGTCTGTCGGCTCACCAGAGCCAGTAACGCCCCGCCGCCCGGGCCCAGCAGCACGTGGTAGAGAATTTCGCGGACGATCTGCTTGCCCAGAATACGCGCGTCCAGCGGCCTCTCCATCACGTCCAGCAGACGCTCAATGGCGCAGAGGATCTCTTCAGACAGCGTCGCCGAGTTAATCCCGCTCGAGGCCATCGAAGGCTGGAAGAGTTCATCTTCGCCAATCTCCATCAGCAGCTCCTGCAGTTGGAGGATGTCGACATTGACGCGAATACCCGCCAGCGGAACCGCCTCTGTCGCGAAGGTTTCACATTCAAAGGGTAAAGGTACCGTCAGGAGAAGATATTCATTGGTGTCGTAGCGGAACACGCGCTCGTTGATATAGCCAATTTTATGGCCTGAAAAGAGAAAAACGATGCCCGGCTGATACATGACCGGCGTGCGCGTCCCCGGCTGCGTGCCATAGAGCAGGCGAATATCCGGCAGCAGATCGCTGGCACGATTATCATTATCTATCAATCTCTTAATCTGCACAGTGAGCTGCTGGCAGATAGCCTCACGGTTCATCCTGCGTTACTCCGGGTACGGTTTTTGACGCTAACAGTGTGCGTCGTTTTCCGCGCTTTCTCCAGCGCTCTGTAGAAATGGGCAAGACATCGGCAGGAATGTGCATTGAGGGGATAGCCCCGGACGGCCACAATGTGCAGCATCAGGTCGCCCTCTGCGCACCACGGTTTTTCACCCACTAAAGGGAACGAGCAATGAACAACTTTAATCTTCACACCCCAACCCGCATTCTGTTTGGTAAAGACGCTATCGCTGACCTGCGCGCGCAGATCCCTGCTGACGCCCGCGTACTGATCACCTACGGTGGCGGCAGCGTGAAAAAAACCGGCGTACTGGATCAGGTTTATAGCGCGCTGGACGGTCTGGACGTGCGTGAGTTCGGCGGTATCGAACCAAACCCGTCTTACGAAACGCTGATGAACGCGGTGAAAATTGCCCGCGAAGAAAACGTCACCTTCCTGCTGGCCGTCGGCGGCGGCTCCGTACTGGACGGCACCAAATTCATCGCAGCGGCAGCGCACTACGCTGAAGGCATCGATCCGTGGCACATTCTGGAAACCCGCGGCAGCGACATTAAAAGCGCCATCCCGATGGGCTCCGTGTTGACCCTGCCAGCCACCGGTTCTGAATCCAACAAGGGCGCGGTGATCTCCCGTAAAACTACCGGCGACAAACAGGCCTTCATGAACGAACACGTCCAGCCTGTGTTCGCTATCCTGGACCCGGTTTACACCTACACCCTGCCTGCGCGTCAGGTGGCGAACGGCGTGGTCGATGCCTTTGTTCATACCGTTGAGCAGTACGTCACGTACCCGGTGAATGCCAAAATTCAGGATCGCTTCGCGGAAGGCATTCTGCTGACGCTGATTGAAGAAGGTCCGAAAGCGCTGAAAGAGCCTGAAAACTACGACGTTCGTGCCAACGTGATGTGGGCCGCCACACAGGCGCTGAATGGCCTGATCGGCGCTGGCGTGCCGCAGGACTGGGCGACCCACATGCTGGGCCACGAGCTGACTGCGATGCACGGTCTTGACCACGCCCAGACCCTGGCCGTTGTGCTGCCTGCCCTGTGGAACGAAAAACGCGACACCAAACGCGCCAAACTGCTGCAATATGCTGAGCGCGTGTGGAACATCACCGAGGGTTCTGACGACGCGCGCATTGATGCCGCCATCGAAGCGACCCGCAGCTTCTTTGAAGGTCTGGGCGTGCCAACGCGTCTGTCCGGCTACGGGCTGGACGGCAGCTCCATCCCTGCCCTGCTGGCGAAACTCGAAGAGCACGGCATGACCCATCTGGGCGAGCACGGCGACATCACGCTGGACGTCAGCCGTCGTATTTACGAGGCGGCACGCTAAGCGTTTTTGTCCCCCCGACTTTCGTTTTTTGACATTTCGTCCAGACTTAATGCACACCCCATCGCCGGAGTCTCCCTCCGGCGATGCGCACCTGAAGGAGGAAAAATGGCAAACCAAACCGTAATCAAGCTGCAGGACGGCAACGTGATGCCCCAGTTGGGGCTAGGTGTATGGAAAGCCGGTAACGACGAGGTCGTCTCCGCCATTCATAAAGCCCTTGAAGTCGGCTATCGGTCGATTGACACCGCCGCCGCGTACAAAAACGAGGACGGCGTGGGTACCGCACTGGCCAGCGCCGGTGTCCCCCGCGATGAGTTATTCATCACCACGAAACTGTGGAATGACGATCAAAAACGTCCCCGCGAGGCCCTGCAGGAGAGCCTGGATAAGCTCCAGCTCGACTTCGTCGACCTTTATCTGATGCACTGGCCGGTTCCGGCTATCGACCATTATGTTGATGCCTGGAAAGGGATGATTGAACTGCAGAAAGAGGGGCTGGTGAAAAGTATCGGCGTCTGCAACTTCCAGGTTCATCACCTGCAGCGGCTGATTGACGAGACGGGCGTCGCGCCTGTCATTAACCAGATCGAACTGCACCCGCTGCTGCAGCAGCGTCAGCTTCACGCCTGGAACGCCACGCATAAAATCCAGACCGAGTCATGGAGCCCGCTGGCACAGGGTGGCGAAGGCGTGTTCGACCAGAAAATTATCCGCGACCTGGCGGATAAATACGGCAAAACCCCGGCGCAGATCGTCATTCGCTGGCATCTGGACAACGGCCTGGTGGTGATCCCGAAATCGGTCACGCCATCGCGCATCGCCGAGAACTTCGACGTCTGGGATTTCCGTCTCGACAAAGATGAGCTGGGGGAAATTGCGAAGCTGGATAAGGGCAAGCGGCTTGGGCCGGACCCGGATCAGTTTGGCGGGTAATTGCGTAAAAAAGCCGGGTGGCGGCTTCGCCTTACCCGGCCTACGTGTCGATATAAAAACCCCGGCTTGCCGGGGTTTTTTATTTACGCTTTGCGCTTCACGGGCTTCTTCACACTCGAATTACCATTCGAACGCTGATGCACAATCGGCGTGTGCTTGGTCAGCGCCGGGCGCGTATTGCGGTTCTGGCGACGCGCTTCGCGCATCTCATCCAGCGTCGGGGCCGGTACCAGACAGTCGCGGCGCGAGCCGATCAGGTGTTTTTTACCCATCTCTTCCAGCGCCTGGCGGATCAGCGGCCAGTTTTTCGGATCGTGGTAACGCAGCAGTGCCTTGTGCAGACGACGCTGTTTATCCCCTTTAGGCACCACCACCTCTTCACTCTTGTAGCCAATCTTACTCAGCGGGTTCTTGCCGGTGTAATACATGGTCGTCGAGTTGGCGAGCGGTGACGGATAGAAGTTCTGCACCTGATCCAGGCGGAAGCGGCGCTGCTTCAGCCACAGCGCCAGGTTCACCATGTCCTCATCACGCGTGCCCGGGTGCGCAGAGATGAAGTACGGGATTAGATACTGCTCTTTGCCCGCCTGCTTCGAGTAGGTGTCGAACAGCTCTTTAAAGCGATCGTAGCTACCCATGCCCGGCTTCATCATCTTCGACAGCGGGCCTTCTTCGGTGTGCTCCGGCGCAATCTTCAGATAGCCACCGACGTGGTGCGTCGCCAGCTCTTTGATGTAGCGCGGATCTTCCACGGCGATGTCGTAACGTACCCCGGAGGCTATCAGGATCTTCTTGATGCCCTTCAGGTCACGCGCGCGGCGGTAGAGGTTGATCGTCGGCTCATGGTTAGTGTCCATGTGCTCGCAAATGCTTGGATAGACACAGGAGAGGCGACGACAGGTTTGCTCTGCGCGCGGCGACTTGCAGCGCAGCATGTACATGTTCGCGGTTGGACCGCCGAGGTCGGAAATCACGCCGGTAAATCCAGGTACCGAGTCGCGAATCGCTTCGATCTCATTGATGATCGAATCTTCAGAGCGGCTCTGAATAATGCGCCCTTCGTGCTCGGTAATCGAGCAGAAAGAACAGCCGCCGAAGCAGCCGCGCATGATGTTGATCGAGAAGCGAATCATCTCATACGCCGGGATACGGGCGTTGCCGTACGCAGGGTGCGGCACGCGCTTGTACGGCAGCGCAAAGACGCTGTCCATCTCTTCGGTGGAAAGCGGGATCGCCGGCGGGTTGATCCAGATAAAGCGCTCGCCGTGCTTCTGCATCAACGCGCGGGCGCAGCCAGGGTTGGTTTCATGGTGCAAAATACGGGACGCGTGCGCGTAGAGCACCTTGTCGGCTTTCACCTTCTCATAGGAGGGCAGCAGCACGTAGGTCTTTTCCCACGGCTTCGGGCGCGGAGGCTGCACGACGATAGCCTTCGCTTCCGCTTTCTTTGGCTCTACCGGCTTGTTATCGGCACACGGCAGATCGTCGCCATACGGATGTGGGATCGGGTCGATTTTACCCGGCATATCAATGATGCGGGAATCCACTCCGCGCCAGCCCGGCAGCGCCTCTTTCACCATGATGGCGGTATTGCGCACGTCGCGGATGCTGCTCACCGGCTCGCCCTGCGACAGACGGTGCGCCACTTCCACCAGCGGACGCTCGCCGTTTCCGTAAATCAGCATGTCGGCTTTGGAATCCACCAGCACCGAGCGGCGCACGGTATCAGACCAGTAATCGTAGTGCGCGGTACGGCGCAGGCTCGCCTCGATGCCGCCCAGGATCACCGGCACGTCTTTCCAGGCTTCTTTGCAGCGCTGGGTATAGACGAGGGTTGCGCGGTCAGGGCGTTTACCCGCCACGTTATCCGGCGTGTAGGCGTCGTCATGACGAAGCTTACGGTCGGCGGTATAGCGGTTGATCATCGAGTCCATGTTGCCTGCTGTCACGCCGAAGAACAGGTTCGGTTTACCCAGACGCATAAAGTCGTCTTTGCTGTTCCAGTCAGGCTGGGAGATGATCCCCACGCGGAAGCCCTGCGCCTCAAGCATACGTCCACAGATGGCCATGCCGAAGCTCGGGTGGTCAACGTAGGCATCGCCCGTGACCAGAATGATGTCGCAGCTGTCCCAGCCCAGTTGGTCCATCTCTTCCCGGGACATCGGCAGGAATGGCGCCGGTCCAAAGCAGGCCGCCCAGTACTGGGGCCAGGAGAAGAGATCACGATCCGGCTGGATCAGGGAAATTGCGCTCATAATGCTTCCGAAGAAAAAATAAACAAAAGGAGCGGGATTATACGCTGTTCATCCGCCGGATTTGAAGAAAAGGATGCAGGAAGCAGGCAGATATTCACGGAACTCGTTAAAATACAGCACCCTGATAATTTTGGATCATAATATTCACTATATTTTCCGGTGATTTGCCCCGGAATGCGTGTTTGTGCGGAGCTCAGTTGTGAAGCCCAACGATTCGTTACATGTCTCCCAACTGCGGGTTGTCCTTCACCTCTGCGGTTTTCTGGTTCTGCTGTACAGCCTTTCTATGCTGCCGCCGATGGTTATCGCCCTGCTGAATAAAGAGCGGACCTACTTTGCCTTTCTGACCACCTTTTTAACCTTTTTTACTCTCGGAGGGCTAACCTGGCGGGCAACCCGTCACGCGGGCATACAGCTGCGCACCCGCGACGGTTTCGTGATCATCGTGCTGTTCTGGCTGCTGTTTTCATTGATTAGCGCCATGCCACTCTGGATGGATGACGGGCTACAGCTCTCTTTTGCCGACTCGCTCTTTGAAGGGGTTTCCGGGATCACCACCACCGGGGCAACGGTGATCGGGGACGTCAGCGCCCTGCCTAAATCGTACCTTTATTACCGCGCTCAGCTGAATTTCATTGGCGGGTTAGGCGTCATCGTGCTGGCCGTCGCGGTCCTGCCGCTGCTGGGCATCGGTGGCATGAAGCTCTATCAGTCAGAGATGCCGGGACCGTTCAAGGAGGAGCGCCTGACGCCCCGCCTTGCCGATACTGCGCGCACGCTGTGGGTGACCTACTTCGCGCTGGGGGTGGCCTGCACCCTGGCCTACTGGCTGGCGGGAATGTCTTTTTTTGACGCCCTCTGTCACGGGCTGTCGACCGTGTCACTGGGCGGGTTCTCCACCCGCAGCGAGAGCATTGGGTTTTATGACAGCCACGCGATTGAGCTGGTCGCCGGGGCGTTTTCACTGCTCTCCGCGTTTAACTTCACCCTCTGGTACGTCGCCATTGTCAGACGCACCCTGAAACCGATTCGCCGCAGCCCGGAGGTTAAATTCTTTCTGAGCGCCGCCGCGGTGATTATCGTCATCACCGCCTGGCAGGTCTGGCATGCCGGGATGTACAACGCCACTGATAGCCTGGTGCATGCCTTCTTCCTTGCCAGTTCGATGATGACCGATAACGGCCTTTCGACAGCCGACTATGCCCAGTGGCCAGCACATACCATCTTCCTGCTGTTGAGCGCCAGCTTTTTTGGCGGCTGCGTAGGCTCGACCTGCGGCGGGATCAAAGCGCTGCGTTTTCTCATTATGTTCAAGCAGAGTATTCAGGAGATGAACCAGCTGGCGCATCCGAGAGCGCTGCTGAGCATTAAGGTGGGCAAAAGCGTGGTGAATGAACGCGTCCTGCGCTCGGTCTGGAGCTTCTTTTTTCTCTACGTGATGATTACGGGCTTTTTTGTCTGGTCGCTCAATCTGATGGGCTACGACCTGTTTACGTCATTCGCAACGGTTGCCGCATGCATCAACAACATGGGGCTGGGGTTTGGCGAGACGGCGTCGACGTTCGGCACGTTAACAGAGGGGGCAAAACTGCTGATGTGCGCGGCGATGATCTTAGGGCGTCTGGAAATTTATCCGGTGCTGATACTGTTCTCGCGCTTTTTCTGGCGGGCATAAAACATTCCCGGCGAACCGGGAATGTCAGGATTATGGGGCCGGATTGATCAGCATCTGCCCTACGGAGCCCCTGTCCATCATCTCCAGCGTCTGGCTGTGGAACAGGAACGGGAAATGCGGCCACGAAGGCTGACCGTAGTAGACAAGCAGCTCAACCTGGCCGTCCACCCAGACGGTATCTTTCCAGCCGCGGTCTTCCGGGAACGGCATGGCACCGTTGACGTTGCGGATCAGGAATGCCACCCCTTCAATATGGAACGACTGCGGCATATCTGAACGCACCGTCCAGCGCTCCCAGGTACCCTGCTGCGCGGTAATGTCAATGCGGTTGACGTCCCACAGCGCGCCGTTGATGCCCGGGTCGTCGCCGAGGCTGATATCACGGCTGCGCACCGGCGAGCCGCTCATGATCTCCTGCGGCAGCAGGCGCATGGGCAGGCTATCGGTCACCAGCGGCAGCAGACCGGTTGGACGCAGGGTCAGCACCAGGGTCGAGACCAGAATGCTCGACGGTTCAAAGAACCCGCGAATACGGTCGACAATGCTGGCCGCTTCACCGCAGGTGACAGACACTTCATCCCCATTGGTCATATCAATGAGAACTTCGCGACGTTCGCCCGGCGAGAGCGCAAGCTGTTTGACGGACACCGGCGCCGGTAAAAAGCCCTGATCGCCGGAGATCACGTGCAGCGGACGGCCATCGCTCATTTGCAGCTGATAGCGGCGCGAGTTGGACGCGTTGAGCAGGCGCAGGCGCACCCAGCCGCGAGAAACTTCGACATACGGGCTTTGCGCGCCGTTGACCAGCAGCGTATCACCGACGAAGCCACCGCTGCCCGGCTCGCTGTATTCAGGCGTGCCGAAGTTATCCAGACGTTTGTCCTGGATGATTATGGGGAAGTCATCCACGCCGTAGTGATTCGGGATCGGCAGAGATTTGCTGACTTCATCTTCCACAAGCCACATGCCGGCCAGGCCGTTATAGACCTGCTGCGCCGTGCGGTTAGGGGTGTTGGCGTGATACCACAGGGTTGCCGCGCTCTGGCGAATCGGCAGAACGGGCGCCCAGTCGGCGCTGGGTGACATCATTCGCGCCGCGCCGCCAATCAGCGGGCCAGGCACCTGCAGGCCGCTGATGGTCATAGCGACATTTTCAGGGGTGCGGTTACTGTAGATGAGCTTTACGTCATCGCCATTCCACACGCGTATGGTCGGCCCGAGGTAACGTCCGTTAATGCCCCAGACGGGCGCACGCGTCCCCTGGGTAAAGGACCAGTGGCTACGCTGCAGCGTCAGGAAAAGCGGCTGACCGCGACGGGATTCAATTAATGGCGGTATAGGCAGCGGCTGTTGCTGCCCGGCGGCGCTGGCTGTCAGCGGCATCGCACCCGCACAAAGGGCGATCCCTGAAGCCTGAATAAACTGACGCCGACTGAGTGACATATAAGCTCCATCTGAAACGACTAACAACGCGGGAATTCGTTTTCCCTTCAACGCCGGGTTAAATCTTACCGGCGGCTTCTCTCTCTGCGACTTCTTTGTCGAGCTGCGCAATATGCTGAGCCATTAGCTCACGGCAGTGTGCTGCCAATTCACGCACCTGATCTTTACCGTATTTGCTGGTATCGACAGGTGGCAGCATTTCGACAATCACCAGCCCATTATTCAGGCGGTTAAGATTAATCTTATTCGAAGTATTGGAAACGCACACGGGAATAATTGGAACACCTGCCGCAATTGCAGCATGAAACGCACCGGTTTTAAACGGCAGCAGGCCGCGACCGCGGCTGCGCGTTCCTTCCGGGAACATCCAGATTGAGATTTTGCGCTTTTTAAAATGATTCACTACTTCCGCAATGGTGCTGTGCGCTTTTGCACGGTTATTACGGTCAATCAGCAGGTTACCGGTAAGCCAGTACAGCTGACCAAAAAACGGGATCCACAGCAGGCTTTTTTTGCCCACCGTCACGGTCGGTGGAAGCACGATATTAGAGGCCGTCACCATATCGTAGTTGTTCTGATGGTTGGCAATATAGATGGCGTTACCGAAATTCTCCGCCCCTTCCGGCAGACGTTTTTCAACCTTCAGGCCAAACAGCGGAGCAAGGCGCCCGAACATATGGCCAAAGGTGGCGACATGCTTCGGATTACGCGGGCTGAACAGGCAATAAATAGAGCCGAAAATACAGACCAGAATACAGTAGATGACGGTAAGAATAAGACGAACAATATATAGCATAGCGACCTCTGAAGCCCCAACAGCTGACAATTATACTTCACCTGTGGCCAGGTAAGGACTTTATTACGAGCGCGTATTGTTAATCGCAACGCACGAATTAACAACGATTTTACGGGAAATTTTATTGAAATTCCCCCTCCGGACAGAGGGGGGATATCACGACATTACTCTTCGCTGTCGCCCGCCGCGCTGCGTGCAGGAGAGTCAATCTCCACGCGATCGATACGCTGCAGACCGCGCATCAGCGAGCCGCGGCGACCGCGCTCACCCACCACCTTCTGCAGCTCTTCCGGACGAAGCTTGATTTTGCGCTTGCCGACGTGAATGGTCAGCGTGCTCTGCGGCGGCAGAAGGAAGAGGTGCGCCAGGCCATCTTCACCTTTCGCGGCCTCCGCCGACGGGATGTTGATGATCTTGTTGCCCTTGCCTTTTGACAGCTCCGGCAGATCGCTGACCGGGAACATCAGCATACGTCCGGCGGTAGTGATCGCCAGCAGCATGTCGCTTTCGTTCTCAATCACCAGCGGTGCCATCACGTGAGCGTTGTCCGGCAGGCTAATCAGCGCCTTACCGGCACGATTGCGGGAGACCAGATCGTTGAAGGTACAGATAAAGCCGTAGCCCGCATCGGACGCCAGCAGCAGCTTCTGGTCATCGGCTTCCATCAGCATATGGTCAACCGTCGCTCCCGGCGGCAGCGTCAGCTTGCCGGTGAGCGGCTCGCCCTGCCCGCGCGCGGAAGGCAGCGTGATCGGGTCAATGGCGTAGCTGCGACCGGTGGAGTCGATAAACGCCACCGGCTGGTTGCTCTTGCCTTTCACCGCCGCTTTGAAGCTGTCGCCCGCTTTATAGCTGAGCCCCGGCGCGTCGATATCGTGGCCTTTGGCGCTGCGTACCCAGCCGCTCTGCGACAGGACAATAGTCACAGGCTCGGACGGCTGCATGTCGTGCTCGTTCATCGCCTTCGCTTCTTCGCGCTCGTGCAGCGGAGAACGACGGTCGTCGCCGAAGGCGTCGGCATCGGCCTGCAGCTCTTTTTTCAGCAGGTTATTCATCTTGCGTTCGGACGCGAGGATCGCCTGCAGCTGATCGCGCTCTTTTTCCAGCTCGTTCTGCTCGCCGCGGATCTTCATCTCTTCCAGTTTGGCGAGATGGCGCAGCTTCAGCTCGAGGATCGCTTCGGCCTGGGTTTCGCTGATGCCAAAGCGCGACATCAGGGCGGGCTTCGGCTCGTCCTCGGTGCGGATGATCTCAATCACCTCGTCGATATTGAGGAACGCCACCAGCAAACCTTCAAGGATATGCAGGCGCTTAAGCACTTTCTCCAGACGATGGTTCAGACGACGGCGTACCGTATCGCGGCGGAACGTCAGCCATTCGGTGAGGATCTCCAGCAGGTTTTTCACCGCCGGGCGTCCGTCGAGGCCGATCATGTTCAGGTTGATGCGGTAGCTTTTTTCCAGATCGGTGGTGGCAAACAGGTGGTTCATCACCTGCTCCATGTCCACGCGGTTGGAGCGCGGCACGATCACCAGACGGGTCGGGTTCTCGTGGTCCGATTCATCGCGCAGGTCGTCGACCATCGGCAGCTTTTTATTGCGCATCTGGGAGGCGATCTGCTCCAGCACTTTGGCGCCGGAAACCTGATGCGGCAGCGCGGTGATCACCACGGCGCCGTCCTCTTTATTCCACACCGCGCGCATGCGCACAGAGCCGCGCCCGTTCTGGTAGATTTTGCGGATTTCCGCGCGCGAGGTGATGATTTCGGCTTCGGTTGGGAAATCTGGCCCCTGCACGATATCCAGCAGATCGTCGAGCGAGGCTTTCGGCTGCTCGATCAGGGTGATGGCGGCTTTCGCCACTTCACGCAGGTTGTGCGGCGGAATGTCCGTCGCCATACCGACCGCAATACCGGTGGTACCGTTCAGCAGGATGTTCGGCAGACGCGCAGGCAGCATCTTTGGCTCCTGCATCGTACCGTCGAAATTTGGCACCCAGTCGACGGTTCCCTGACCCAGCTCGCCCAGCAGCACTTCGGCATATTTAGAGAGACGGGATTCGGTATAACGCATTGCCGCGAAGGATTTTGGATCGTCCGGCGCCCCCCAGTTCCCCTGACCATCCACCAGCGGGTAGCGGTAAGAGAACGGCTGAGCCATCAGCACCATCGCTTCATAGCAGGCGCTGTCGCCGTGCGGATGGTATTTACCCAGCACGTCACCGACGGTACGGGCGGATTTCTTGAACTTGGCGGTGGCGTTCAGCCCCAGTTCGGACATCGCATACACGATGCGGCGCTGAACGGGCTTCAGGCCATCCCCGATAAACGGCAACGCCCTGTCCATGATGACGTACATGGAATAGTTCAGGTAGGCGTTTTCCGTGAATTCATGTAGCGCGAGGCGCTCTGCCATATCGCTCATTACGTGTGATTCCTCAACTCAGAAACCGAAGGGTTTCAGGCAATATTGCCGCAGATACTACCCTATCTGACGAGTTGAGTCACAAAGAAAAAGGGCCGCTTATGCGGCCCTTTCCGGGTTATTTGTTCAGCTTAATGACCTGCTTCACGTCGATTTCAAAATCGTTCCACTCTTTATCGACCTTGCCCTGGATTTCCACTTTATCCTGAGGGGTGACGGTCACGCCGTTCCAGCGCTTGTGGTCAATCTCCACATTGACCGTGCCGGTCTCATCGCGGAAGGTGTAGCGGTCATCGGACAGGCGCTGGGTAATGTTCCCGCGCAGCTTCACCCAGCTATCGTCCTTCATCTCTTTTACCTTCACCGCAGTGGTGAGGTTAGCGTCGTTATCAACAAAACCTCCCGTCTGCGTCTGGGTCTGGGTTTGCGTGGCCGACGGGCCGTTAAATCCGCCCTGCGCGGCAAAAACGGGGGCAGTGGTCATCATCATGATGGCGGCAATAGCAGCGAATTTTTTCATATTAACTCTCCCTTTAATCTGGTTTCGCAGTCCATTAAACAGGGTAATCCTTAACAACTTCTTAAGGGAAAAATTTATTTATTATTGCTGTACAGCAGGCGCTTACAGAGGGTTTACTGACGGCATCAAGGAGGGAATATGCGCATTTTACTGGTAGAAGACGACACGTTAATCGGCGACGGTATCAGGGCGGGTTTAAGCAAAATGGGCTTTAGCGTGGACTGGTTTACCGACGGTAAAACCGGTCAGGCCGCGCTTGCTTCTGCGCCCTATGATGCCGTGGTGCTGGATCTGACGCTGCCGGAAATCGACGGTCTGGACATCCTGCGCGCGTGGCGCGAAAGCGGGCGCAGCGAGCCGGTATTGATCCTGACCGCGCGGGATGCGCTCAACCAGCGCGTGGAAGGGCTGCGTCTTGGCGCGGATGATTATCTCTGCAAGCCGTTCGCGCTGATTGAAGTCGGCGCCCGCCTCGAGGCGCTGGTCCGCCGCAGTCACGGCCAGACGCATAGCGAGCTACGCCACGGCAAGGTCACGCTCGATCCGACCCGTCTCGTCGCCACGCTGGACGGTGAACCGCTGACGCTGAAGCCGAAAGAGTTCGCGCTGCTGGAACTGCTGATGCGCAATGCAGGCCGCGTGCTCCCTCGCAAGACGATTGAAGAAAAACTGTATACCTGGGATGACGACGTCTCCAGCAACGCGGTAGAAGTCCACGTTCATCACCTGCGCCGCAAGCTTGGCAGCGAGTTTATCCGCACCGTGCACGGCATCGGCTATACCCTGGGTGACGCATGAAGCTGACGCAACGCCTGAGCCTGAAGCTGCGCCTGACGCTCCTCTTTTTAGCGCTCTCCCTGACGGCATGGTTTGCCGCCAGCCTGGTGGCCTGGCAGCAGACCACCCACAAGCTGGATAAGCTCTTCGACACGCAGCAGATGCTGTTTGCCAAACGGCTGCTGACGATGGATCTTGACGAGATCCGCGCCCCCGAACGGATGCGCGAGATCCCGAAAAAAGTGAAGCATGGCCGTCTCGATGACGACGCGCTGGCTTTCGCCATTTACGCCGTCGACGGCAAAATGCTGCTGAACGATGGCGAGAACGGGCGCGATATTCCGTACCACTATCGCCGCGACGGGTTTGCTAACGGGCAGCTCCAGGACGACAACGACGAATGGCGTTTCCTGTGGCTGACCTCACCCGACGGGAAGTACCGCGTGGTGGTCGGCCAGGAGTGGGAGTACCGCCAGGAGATGGCGCTGGACGTGGTCAGCTCGCAGCTCACGCCCTGGCTGGTGGCGCTACCGGTGATGCTGCTTTTGCTGGTTCTCCTCCTGAGCCGGGAGCTAAAGCCGCTGAAAAAGCTGGCGCAGACCCTGCGCTCCCGCTCGCCGGATGCTACCGATAAACTGCCGACGGAGGGCGTCCCTACGGAAGTGCGCCCCCTTCTTGATTCGCTGAATCATCTCTTCGCGCGTACCCAGGAGATGATGACCCGCGAGCGCCGCTTTACGTCCGACGCCGCCCACGAGCTGCGCAGCCCGCTGGCGGCCCTGAAGGTGCAAACTGACGTGGCGCAGCTCTCGCAGGACGATCCGCAGGCGAGGGAAAAAGCGCTGGCGCAGCTGCATGCAGGCATCGACCGCGCTTCCCGGCTGGTGGACCAGCTCCTCACGTTGTCGCGTCTGGACTCGCTGGATAATCTTGACGACGTCGAACCGATAACGCTTGCCGATTTACTTCAGTCGGCGGTGCTGGATATCTGGCATCCGGCGCAGCAGGCAGGGATTGATATTCGCCTCAACAACCACGCCCCGCAGATCAAACGTCAGGGACAGCCACTGCTGCTAAGCCTGCTGGTGCGCAACCTGCTGGACAACGCCATCCGCTACAGCCCGCGCGGCAGCGTGGTGGACGTCACCCTGGACGCGCGTAGTTTTACCGTGCGCGACAATGGCCCAGGCATTTCACCTGACGCGCTGGCGCGCATCGGCGAGCGCTTTTATCGTCCGCCGGGTCAGGATGCCACGGGCAGCGGGCTGGGGTTATCCATCGTAAAACGCATCGCCGCGCTGCACGGTATGCGCGTCTCGCTGAGCAATGCGCCTGAAGGCGGTTTTGAAGTGAAGGTCAGCTGGTAGAGATTATTGCGTTTAATGCAAAAGACTTTGCACATTTTGCTCATTTTTCCGCTCCGTCCTCGCGCGTAGAATACTCGCCATACTCTCATCGTCGAGGACAAATAATGAGCAACATCCTGATTATCAACGGTGCAAAAGAATTTGCGCACTCTAAAGGCCAGCTGAATGACACCCTGACCGAGGTCGCGGACGGTTTCCTGCGCGACGCCGGGCATGATGTTAAGGTCGTACGCGCGGACAGCAATTATGACGTGAAGGCCGAAGTACAGAACTTCCTGTGGGCTGACGTGGTGATCTGGCAGATGCCAGGCTGGTGGATGGGCGCGCCGTGGACCGTAAAAAAATACATGGACGACGTGTTCACCGAAGGTCATGGCTCACTGTATGCCAGCGATGGCCGCACCCGCTCTGACGCGTCCAAAAAATACGGGTCAGGCGGTATGATTCAGGGCAAAAAATATATGCTCTCTCTGACCTGGAACGCCCCGCTGGAAGCCTTCACCGAGAAAGATCAGTTCTTCGAAGGCGTGGGCGTTGACGGCGCGTACCTGCCGTTCCACAAGGCTAACCAGTTCCTGGGCATGGATCCTCTGCCGACGTTTATCGTCAACGACGTGATTAAAATGCCTGATGTCCCGAGCTATATCGCAGAATATCGCAAGCATCTCGCGGAAATTTTTGCTTAACTGGTAGCCTGGAATTAAAGGAGTAGTAAACATGCTTACCGTTATCGCAGAAATCCGTACTCGTCCAGGTCAACATCACCGTCAGGCGGTGCTGGATCAGTTCGCGAAAATTATCCCGACCGTACTGAAAGAAGAAGGCTGCCACGGCTACGCGCCGATGGTGGATGCCGCCACTGACGCCAGCTTCCAGGCGACCGCACCGGACTCGATCATCATGGTTGAGCAGTGGGAAACCGTCGCGCACCTCGAAGCACACCTGCAGACCACGCACATGAAAGCGTGGAGTGACGCGGTGAAGGGTGACGTGCTGGAAACCCACATCCGCATTCTGGAGCAAGGGGTTTAAGTTTTCCCTCACCCCAGCCCTCTCCTGACGGGAGAGGGAGAACAGGTCCAGGCCCGGTGAGCGTCAGCGCAACCGGGCTTTGTTGTTTTTAGCTGCTTTTCTTCCCCGGTTTTAACCCGCGATGTAGCTCGTTGATGCGCTTCATCGACTTGATAGTGCGCTGCGGCTCGGTGGAGGCTACGGATAAAATAATCATCTCCAGACACAGCAGCACCGTGCCGTGGAGCGGGATTTTGCCCTTTTCGCCGCCGCGCGGAACGTGGATCACCACGCTGGCCTCCTTGCTGAAGCGCGAATCAAGGGCGTTGGTCAGCAGTATCGTTGGAATGCCCAGACGTTTTGCTTCACGCAGGGTGGTTTGCCCCTCCCGGTGCGCGGACTTCTGCGCCATCATCACAAGCACGTCGCCGCGCTGAAGCGCAATCAGCTGCTCGGCAAGCCCTATTCCGGTACGGTTAAGCGGCGTGGCGGGTAACCCCATGCGGCTGAACAGCCTGGCGGTATACTCGGCCAGAATGCCGGAGGCGCCAATGCCAAATATGGCGACCTGCCTCGCCTGCGCCAGCAGAGAGACCGCCTGGGCCATCGCGTAGCGGTTGTGCGGCTCGGACAACACCTCGCAGGTGTGTTGATGCCCCTCCAGAACGAAATCAATGCTCGCGTTGACGTCGCTGGCAAGCGTGTTCACCGTAGTGGACATCTTTTCGCTGGAGGTGACCACCGGACCAAACCACTGCTCAAGCGTTTGCTTGAGATCGCGCAGCCCGGCGAAACCCAGCGCCTGGATGGCGCGGACCACCGTGGCATCCGAGGTTTTCAGTTCCGCAGCAATCTCCATGGCGGTCTGTTCCATCACCGCTTCGCGATTGTCATGAATATAGCGTGCAACCTGCAGCAGACGCGGCGTCAGCTGATGCGCCCGCGCGCGAAAACGGTCGCCATAGACATCCACGCGCCCTTTCTCTTTGCGGATCACCGTGATGCCTCCGGCAGCGGACGCCCGGCAATCTGAGACTGTACCTGCGCGACCATCAGCCCTAAAGACGCGAACGAATTCGAGATCGCCTCTTCACGCGAGATCAGCACGTAATGCCCGGTTCGGCAGGCATTGAGGAACTGACACCAGCCCGGCATGACCGCATCCATCGCCGCCAGCTCGTCCTGCGGTTTACCGCCCGTATCCCCGCGCCAGGTGGCGAAGACGAAATCGGCATCCAGCTCCGGCAGGCGCTCGGCGCTGACGTCAATCCGTCCCCCTTCCGGGATGGACTCAATCAGCGGCGGGAACTTGAATCCTGCGTCGCGCAGCACGCGGCCCAGCGAGTGGTAGCTGTGCATGGCGTTAATCTTCCCCTGATTCGCCTGAATCACAGACACGGTCACCTTGCTGGTATCAATAGTCGACTTCAGCGCCTTAATCTGCTCCTGATAGCGCCGCTCCAGAACCTTGAGTCGCGCCTGCGTTCCCGTCAGCTGAGCCAGCTTGCGGTAGATCTCCGGCGCGCCGCCGTCGAGATGATCGATGCTCACCGTCGGGGCAATTTTCGCCAGCTGTTCCACCGGGGTGTTGCGGGTCGGCTCGGTAATAATGAGGTCAGGCTTTGCGGCGGCGATGGCTTCAATGTCGATATCGGCCGTGCCGATAAATTTAATGTCGGAATTATCGAAGTCGACGCCGGTCAACATGCCGCTGGAGCGCAGAAAGTGGCTACCGTCCGGCCGCGTGCGGCCATGGCTCGCCACCGGCGGCACGCCAAGCTCAATCAGCGGAATGGTGATATCCAGATCGTGTAATGAAACAATCCGCTTCGGATGAACCGGCACAACGACCTTGCGTCCCAAATCGTCGGTAAATACCTGCGTTGGCTCCGCCGCGCTTACCGCGAACCCCACCAGTAACAGCATCGAAAATAGTACGCGCATTATAGTCCCCTAAAATCTGTCCCGACGCTGCCAGAGCAGCAGCAGGAAAAACGGTCCGCCAATCAATGAAATGACAATTCCCGCCGGCAGCTGCAGCGGGAGGAATGCAAGACGTCCGACGTTATCCGCTATCAGCACCAGCAGCGCGCCCAGCACGGCGCTTCCCGTCAGGAGCGCCGTTTGCCCACCACGCAGCAGCAGGCGCGCCATATGCGGAGCAATCAGCCCCACGAAGCCTATACTGCCCACGCACGAGACGCTGGCCGCCGTCAGCACTACCGGGGCGAGAACCCGCAGCAGCGCCAGCCGCGTTATGCGCACGCCAAGACCCGCTGCGGCCTGATTGCCGAGCAACGCCACGTCCGCTGCCCGCGCGGTAAACAGCAGCAGCGCAAAAGCGGGAGCGGCCCAGAGCGCGGCCAGGCCCACCAGCGTCCAGTTTGCCGCATGCAGGCTTCCCGCCAGCCACAGCATCGCCGTCTGCACGTCGCGCACGTCGGCAGTAGTGATAAAGACGCCCATTGCAGCGGCAAAGGCCCATGACACGCCGATGCCGATCAGGATGAACCGCGGGCGCGAGATATCGCGCGCCAGGGCGATAACTACCAGCGCGGTGAGCAGCCCACCGGCCATGCCGACCAGCGGACGCCAGGCCAGGCCCAGCCCCGGGAATTGAAAAATCAGCAGCAGTACCGCCGCGCTACAGCCCTCCTTCACGCCGATAAGCCCCGGGTCAGCCAGGCCGTTGCGGGTGATGGACTGCATTGCCGCCCCCGCCATGCCGAGCATCGCGCCGCACAGCACCGCCATCAGCAGGCGCGGCAGGCGGATATCCATCACGATGTAGCGCGTCTCCGCCGTCAGGCTTTCAGGTGAAAACAGCGCGCGCACGATGGCGGAGGTGGGAATAGGCAGAGAACCGTGCGTCAGGCCAAAGCCCAGCAGGCTTAACGCCGCCAGCGCGAAAAGCGACAGGCACGCCAGCGCCCGCGGGCGAATCAGCGCCGACAGGTGGCCAACGCGGATCGCGCGGAATCCGGCCCGGTTCATTTGAACATCCTCGACGCCATACAGATGAACACGGGCGCGCCGACCAGGGCGGTCATGATGCCGGTTGCCAGCTCCCAGGGGGTAAACAGCGTGCGGGCGGCGATGTCCGCCAGCAGCAGCACCAGCGCGCCGCACAGCGCAGATAGCGGCACCATCACGCGTAAATCGACTGACACCAGACGGCGAATGAGCTGCGGCACGACCAGGCCAATAAAACCAATCGGCCCGGCGATAGAGACGGCCGCACCGCAGAGTAGCGCGATGGCCAGCAGGGCGAGCAGGCGGGTTTTCAGCAGGGACACGCCAAGCCCCTGCGCCATTCTGTCGCCCAGCGCCAGCATGTTGAGCGAGGGCGACAGCCCGATCGCAAGAACAAAACCAGCGGCTGCAGCCCACAGGGCGCTCTGGAGCATCTGCGCGTTGACCCCGGCGATATCACCCGCCAGCCAGGTACGCAGGTCGAGCAGCGTCTGTTCATCCAGGATTAACACCGCGGCGGTAATCGACGAGGCAAACGCCGACATCGCCACGCCGCACAGGGTGACCTTCATCGGCGTGAGCCCGGTGCGACCGGACGAGGAGAACATCAGCACCAGCAGAAACAGCGCGGCGGCACCGGCGGCGGCGATCAGCGGGCGACCAAACGGCAGCGACAGGCCAAGCGCGCTGACGCTCACCACTGCCAGCGCAGCCCCGGCGTTGAGCCCCAGAATATGCGGCTCGCCTAGCGGGTTGCGGATCACAGACTGCAGCAGCACGCCCGCCACGCCGAGCGCGGCGCCCGTCACCATCGCGGCGCAGAGGCGCAGCAGTCGTAATTTGATAATGACGTTATGGTCGAAATTGCGCGGGTCGAAGTGGATGAATGCCTCCACTACCGTCTGCGGGGCGATAAAGCGTGCGCCGATGCCAAGATGCGTAATCGCACCCAGTGCCAGCAGCACTATAAAAATCAGGAAGGCCAGAGAAGCGCGTATCATGGCTGTTCAAGGCTCTGGCGAAACGGCATAAAGAACGGTTTGCCGGTCAAGGGGTTGATGGACATATGCACGTCCACATCAAACACCGCTTTGATCAGTTCCGGCGTGCAGACGTCGCCCTCATGTAACACCCCCTCAACTTTCCCCTGGCGTAAAAAAACCAGCGAATCGCCGTAGTTTACGGCAAAGTTGAGATCGTGCAGCACTACCACCACGGTACGCCCGTGCTGGCGGGTCAGGGCATGCAGCAGTTCCAGGATCTCCACCTGGTAGCGGAGATCGAGATATGTTGTCGGCTCGTCAAGCAGGATATACGGCGTTTGCTGCGCCAGCGCCATGGCGATCCAGCAGCGCTGACGCTGGCCGCCGGATAAGCTTTCCACCGGCATATGGGCAAACTCTGCCGTGCCGGTCAGGCGCAGGGCCTCTTCTACCGCCAGCTCGTCCTCGTCGCTCCACTGACGCATAAAGTTCTGCCAGGGAAAACGCCCGCGCGAAACCAGTTCAAAAACGGTTAACCCTTCCGGAAGCAGCGGCGACTGCGGGAGAATGCCAAGCTGACGGGCGACCGCTTTGGTGGGCTGCTCGTGGATCGCCTTGCCGTCGAGAACTGCCGCGCCGCCAAGCGGCTGGAGCAAACGCGCAATGGTGCTCAGCAGCGTGGATTTCCCACAGCCGTTCGCCCCTACCAGCACGGTCATTTTCTGCTGTGGGATCGCAAGGGAGATATCATCAACGATGATTTTTTTCTGATAGCCCGCTGAGAGGTTCTCCAGAACCAGACCCGGTTTGTGTGTGTTGTGAGCCACGTGAACGCCAACGTAATGAAAAACCAATAAATAAAAATAAAACTCATTCTCTTTTGAGAGTTTGACGCCGCGCCATGTAGTAGTCAAGCGAAGAAACACCCTGGAAAAACCAGGGATAAGCCTGAGTAAAAGTGAAAACTGAATGACTTTCAAAAGCATATATTTCAATAACTTAACTGTCATCCCGCTGCGCTTGTACGCACGGTTAAATGTTGTAGTCGATTTTTTCTTTTTTCCATTTACTACTACATTCACGCATGATTGAATGATTCTCAATTACATGTCCGATGCTAATTCAGGCTAACGGACAGACCGTAAAGGGCAATGACTCACACAGTTTGCCGCGAAACGTCATTCGCGGGATATTTCGGGATAACAGATGTAATGGCTACGTTCACACCTTCACTCTCTGGGGTAAAAGGGCGCGCGCTCTTTTCACTGCTGTTTATGGCGCCGCTGGTTCAGGCAGCAGATAACACCGCGGCTAAAGACGGCGAAACGCTTACCGTCACCGCCGATCCAAATACGACGGCGGAGGCCACCAACGGCTATCAGCCGCTGAACACCTCCACCGCGACGTTAACCAACATGCCGATGCTGGATATACCGCAGGTGGTCAATACCGTCAGCGATAAAGTGCTGGAGGATCAGCACGCCACTACGCTGGATGAAGCGCTGTACAACGTCAGCAACGTGGTGCAGACCAACACCCTGGGCGGTACGCAGGATGCCTTCGTGCGCCGCGGGTTTGGCGCAAACCGCGACGGATCGATCATGACTAACGGCCTGCGCACCGTCCTGCCGCGCAGCTTTAATGCCGCAACCGAGCGCGTGGAGGTGTTGAAAGGCCCGGCCTCGACGCTCTACGGTATTCTCGATCCGGGTGGCCTGATCAACGTTGTCACCAAACGCCCGGAGAAGACCTTCGGCGGCTCCCTTTCCGCCACCTCTTCCAGCTTTGGCGGCGGCACCGGACAGATCGATGTTACCGGCCCGATTGACGGCACGCGCCTTGCGTATCGCCTGACGGGCGAATATCAGGACGAGGATTACTGGCGTAATTTTGGCAACGAACGCAGCACCTTTATCGCCCCGTCGCTCACCTGGTTCGGCGACGACGCCACCGTGACCGCGCTCTATTCGCATCGCGACTATAAAACGCCGTTCGATCGCGGAACGATCTTCGATCTCAACACTAAAAAAGCCGTTGATGTCGATCGCAAAACCCGCTTTGACGAACCGTTTAACATCACCGACGGGCAGTCCGATCTCGCTCAGCTCAACGCGGAGTATCGCCTCAACAGCCAGTGGACCGCGAAGTTTGACTACAGCTACAGCCAGGATAAATACAGCGATAACCAGGCGCGCGTGATGGCCTACGATTCAAAAACCGGCAACCTGACCCGCCGCGTGGATGCGACCCAGGGCTCGACACAGCGTATGCACACGACGCGCGCGGATCTGCAGGGGAACGTGGACATCGCGGGCTTTTACAATGAGATCCTGACCGGCGTGTCGTATGAGAATTACGATCTGCTGCGCACGGACATGATCCGCTGTAAGAACGTTAAGGATTTCAATATCTATCACCCGACCTATGGCAAACTCGGCAAATGCACCACCGTGTCGGCGTCCGACAGCGACCAGACGCTGAAGCAGGAAAGCTACTCTGCCTATGCGCAGGACGCGCTGTACCTGACCGATAAGTGGATTGCCGTCGCAGGCATGCGCTACCAGTATTACACCCAGTACGCGGGGAAAGGCCGCCCGTTCAACGTCAACACCGACAGCCGCGACGAACAGTGGACGCCGAAGCTGGGGCTGGTTTATAAGCTCACGCCAGCGGTCTCGCTGTTTGCCAACTACTCGCAAACGTTTATGCCGCAGTCGTCCATTGCGAGCTACATCGGCGATCTGCCGCCGGAAACGTCGAATGCTTACGAGGTGGGCGCAAAGTTCGACCTGTTCGACGGGGTTACCGCCAATATCGCGCTGTTTGATATTCACAAACGCAACGTGTTGTACAACGAAAGCGTGGGAGGGGAAACCATCGCCAAAACGGCGGGCCGCGTGCGCTCCCAGGGCGTGGAGGTGGATCTGGCCGGTTCACTGACCGAGAACACCAATATTATCGCCAGCTATGGCTATACCGACGCGAAGGTGCTGGAAGATCCGGACTACGCGGGCAAACCGCTGCCGAACGTGCCGCGCCATACCGGCTCCCTGTTCCTGACCTACGATATTCACAATGCGTTTGCCGGTAATACCCTGACGCTGGGCGGCGGCGGGCACGGCGTAAGCCGTCGTTCCGCAACCAACGGTGCGGATTATTATCTGCCGGGCTATTTCGTGGCGGATGCGTTTGCGGCGTACAAGATGAAGCTACAGTATCCGGTGACGCTGCAGGTGAACGTGAAGAACCTGTTTGATAAAACCTACTACACCTCATCTATCGCCACCAACAATCTGGGTAATCAGATTGGCGACCCGCGCGAAGTGCAGTTTACGGTGAAGATGGAGTTTTGATGTAAAAAGCCCGGTGGCGCTAACGCTTACCGGGCCTACGATCCATTCCCTCTCCCTGTGGGAGAAGGTTAGGGTGAGGGCATCAGGCCTCAATATCCGCCATATCGCCTTTCTCCTGCAGCCAGTTACGACGGTCTTCCGAACGTTTCTTGGCAAGGAGCATATCCATCATGGCGTTGGTCTGCTGTTCGTCTTCGTCGCTGATCGTAAGCTGCACCAGACGGCGCGTGTTCGGATCCAGCGTCGTTTCGCGCAGCTGCATCGGGTTCATCTCGCCCAGCCCTTTAAAGCGCTGAACGTTAGGTTTGCCCTTCTTGCGCTTCAGCTGTTCCAGCACGCCCGCTTTTTCTTCTTCCGTCAGCGCGTAGTAAACCTCTTTGCCGAGGTCGATACGATAAAGCGGCGGCAGCGCCACGTGGACGTGACCATTTTTAACCAGCGTGCGGAAGTGCTTCACAAACAGCGCGCACAGCAGCGTGGCGATGTGCAGACCATCGGAATCCGCATCCGCGAGGATACAGATCTTGCCGTAGCGCAGCTGGCTCAAATCGTCGCTGTCCGGATCGATACCGATCGCCACCGAGATATCGTGGACTTCCTGCGAGGCCAGCACTTCGTCTGAAGAGACCTCCCAGGTGTTCAGGATTTTCCCCTTGAGCGGCATGATCGCCTGGTATTCACGGTCGCGCGCCTGCTTGGCCGATCCGCCCGCCGAGTCTCCTTCCACGAGGAACAGCTCGGTACGGTTGAGATCCTGCGCGGTACAGTCCGCCAGCTTGCCCGGCAGCGCAGGGCCGCTGGTCAGCTTTTTACGCACCACTTTCTTCGCGGCACGCAGACGACGCTGGGCGCTGGAAATCGCCATTTCAGCCAGCATCTCTGCTGCCTGAACGTTCTGGTTCAGCCACAGGGTAAACGCATCTTTCACCACGCCGGAAACGAACGCCGCGCACTGGCGTGACGACAGACGCTCTTTGGTCTGACCGGCAAACTGCGGATCCTGCATCTTCACGGAGAGCACGTAGGCGCAGCGGTCCCAGATATCTTCCGCCGACAGCTTCACGCCGCGCGGCAGGATATTGCGGTATTCGCAAAATTCGCGCATCGCGTCCAGCAGTCCCTGACGCAGCCCGTTGACGTGGGTACCGCCGAGCATGGTTGGGATCAGGTTGACGTAGCTTTCGGTCAGCAGTTCGCCGCCTTCCGGCAGCCACAGCAGAGCCCAGTCGACCGCTTCGGTATCGCCGCTAAAGTTACCGACGAACGGTTTTTCCGGCAGCGTCGGCAGGCCGTTTACCGCTTCGCACAGGTAGTCGTTCAGGCCATCGGCGTAGCACCAGGTCTGCTCGGTATTGTTGACGTTATCCTTAAAGGTAATTTCCACGCCCGGACACAGCACCGCTTTGGCTTTCAGCAGGTGCGTCAGGCGGGATACGGAAAAGCGCGGGCTGTCGAAGAAGCTTTCGTCAGGCCAGAAGTGGACGCTGGTGCCGGTGTTGCGTTTGCCGCACGTGCCGACAACCTGCAGATCCTGCACCTTCTCGCCGTTTTCAAACGCGATGTTATAAATCTGGCCGTCGCGACGGACGTTCACTTCCACGCGTTTGGACAGGGCGTTCACGACGGAAATCCCCACGCCGTGCAGGCCGCCGGAGAACTGGTAGTTCTTGTTGGAGAACTTACCGCCCGCATGCAGACGACAGAGGATCAGCTCAACGGCAGGCACGCCCTCTTCCGGATGGATATCCACCGGCATGCCGCGCCCGTCGTCGATGACTTCCAGCGACTGATCGGCATGCAGGATAACGTCAACGCGTTTGGCATGGCCCGCCAGCGCTTCGTCCACACTGTTATCAATAACTTCCTGGCCCAGATGGTTTGGGCGCGTTGTATCGGTGTACATCCCCGGGCGGCGGCGAACCGGCTCAAGCCCGGTGAGGACCTCAATGGCATCAGCGTTATAGGTTTGCGTCATGATTTAAACTAGCAATTCGCATTGATTGTCAGTGGCTGTGCAGTCCAAGAAAATCGACAATCTGGGTGAAATGATTCTCAAAGCCCGTGAAAGCATGGTTTCCGCCCTCTTCTATAGTCTGGCGGCAGGAGGCGTAATACGCCACTGCCTGGCGGTAATCCAGCACTTCATCACCCGTCTGCTGCAACAGCCAGATGAGATCCGGCGCCTCAAGCGGGTCGACCTGCATAACTTTGAGATCGTAAATATGGCGTGACTCTAGCACATATTGCTGCCCGGTGTAGGGGTTCTCGTTTTCGCCAAGAAAGTCCCTCAGCAGCTCAAATGGCCGAACCGCCGGATTAACCACAACGGCAGGTAGCATGAAGCATTGTGAGAGCCAGGTGGCGTAATACCCGCCCAGCGAGGAACCGACCACACCGAAGGTTTCGCCGCCGTGCGCAAGCACAATGGATTCCAGCATCTCCGCGGCCTCTGCCGGGTAAGGCGGCAGCTGCGGGATAATCATCTCAACGTCGGGGTGATGCTCGCTCAGCCACTGGCGAAACAGTGTCGCTTTTGCGGAGCGCGGCGAGCTGTTGAATCCGTGCAGATAAAGGAGCGTAGACATCAATAGCCTTCTGAAGCGGTATCCGGGCGGAATTTTGCACCGGTCAAACGGCAGACTTCCGTGGTCAGCGTGCCGTCGGCATGCAGTTCCAGCCAGCGCCAGCCTGGCGCAATGGTATCCAGCGTAAAGTTGGCGCAGTGCGGCTTAAACTGAACGCAGGTCGACGGCGTCGCCAGCATGCGGCGCCCGTTCCAGTCGAGATCCTGTTCCTGGTGAATATGTCCACACAGCAGGTTTTTCACTCGCGGGAACTTCGCCAGCACGCGATCCAACGCTGCGGAGTTGCGCAGACTGTGCTGATCGAGCCAGCTACAGCCCGCCGGCAGAGGGTGATGATGAAGCAACAGCAGCGTGTGACGTTCAGGTTCAGCAGCCAGTTTGGTCTCCAGCCAGTCGAGCTGAAACTCGCTTAACTCACCGTGCGGGACGCCAAACACCTGGCTGTCCAGCAGCAGGATCTGCCACTGGTCACCCGCAAAAACACATTTCGCCGGAGAAATACCCGCATCCTGGAGAGAACTGTACATAGCGGGCTGGAAGTCATGATTTCCTGGCAGCCAGACGCAAGGCACGCTAAAGCTCGCGATGCCTTCAGCAAAATGCTGGTAGGCCGCGGAAGATTGGTCCTGCGCCAGATCGCCCGTTGCGACAATCAGATCGCATGCACGGTTTTCGGCGTGAATCGCGCTAAGTACCGCCTGATAACTCTCCCAGGTATTCACCCCCAGCAGCGTTTCATGCTTTTCGGCAAAAAGGTGGGTATCGGTGATTTGTAATATCCTGACTGGCGCCCCACCAGCAACAGTCAGGTTCAACAGGCTTTCCAAATGGTGTCCTTAGGTAGGTTTATGACGCTAACAAACCGGAATCGCCATTGCTCCATGTGCTAAACAATATCTTAGCCAGTCGGCTAAAAACTGGTTAATTTGATGCTTTTCGTCGCGTTGATGCAACTTTTTATTCGGGTAATCATACCGCGCCTTGAAGCGAAAGATCTGCTGGCTTGAACACACTTCAGCGACCATCGCGTCGTGATAGAGGCGTACCGTCATTGACGGCAGGCTCCAGTAGCTAATGCTGGGTGCCGTTTGCTCAATTTCCACCAGCGTAGTGTAGCGCGTTGATTCTGTTATCGTTAAACGATACTGCGCGTTGCTCACCTGATAGCTTACCGTTTCGCCGGGTGCGTCGTTTTTCGGCAGCAGGCGGCGCAATTGTGCGAAATTGGTTTCGCACAGGCGCATCATTTCTGGGAAGTCAGGCGTATAGCGCTTCATTTTTTCCACTCGTTTCGTAATGTCTGATAATGCAGCTGCAGCCATTGCAGGGCGATGACAGACGCTGCGTTGTCGATTTTCCCCTCTTCTACCCACTGATAAGCCTGTTCCCGGCTCACCACATGAACCCGAATATCTTCGTTTTCATCTGCCAGACCGTGGATCCCTTCCGCCGTCGTGGCGTCCACTTCTCCCACCATAATGGACAAGCGCTCGCTGGTACCTCCCGGGCTTGCCAGATAGCTCAGCACCGGTTTTGTGCGGCCCACCACCAGCCCGGCCTCTTCCAGCGCCTCGCGTCGGGCGACGTCTTCAACCGTCTCACCCTCTTCGATCATCCCGGCCACCATTTCCAGCAGCCACGGGCTCTCACTGACGTCATAAGCGGCGATGCGGATCTGCTCCACCAGCACAACTTCGTCACGCACTGGGTCAAAGGGTAGCAAGACTGCCGCATGCCCGCGCTCAAAAATTTCGCGTCTGATTTCGCCGCTCATTTCCCCGTTAAACAGACGATGCCTGAAACGGTAAAGATCCATTGAAAAAAAACCGCTATAAAGCGTTTCTCGTGCAATAATTTCTACATCGTTTTTGGCGAATGTCACGGGCAACTTTTCTGGTTTTTGCATGAGTCGAGTCCTGGTAGCAATGGTGATGAAATTGTGAATTTCAAGGCTGTTTGGCTGCCGTTTGTAAGGCTATATGGTAGATTGGTGCAAATTACCGCCAGATGGCACGTAACGCCAACCTTTTGGTGTGGATGATTCTGTTAGAATCGGCAATTATTTTTTAATTAGATCAGCGCTAATACTGCTTCACAACAAGGAATGCAAATGAAGAAATTGCTCCCCATCCTTATCGGCCTGAGCCTGACGGGCTTCAGTGCAATGAGCCAGGCGGAAAACCTGTTACAGGTCTACCAGCAGGCACGTCTGGGCAACCCTGATTTACGTAAATCAGCGGCCGATCGTGATGCTGCGTTTGAAAAGATTAACGAAGCTCGTAGCCCCTTGCTGCCACAGTTAGGTTTAGGTGCAGATTATACCTACAGCAACGGTTTCCGCGACGCTAACGGCGTAAACTCCAATGCTACCAGCGCCTCACTGCAATTAACACAGACGCTGTTTGATATGTCCAAATGGCGTGCCCTGACCCTGCAGGAAAAGAGCGCAGGCATCCAGGATGTGACCTATCAGACCGACCAGCAGACGCTGATCCTGAATACTGCCACGGCGTACTTCAACGTGCTGAGCGCGATTGACGCACTCTCCTACACCGAAGCGCAGAAACAGGCCATTTACCGTCAGTTAGATCAAACCACCCAGCGCTTCAACGTGGGCCTAGTCGCGATCACCGACGTGCAGAACGCCCGTTCACAGTACGACACCGTGCTGGCTAACGAAGTGACCGCGCGTAACAACCTCGACAACGCGCTGGAATCCCTGCGTCAGGTCACCGGCAATTACTATCCTGAGCTGGCCTCCCTGAACGTCGACAGCTTCAAAACGGATAAGCCGCAGGCCGTTAACGCCCTGCTGAAAGAGGCGGAAAACCGCAACCTGACGCTGCTGCAGGCGCGTTTGAGCCAGGACCTGGCCCGCGAGCAAATTCGTCAGGCGCAGGACGGCCATCTGCCAACCCTGAGCCTGAGCGCGTCTACCGGTGTCTCTGATACAACCTACAGCGGCTCTAAAACCAATACGTCCCAGTATGACGACAGCAATATGGGCCAGAACAAGGTGGGCCTGAGCTTCTCCCTGCCGCTGTATCAGGGCGGTCAGGTCAACTCCCAGGTGAAACAGGCGCAGTACAACTTTGTTGGCGCGAGCGAGCAGCTGGAAAGCGCCCACCGCAACGTGGTGCAGACCGTGCGTTCCTCCTTCAACAACGTGAACGCCTCAATCAGCAGCATCAACGCCTATAAACAGGCCGTTGTGTCTGCACAGAGCTCCCTGGACGCGATGGAAGCAGGTTACTCGGTCGGTACACGTACTATTGTGGACGTGCTCGATGCGACCACCACGCTGTACAACGCGAAACAGCAGCTCTCCAGCGCGCGTTACCAGTACCTGATTAACCAGCTGAACATCAAACAGGCTCTGGGTACGCTGAACGAGCAAGACCTGCAGATGCTGAACAGCGCGTTGGGCAAACCAGTCTCCACCTCTCCGGACAGCGTTGCACCGGAGAACCCGGAGCAGGTTGCCGCGGTTGATAACTTCAACGCTAACGGCACTACCCCTGCTGCACAGCCTGCTGCCGCGCGAACCACAGCGCCTGCCAGCAAGAGCAATAATCCGTTCCGTAACTAAGAGTGTCATCAGGCCCACTGCGGCCTGATGCCTTCACTCCAGCCCTCTTCCACAGGGAGAGGGCGCATCTGAATCACATCCGAACGTAAGCCAACGTAAAGATCCCCCTGATTCCGCCCCTCTTCGCTTCATTTTCAACCACTCATACTCTATCCTGAGCGTTATTACCACTGGGTCCTGGAAGACAAAGATGAAACGGACAAAAACGATCAATCACGCGTCGTTCCGCAAGAGCTGGAACGCACGTCACCTCACCCCTGTTGCGCTGGCGGTCACGGCTGTCTTTATGCTGGCAGGCTGTGAGAAAAATGACGAAACGGTTTCGCTGTATCAAAACGCGGACGACTGCTCTGCCGCAACCGGCAAAGCCGCCGAATGTAAAACGGCTTACACCAGCGCGCTGAAAGAAGCGGAACGTACCGCGCCGAAATATGCCTCACGCGAAGACTGCGTGGCGGAGTTTGGTGAAGGTCAGTGCCAGCAGGCACCGGCTCAGGCAAGCACCGCACCTGAAAATCAGGCGCAGGCGCAGTCCAGCGGCAGCTTCTGGATGCCACTGATGGCAGGCTACATGATGGGCCGCCTTATGGGCGGTGGTGCAGGCTACCAGCAGCAGCCGCTGTTTAGCTCGAAAAACCCGGCCAGCCCGGCTTACGGTCAATATACCGATGCGAGCGGCAAAGGCTACGGCGCAGCGACCCCTGGCCGCACCATGACCGTACCGAAAACGGCGATGGCGCCGAAGCCTGCGACCACCAGCACCATCACCCGTGGCGGGTTCGGTGAGTCTGTGGCGAAGCAGACCAGCATGCAGCGCAGCGCGACAGGCACCTCATCTACTCGCTCTATGGGCGGCTGATCATGGAACGAGTCAGTATCACCGAGCGCCCGGACTGGCGCGAAAAAGCCACCGAGTACGGTTTTAACTTCCACACCATGTACGGCGAGCCGTACTGGTGTGAAGACGCCTATTACAAGCTCACGCTGGCCCAGGTTGAGAAGCTGGAAGAGGTAACGGCCGAGCTGCATCAGATGTGCCTGAAGGTGGTTGAAAAAGTCATCGACAGCGACGAGCTGATGGCAAAGTTCCGCATTCCAAAGCACAACTGGAGCTTTGTCCGCCAGTCGTGGAAAACGAATCAGCCTTCGCTTTACTCTCGCCTGGATCTGGCGTGGGACGGCAAAGGTGAACCGAAGCTGCTGGAAAACAACGCCGATACCCCAACGTCCCTGTACGAAGCGGCGTTCTTTCAGTGGATTTGGCTGGAAGACCAGGCCAATGCCGGAAACCTGCCGGAAGGCAGCGACCAGTTCAACAGCCTGCAGGAAAAGCTGATCGAGCGCTTCGCCGAGCTGCGCGAGCAGTTTGGCTTCAACCTGCTGCATCTCGCCTGCTGCCGCGACACGGAAGAAGACCGTGGCACGGTTCAGTATCTGCAGGATTGCGCCGCTGAAGCGGAGGTGGCGACCGAGTTCCTCTATATTGAGGATATTGGCCTGGGTGAAAAAGGTCAGTTCACGGACATGCAGGACCAGGTGATCAGCAACCTGTTCAAGCTCTACCCGTGGGAATACATGCTGCGCGAGATGTTCTCCACCAAGCTGGAAGATGCTGGCGTGCGCTGGCTTGAGCCGGCATGGAAGAGCATTATCTCCAACAAAGCCCTGCTGCCGATGCTCTGGGATATGTTCCCGAATCATCCGAACCTGCTGCCGGCGTACTTTGCAGAAGATGATTACCCGCAAATGGAGAAGTACGTCGTTAAGCCGATCTTCTCCCGCGAAGGCGCGAACGTGTCGATTATCGAAAACGGCAAGACGCTGGAAGCGGTTGAAGGCCCGTACGGCGAAGAAGGGATGATCGTCCAGGAGTTCTATCAACTTCCAAAATTTGGCGACAGCTATACGCTGATTGGCAGCTGGCTCATCAACGATCAACCTGCCGGAATTGGCATTCGCGAAGATCGCGCGCTGATCACGCAGGATCTGTCGCGGTTCTATCCGCACATTTTCGTGGAGTAAGACTGCGGCCTGATGCCCTCTCCTACAGGGAGAGGGTGGAAAGACTAAAAACGGCAACCTGACGTTGCCGTTTTGCTTTTATTATCCCACCTGCACCGATAGCATACCCAAACTGCCCATCTCAATACCGTCGACCGGGATCGTAACCGGCTCCTGACCATCCCACGCGCCAAGTACGTACAGCAGCGGCAGGAAGTGCTCCGGGGTCGGGTTAGAAAGCGAACCGCCCTCATGATCCAGATAGTTCACCAGCGGATGCGCCTCAGCCGGCCCCTGCCAGGTCAGGTTCGCTTTAACATAGTCGTTAAAGGCGGTCGCCCACGGGTAGGGCGTATTCTCACCGTGCCAGCGTGCGGTACGCAGGTTATGGACCACGTTGCCGCTCGCCACCAGCATGATGCCTTCATCACGCAGGGTCGCCAGCTTGCGGCCCATCTCCAGATGCCAGGCGGCCGGTTTGGTGCTGTCGATGCTCAACTGCACCATCGGAATATCCGCATCAGGATACATTTTAATAAGCACGCCCCAGGAGCCGTGGTCAAAGCCCCAGGCCTCTTTATCCAGCGTCACAGGGACAGGCGCCAGCAAATCCACCAGCCTTTGTGCCAGCTCGGGCGAGCCGGGGGCCGGATAATGCGTGTCGTAAAGCGCCTGCGGGAAGCCGCCAAAATCATGAATGGTTTTTGGCGCTTCCATGGCGGTCACGCCCGTCCCACGGGTAAACCAGTGCGCAGATACCACCACGATCGCTTTCGGACGCGGTAGCGTCTCGCCCAGATGACGCCAGGCGCGGGTATAGACGTTGTCTTCCAGAACGTTCATAGGGCTACCGTGGCCTACAAACAGGGCTGGCATACGTGAAGAAGTCATGGTGATATCCTTACGAAAGGTGTCAATTTAATGGTGATACATTACGCGCAATCCGGCAAAGATGAACGCAGATAAGCGTGAAGATCATCATCAGGAAATTTGAATGTAAGGAATGTGTAAAGCCGGGTTTTCCCCCTCGCTTTGCCAGAAATGAATCATTTATATTAATGAGAATCATTATCATAAGGAGCAATGCATGTCAGTCCCTCTGATCCTGACCATACTGGCGGGCGCCGCGACCTTCATCGGTGCACTTCTCGGCGTGCTCGGCCAAAAGCCCTCTAACCGCGTGCTGGCCTTCTCACTGGGCTTTGCTGCCGGGATCATGTTGCTCATCTCCCTGATGGAAATGCTCCCTGCCGCGCTGGGCACGGAAGGCATGTCTCCGCTGCTGGGCTACGGCATGTTTGTCTTTGGCCTGCTGGGATACTTTGCCCTCGATCGAATGCTGCCGCACGCCCATCCGCAGGATTTAATGCAAAAAAACGTGACGCCCATGCCGCGCAATATCAAGCGTACCGCCGTGCTGTTAACGCTTGGCATCAGCCTGCATAACTTCCCGGAAGGCGTCGCCACCTACGTGACGGCCAGCAGCAATCTTGAGATGGGCTTTGGCATCGCGTTGGCGGTCGCCTTACACAATATTCCTGAAGGACTGGCCGTTGCCGGACCCGTGTATGCCGCAACGGGATCGAAACGCACCGCGGTGTTCTGGGCCGGTATTTCCGGGATGGCCGAAATCCTTGGCGGCGTGCTGGCCTGGCTGATCCTTGGTAGCCTGGTCTCTCCGGTAGTGATGGCAGCGATTATGGCAGCGGTAGCCGGGATCATGGTTGCGCTTTCGGTGGATGAACTGATGCCGCTGGCGAAGGAGATCGATCCTAACAACAACCCCAGCTATGGCGTGCTGTGCGGAATGTCGGTGATGGGATTAAGTCTGGTTCTGCTGCAGACCGCAGGAATCGGGTAAAAAAACGCCGGGACATCCCGGCGTTTTTATTATCAGCTGGCTTTGCGCTCGTGCGCCTGGCGATACTCGACCAGATCTTCAATCGTTACCACCGGCATATTGTGCAGACGGGCAAAGGTGATGCACTCCGGCGCGCGCGCCATGGTGCCGTCATCGTTGGTCAGTTCACACAGCACACCGGCAGGTTTGAAGCCCGCCAGCGTCACCAGGTCGATCGTCGCTTCGGTGTGACCGCCGCGGGTCAACACGCCGCCCGCCTGCGCGCGCAGCGGGAAGACGTGGCCTGGACGATGCAGATCGGATGGCTTCGCATCATCAGCAATGGCGGCACGTACGGTTGTCAGACGGTCAGCCGCAGACACACCGGTGGTCACGCCATGCGCCGCTTCAATGGTCACGGTAAAACCGGTACCAAAGGCGCTGGTGTTGTTTTCGACCATCATCGGCAGCTCGAGCTGCTTACGACGATCTTCAGTAATACACAGGCATACGATGCCGCTGCCGTGACGGATGGTCAGCGCCATCTGTTCAACGGTCATGTTTTCGGCGGCGAAAATCATATCGCCTTCGTTTTCACGGTTTTCATCGTCAAGCACCATCACACCGCGGCCTTCGCGCAGTGCATCCAGTGCATGTTCAACACGTTGAGTTGAAGTGCCAAAAGAGGAAAGTAGCGTCTGATTCATGGTAAAAAAACCTCATTAACATTATGGTTACCAGAATCAGGGCAGTCTTAGGAGCGCCGTATAAGCGGCAAAAAGATAACGTGAGCGGGCCCATGCCCGACTTGATCGTTACTCTCTCCCATCCGGACTCTAACCGTCGGCCCCGGAATTACACCGGATCTGCTGACCTTTGAGTGTTCACCCAAAGCGCTCGCGGGCTTTCAGCGTCACGCTGATTTACCGCCGGTGGGGAATTTCGCCCCGCCCTGAGAATAAGCGAGATAACTATAACGCTATTGATTATCCTGGGCAATGCATAAGCATCAAACAATTTTGTTTACCCCGGGCATGACGCGCTACAATGGACACTAACACCTTTCCATCAAGGGAAACGACAATGATTGACCCGAAAAAAATTGAGCAGATCGCGCGTCAGGTTCATGAATCTATGCCAAAAGGCATTCGTGAATTTGGTGATGACGTAGAAAAGAAAATCCGCCAGACGCTGCAGGCGCAGTTGGTTCGCCTTGATTTAGTCAGTCGCGAAGAGTTTGACGTGCAGACCCAGGTTCTGCTGCGCACCCGCGAGAAGCTGGCGCTGCTGGAACAGCGTCTGACCGAGCTGGAAAACCGCAATGCGCCGGAAGAAGTGAAGCCGGCACCGGCCATTCCGCCGGTGGATGACCAGGAGTAAGTGCGGCCTGATGCCCTCACCCCATCCCTCTCCCTGTGGTAGAGGGTGAAAAAAACGGGCCAAACGGCCCGTTTTTTTACTTACTGTCTTTCTGGATCTTCTTGATGATGTTGGTGGTTGAGCACCCGTCCTCAAAGTTGAGCACCATCACCTCGCCGCCGTTGGCCCAGACCTCTTCGCTGCCCGCGATTTGCTCCGGCTTATAATCGCCGCCTTTCACCAGCAGGTCCGGCAGAATGCCGGCAATCAGGCGCTGCGGGGTATCTTCTTCAAACGACACCACCCAGTCCACCGCTTCCAGCGCACCGAGCACAATCATACGCTGCTCGAGCGGGTTCACCGGACGCGTTTCACCCTTCAGGCGTTTCGTCGAGGCATCGCTGTTGACCGCCACAATCAGGCGATCGCCCAGCTTGCGCGCATTCGCCAGATACGAAACGTGGCCAGCGTGCAGAATGTCGAACACGCCGTTGGTCATCACCACTTTTTCACCACGCTTACGCGCGGCGGCGACGGCTACCTTCAGCTCGTCTTCGGTCATGACGCCAAAACCAGTATCCGCGCGACCACGCACCGCGTTTTCCAGCTCGATTGGCGAAACGGTTGAGGTCCCGAGTTTACCCACGACCACGCCCGCCGCGGCGTTAGCGAAGTAGCACGCCTCTTCCAGAGAATTACCCGCTGCCAGCGTCGCCGCCAGCACGCCGATCACCGTGTCACCGGCACCGGTCACGTCGTACACTTCCTGCGCCTGGGTTGGCATATGCAGCGGCGCTTTGCCCGGCTGCAGCAGCGTCATCCCCTGCTCGGAGCGGGTCACCAGAAGCGCAGATAATTCGAAGTCAGCAATGATCTTCATGCCGCGCTCAACCAGCTCTTCCTCGGTTTTGCATTTGCCCGCCACCGCTTCAAATTCGGAGAGGTTTGGCGTCAGCAGGGTTGCGCCGCGATAGCGCTCAAAATCGGTCCCTTTCGGGTCGATCAGCACCGGTACGTTGGCTTTACGCGCCAGCTGAATCATCGTCTGCACGCTCGCCAGCGCGCCTTTGGCGTAGTCGGACAGCACCAGCGCGCCGATATTGCCCAGCGCCTGGTTGATACGCTCGTGCAGCGGCTCGGGATCAACGCCTTCGAATCCTTCTTCAAAGTCGAGGCGGATCAGCTGCTGGTTGCGCGACAGCACGCGCAGTTTCGTAATCGTTGGGTGGGTCGGAACAGAAACGAAGTCGCACTTCACGTTCACGTCCGCCAGCGACTTGCTCAGCGCGCGCGCCGCATCGTCGATGCCGGTCAAGCCCACCAGACGCGACTGCGCGCCCAGAGAGGCAATGTTCATCGCCACGTTTGCCGCGCCGCCGGGACGCTCTTCAATGGTGTCGACCTTAACCACCGGTACCGGTGCTTCCGGAGAGATGCGGCTGGTCGGTCCATACCAGTAGCGATCCAGCATCACATCCCCAACAACCATAACTCCAGCACGTTCAAACTCTGGCAGTGTTACTTTCATTCCTGACTCCAGAAAGATTCACAATTTGCGCGCGATAATATCACACTTCATTTGTTACGCACGGTTCCACCAGCCACTTCTGCCAGCTGGCCGTTACCTGAGCGCGTTCTGCGACAAAACAGTCCAGCGCCACGTGCCCCGGCTGCTCCTGCAGCGCCAGGTGATGAAGCTCATCGCGAAGCGTCGTGTAGGCGCGGGTTAAGGCCTGTGCCTCCTGCTCGTCCATGATGTCGTTTTGCGCCAGCAGTTCCAGAATGCGCACGTTATCCGACCAGCGGGTCAGCTTCGGCTTGTCATGGGCGTGGAGCAGCACCAGATACTGGGTAATGAACTCAATATCGGTAATACCGCCCTCGTCGGCTTTGATATCAAAGCGATCGCGATGTTTATTACCCAGATGCGCGCGCATTTTCTCGCGCATTTCGCGCACTTCCGTTTGCAGCGTGCTGCCCTCGCGCGGGGTGGTCATGACATCCTTACGGATGGCATCGAACTGCGTTTTGAGCTGAGGATCGCCATACACCACGCGAGCGCGCACCAGCGCCTGATGTTCCCATGTCCAGGCTTCATTCTTCTGGTAATCAGCGAAGGACTCCGTCGAGGTGACCAGCATGCCCGCCGCGCCGGACGGACGCAGGCGCGCATCAACTTCATACAAAATGCCCGACGAGGTGCGGGTGCTGAACAGGTGCATGATGCGCTGCGCCAGGCGCAGGTAGAACTGGCGACCGTCAATCTCGCGCTCGCCGTCGGTCATCACGTCAACCGGGCAGTCGTGCAGGAAGATTAAATCCAGATCGGAGCTGTATCCCAGCTCCCAGCCGCCGAGCTTGCCGTAACCCACCACGGCAAACCCTCGCCCCTCACGATCAGCAAGGTGCTTCGGCTGGCCGTAGCGGGCCACCATCTGCACCCACGCCTGCTGCACTACCGCGTCGATGATCGCCTCCGCGAGCCAGGTTAAGTGATCGCTCACTTTCATCACCGGCAGCGTTCCGGCGATGTCCGCCGCCGCCACGCGCAGCATCTGAGCCTGCTTAAACTGGCGCAGCGCCTCCAGCTGCTGCTCTTCGTCTTCTTCCGGCACGCGCAGCAGATACTGACGCAGCTCGTCCCGGTAGGCATCCGTCGCCGTGGGTTGATACAGCGTATTCGGGTCGAGCAGTTCATCCAACAGCAGCGGATAGCGCGCCAGCTTGTTGGCCACCATCGGCGAGGCGGCGCAGAGCGTAATCAGATGCTTCAGCGCCCCCGGGAACTCGCTCAGAAGCTCCAGATACGTGGTGCGCGTAATAATCCCGCTCAGCAGCGGCATCATGCGCGACAGCGGCACCGGCGCGTCCGCCCGCGAGCAGACCTCTCTCAGCAGATGCGGCATCAGGTGATCCAGCACCTGACGACCGCGCGGGCCGATTGCCCGTTTGTTCAGTTCGAGACGGAAATCCGCGATCAGCGCCACCACGCGATGGCGGGCGTCGTCGGTTAAATGCGTCAGTACCGGCGTGGTGTCATCTTCCTGAAGCGCGTCCTGCCACAGCTCGCGCCAGTGCTCGGAAAGCGCATCGTCCTGCGATTCACTTTCGTCATCACCAATCAGCTCGTTAAAGATGCGGCGCACGCCCGCCATGTGAGCGTCCAGCCGTTCGGTCAGCGTAGACCAGTCATCCACGCGCATCCCCCAGGCCAGGCGCGCCCGATTAAGGTCATCCCCCGGCAGGGTCTGGGTCTGTTCGTCGTTGATGCTTTGCAGCAGGTTTTCCAGACGTCGCAGGAAAAGATAGGCCTCGCGCAGGGTTTGCGCGTCGCCGTCCGGCAGCAGATGAAGCTGCTCGATGGCGCTCAGCGTCGGCAATAGCGAGCGGGACTGTAACGACGGCTCACGCCCGCCGCGAATAAGCTGGAAGACCTGAACGATAAATTCGATTTCGCGAATACCGCCCGCGCCGAGCTTGATGTTGTCCTTAAGCCCGCGACGGCGAACCTCACGGGCGATCATCCCTTTCATATTACGCAGGGACTGGATGACGCTGAAGTCGATATAGCGACGGAACACGAACGGGCGCAGCATGGCGCGCAGTTCGTTAGCGTAAGCGTCGTCGCTGTCGCCCATGATCCGCGCTTTGACCATCGCATAGCGCTCCCAGTCGCGCCCCTGCTCCTGGTAGTAATCCTCCAGCGCGGCAAAGCTCAGCACCAGAGGTCCACTGTCGCCAAACGGACGCAGGCGCATGTCCACGCGGTAAACAAAGCCGTCCTGCGTCGGCTGATCCAGCGCCTTAATCAGACGCTGACCGAGGCGGGTAAAGAACTGGGCGTTGTCCAGCTCGCGACGACCGCCGCGCGTGGAGCCGTTCTCGGGCCACGCGAAAATCAGGTCGATATCGGAGGAGAAGTTCAGTTCGCAGCCGCCCAGCTTGCCCATCCCCAGAATCAGCAGCGGCTGAGGAACCCCTTCCTCGCTGCACGGCGTGCCCCACTCTTTACAGCAGGCGGCATAGAGCCAGTCGCGCGCGGCGACAATCAGCGTTTGCGCCAGCTCGCTTAACTGCTGCAGCGTGCTCTCTTCGCTCACCAGCTCCAGCGCCTGAGCCCAGGCAATGCGCACCATCACCCGACGGCGGAAATGGCGCAGGACGCGCATCAGCGTCGCTTCATCCGCTACGTCTTCGAGTGCGGCCTGCAGCCAGCCGGCATAGTGCCGCCACTCGTCCGCCTGCGGCGGTGCGTTTTCAAGCTCCGCCAGCCAGTCCGGGTAGGCTGCGATGCTTTCCTGCACAAAATCACTGAAGGCGAGCACGCTCTTCGCCTGCTCGCTTAACGATGACGCCGGTAATGACTCAGGCAGACGTTCGCAAACGTTCTGCCACTGCTGCTGTAACGCTAAAGAAAGCGGCATTATAGGGGTTCCTTGCCAGAGTTAACGTTTTCCGCTGTGCAGCCAGTACGGATCCTGCGAAATGGCCTCGTTACGGAAATGCTCTATCTCGATATGCTGACGGGTTTCGATGGCATGCTTCAGCCCCTGCCAGTTTTCCAGCCACGCCTGCGCCTTTGGACCATCGTAGGCACCGGAAAGGAGCAGCATGCTGTCGATGTTGCGCGAAAGACGGGGAAGCTGATCGCCATATTTATCGCCGAGCGGATACGCAAAGGTGCTCTTCAGTTCAGCGGCATGACGGGAAAGATGAATGTCCGCGAAACGCTTAAAGTTTTCCGCGATTTTGGCCTCGGCTTTCGCATCCAGGAAGGCGCGCCAGCCGCGCGTCACCAGAAACTCGGTCAGCGCCAGTTTTGCCGAAGCGGCCTGCGGGCTGTAGATCGCCGTTTGCGCCGAGACGTCCGAGAGCATCAGCGTTTCGGTTTGCGTCAGCAGATCGCGTAAGTGAGCGCTCGCTTTGCGAGGAACGATACCGCCGAACAGCGCCAGGGTATGGCGCACCAGGGCAATCGCCGCGAGCACGTGGGATTTCGCGTTTTTCACATTTCGCACCCACAGCTCTTCGTGGTACTGCCACTGAGAAAGCGCCAGCTCCAGCGCGGCTTCCAGACCCTGTTCAACGCTGGCTTTCGGCGCAACGTGCAAAATGGTCGTCTCTTTCAGCACGCGTGGCGCATTTCCGGCGGCCAGATGGTAACCCCGCGCGGCTTTGCTCAGGCTCCCCTGGCGTAATCCGGAATGGTTCACCAGCCTGCGCGCCAGCTTCAGAACGTCATTTGCGTCCCCTTCCAGCAGCTCAAGCTCCAGTTCGCAAATCGGTTCCTGGAATTCCCCTGCCTTCACCTCACCCAGATCGAGGGCGATTTCGATGCGGCTGTTGCCTTCCGTCACCAGCCATTTCTCGCGCCAGAAATCTGTGCTGAACAGCGGCTGTACCTGTTCCGCCAGCGCGGAAGGCAGCTCGCCTTCCGGCCAGACTTCCGCCGGGAAACGTTCCAGCTCAAGTTCTGGCTTACTGATGTCGATATTGTATTCCGGGCGCTGATGTAAACCGCCGACCACGCGGCCGGCAATTTTCATCGTCATCTCGTAGCGCCCGCTCGCGCCACGGATGCGCAGCCCCATATCGTGGCGGCGCAGCCAGTTGTCTGGCGTTTCGTAATAGATATTAAGTAGTTGTACCGGTGCATGGTGTTCGCCGGAAAGCGTATGCAGATGCTGGCGGAGTGCGTCAACGCTGCCTTTTTCGACGATAAATTTTAATTCGATTTCCTGAGCCATAGCCTTGTACTTTTGCGGGCGTCACAGACGCGTCAATGAGGGCGAACTTCCTCGCCATTTGTTTGTCAGTACATAGTATTTTGCGCCAAATTGCCATGCAATGAGCAATTTGTCGGGCGTAAATGTGTAGAGTCGTGACACAGATGATTCTGATTGCTGACGAATGCTTTGCGTAGAGACACTGTTGCCACTACTATCGTTCCACTATTTATGAAAATAACGACTAATGATGCTTAAATTACGCCTGATTGGACTTACTTTACTCGCTTTTAGCGCCGCAACCGCAGTGCACGCTGAAGAAAAGCGTTACGTTTCTGACGAACTGAACACCTGGGTACGCAGTGGCCCCGGAGATAATTATCGCCTCGTGGGTACGGTAAATGCCGGCGAGGAAGTCACCCTGTTACAGACCAACGCAGACACCAATTACGGTCAGGTTCGCGACAGTACCGGTCGTACTTCCTGGATCCCGCTGAAAGAGCTCAGCACCGTGCCAAGCCTGCGCACGCGCGTTCCCGATCTGGAAAACCAGGTAAAGACCCTGACCGACAAGCTGAACAACATCGACGGCACCTGGAACCAGCGCACCGCTGAAATGCAGCAGAAAGTAGCGCAAAGCGACGGTGTGATTAACGGTCTGAAAGAAGAGAACCAGAAACTGAAAAACGAGCTGATTGTCGCGCAGAAGAAAGTGAATGCCGCCAATCTACAGCTCGACGATAAACAGCGCACCATCATCATGCAGTGGTTTATGTATGGCGGCGGCGTGCTGGGCGTCGGTCTGGTGCTGGGCCTGGTTCTGCCGCACCTGATCCCGAGCCGTAAGCGTAAAGACCGCTGGATGAACTAATTCGTCTTCTCTGCCAGACTTACGTATCATTCTGGAAAAGAGAAAACGGGAGAGTTGGGCGTGAAAAGTTATCTGGTCGGTGGTGCGGTACGTGATGCGTTGTTAGGTCTGCCGGTCAAAGATAAAGACTGGGTGGTGGTTGGCGCCACCCCGGAAGAGATGCTCGACGCGGGCTACCAGCAGGTAGGCCGCGATTTTCCCGTCTTCCTCCACCCGAAAAGTCGTGAAGAGTATGCCCTGGCGCGTACCGAGCGGAAATCGGGTTCGGGCTACACGGGCTTTACCTGCTATGCCGCGCCGGACGTCACGCTGGAGGAAGATCTTCTGCGCCGCGATCTCACCATCAACGCGCTGGCGCAGGACGAGAACGGCCAGATCGTTGACGCTTATGGCGGCCAGGACGATCTGCGCAACCGCCTTTTACGTCACATCTCCCCGGCGTTTTCTGAAGATCCGCTCCGCGTCCTGCGCGTGGCGCGCTTTGCCGCACGCTACGCCCATCTCAGCTTCCGTATTGCCGATGAAACCATGGCGCTGATGACCGCCATGACCGAGGCGGGCGAGCTTGAACACCTGACGCCAGAGCGCGTCTGGAAAGAGACGGAAAATGCTCTCACAACGCGCAACCCGCAGGTCTTTTTCCAGGCCCTTCGCGACTGCGGCGCGCTGAAGGTGCTGTTCCCGGAAATAGACGCGCTGTTTGGCGTGCCTGCTCCGGCGAAATGGCACCCGGAAATTGATACCGGCGTGCACACGCTGATGACCCTGAGCATGGCGGCCATGCTCAGCCCTGACGTGGACGTGCGCTTTTCCACCCTGTGCCACGATCTCGGCAAAGGCCTAACGCCAAAAGAATTCTGGCCTCGCCACCACGGGCACGGCCCGGCAGGGGTGAAGCTGGTCGAGGGGCTGTGCCAGCGTCTGCGCGTGCCGAACGAAATCCGCGATCTGGCGAAACTGGTCGCTGAATTTCACGACCTGATCCACACCTTCCCCATCCTCAAACCGGCCACCATCGTTAAGCTTTTCGATAACATCGACGCCTGGCGTAAACCGCAGCGCGTGGAGCAAATCGCGCTGACCAGCGAAGCTGACGTGCGCGGGCGTACCGGGTTTGAGGCGTGCGACTATCCGCAGGGGCGTTTACTGCGAAAAGCCTGGGAGGTAGCGAAAGCGGTGCCGACGAAGGACGTTGTCGAGGCGGGATTCAAAGGTCCGGAAATTCGCGAAGAACTCACGAAACGGCGAATTCAGGCGGTGTCTGACTGGAAGGAAAAACACTGCCCTCAGCCAAAAGACTGAGGGCTATCGGTCAGAAGAAGACCACGTACACCGCAGCGGCAACGATAAAGCGATAGATCGCGAACGGAATGAACGAGATACGCTTAATCAGCTGCAGGAAGGTTTTGATGGCAATCAGCGCCACGATAAACGCGGTGATGAAGCCAACGGCAAACATCGGAATGTCGCCCGTAGTGAGGAAACCGATGCTTTTATAGAGGTCAAGCGCGGTGGCACCCATCATCATCGGCACCGCCAGCAGGAACGAGAACTCTGACGCGGCGTAACGGCTTACGCCCATCAGCATCCCGCCGGAGATGGTTGCGCCTGAACGCGAGAAGCCCGGCCACAGCGCCAGACACTGGAAGCAGCCAATGATAAACGCCTGACGATACGTCATATCGTCCAGCCCTTCCGCGCGCGGCGTTTTTGGCTTCAGCACTTCCGCGGCGATCAGCAGGAAGCCGCCCACCACCAGCGCGTACATCACGTTAATCGGGTTAAACAGCGATTTGATGGCGTCGTGGAAAACCAGACCCAGCACCACCGCCGGGATCATCCCGAGCAAAATATGGATCAGCGACAGGCGACCTTTACTCATCCCTTCGTGCTGCGGCGGACGGCCAAAATAGATACCGATCAGGCCAAACAGACGGCGCCAGAACATCACCACCACCGCCAGAATCGAACCCAGCTGGATAACCACTTCAAACGTTTTGGCGGTATCGCCTTCAAAGCCCAGCAGATGGCCAACGATAATCATATGGCCGGTACTGGAAACCGGTAAAAACTCCGTCAATCCTTCGACCACACCCAGTATTGCCGCCACCAGCAGCGAGTGCATATCGCTCATCTATAAACCCCTAAAAAGATATAAAAAAACGGTCGCCCCAACGGCTACCGTGAAAGATACAGCTTTAAGACCGGTATAACCTAAATTGGTTTAGCAATTATGACGTTAATTCTTGCCTTTCAGATTTGTGCCACGCTCAATGATGACGCCAACGTTGGCGGCTCGCGCCACCGCGCCCGGCTTGCTCAGCTTGATGCGTACCCACGGTGAGTTGAATTTTTTCAGCAGCAATTCTGCGACTTCTTCCGCCACCCGTTCGACCAGCGCAAAACGCTGCCCTTCAACGTGGGCGATGACCGTTTCACTGATGTCGGCATAGCTGAGACAGTCGTTCACGTCATCGCTTTTTGCCGATTTGCGATTATCCCATCCCATTTCGATATCGAACACCAGCTTCTGCTCGATGGTCTGTTCCCAGTCGTAAACACCAATTGTGGTGATTACCGAAAGTTGCTCTATAAATACAATATCCATCACGACCTGCCTGCTTTTTGGCTAAACCGGATACCACTTCCGGCGAATTATGCGTATTATCCACAGATGCTGAGAATACAGATACATTTTCAAAACGGAACAGCGTTATGAGTGCAATCGCGCCTGGAATGATCCTCCTCGCCTATCTTTGCGGCTCAATCTCCAGCGCCATTCTGGTCTGCCGCATCGCCGGGTTACCCGACCCGCGTGAAAATGGTTCCGGGAATCCGGGGGCGACCAACGTACTACGAATTGGTGGCAAGGGAGCAGCCGTAGCGGTTTTGATTTTTGATGTTCTGAAAGGGATGCTGCCCGTCTGGGGCGCGTATGCGCTGGGCGTCACGCCGTTCTGGCTGGGGCTTATTGCTATTGCGGCATGTGTCGGCCACATCTGGCCCGTATTCTTCGGTTTTAAAGGTGGCAAAGGCGTGGCGACCGCCTTTGGTGCCATTGCGCCTATCGGCTGGGACCTAACCGGCGTGATGGCCGGGACCTGGCTACTGACCATTCTGCTGAGCGGCTATTCGTCGCTGGGCGCCATCGTCAGCGCGCTGATCGCCCCGTTCTACGTCTGGTGGTTTAAACCTCAGTTCACCTTCCCTGTGTCGATGCTCTCCTGCCTTATCCTGCTGCGTCATCACGATAATATTCAGCGCCTGTGGCGTCGTCAGGAGACCAAAATCTGGACGAAGCTCAAGAGGAAGAAAAAAGACGCGCCGTAAGGGTTAGTTATGCCTTATAGCCAAATGTGATTTTGGTCACCTTCTGCCTGTGGTAACTGTTAATGACACAACACAACCACATTAGAAGAAAATGGCTGAAATCACAGAAACAACTCCCCTTTCAACGGCAGAAAAACACCCCGATGGCGACATCAAGTGGGTGCGCAGCGCTTCGGATGTATCACGCCTCGTTAATGACGGCTCACAGGGCCGGGCCAATGCCCGCATCGTGGTCGGTATCGCGCTGGGCGGGATTTTCCTCGATGCTTACGATCTGGGCGCGCTGGCCTTCGGCATAAAAGATATCACCCGCGAATTTAACCTGACGCCCGCCGGGACCGGTATGGTGGCCTCGGCAATTACCTTTGGCGCGATTGTCGGGGCGCTGCTCGGCGGTTACCTCACGGATAAAATCGGGCGCTACCGCGTTTTTATGGCTGATATGGTGTTCTTCGTGGTGGCCGCCATCGCCTGTGCGCTGGCCCCGAACGAATATGTGCTGGCGGGTGCCCGCTTTGTGATGGGGCTTGGGGTCGGGATCGACCTTCCCGTGGCGATGGCGTTTTTAAGCGAGTTCGCCAGGCTGAAAGGTCCGGGAAACAAAGCCTCCAGCGTCGCGATGTGGTGCCCCACCTGGTATGCCGCCATCAGCGTCTCCTACCTGCTGGTGCTGTTCTTCTACGCCGTGCTGCCGGAAAGCCACAGCGACTGGCTGTGGCGTTTAATTCTCGGCTTTGGTGCAGTGCCAGCGCTGGTGATTATCGCCATCCGCAGCCGCTATATGAGCGAATCGCCGGTATGGGCGGCGAATCAGGGCAATCTGAAGGAGGCGGCGTCGATTTTGCGGCAGTCGTACAATATTAACGCCCACGTCCCGCAGGATGCGCTCGGCCAGCCTGCACCCGTCGTGAATAAAGCGAAATGGTCAAACTATCTGAACCTGTTTCGCGGCGTCTACTTACGCCGCACGACGCTCGCCACGCTGCTGTCCGTCGTCTCGTCGTTTGCCTATAACGCCGTGGCGTTTGGCCTGCCGGTGATCATCTCCAGCTTCTTTGTCAAGTCGATGCTCACCACCATTCTCATTTCTCTGGCGCTTAACCTGCTGTTTGCCTTCGTCGGCGGACTGCTGGCGGTACGCTATGTGCCGCGCTTCGGCGCCTGGCGGATGTCGCTTGCGGGTTATGCCTGCCAGCTTGTCGCGCTGCTGGGCCTCGCGCTGATTGGCCGACCGGAAGGTGCCTCTGAAGGCGTGCTTGCCGTGGCGATGCTGGCGCTATTCCTTTTCGGTCAGGGCTTTGGCCCGGGCGCGCATACCATGACGTTCGCCTCGCTGAGCTACCCGACCTCGCTCCGCGGCGTGGGCGTGGGTCTCAACCAGACGCTGATGCGCAGTAGTTCTACGCTGTCGCTGTTCCTGTTCCCGCTGCTGGTGGCGTCGCTCGACACCGCCGTGTTCTGGGTGATTGCGCTGGCGCCGTTTATCGGCCTGGCATCGCTGCTGGCGATCCGCTGGGAGCCGTCCGGGTATGATGTGGATGCGGAGGACTATCGGTAACGACACATCGCTTCGGTGGGTTCCCCCCCACCGAAGGGTTCTTACAAATCGTCCAGCAGCGTTCGGGAAAGTTTTTTTAGCATATCAAGCTCATCATCGTTCATCCGCATGCTGCAGCGAATCTGGTCCGGCAATGCCATCACCCGTTTTTTCAGTTCTTTCGCCTTATCGGTCAGCACGACATTTTTCATCCTTTCATCCCCCACAACCGCGATACGGTTGAGGAATCCTTTTGCCTCAAGCTTTTGTACAAGCGGCGTCAATGTGCCCGAATCAAAAAACGTCTTATCGCTGAGATCGCGAAGTGGAATGTTGTCTTTCTCATAAAGCGCCATCAAAACAACGAATTGCGGGTAGGTCAAATCCATCTCTTGCAGTAGGGGACGATACTGGCGAACAAACGCATTGGTGACCGAGTACAGCGAGAAGCAAAGTAAATCATCTAGCGTTTTGTTTTCTTTCATTTTTCTATCAACTCCGAATCTGTTGCCTAAAAAAATTATAAATAATGTTTGACTAAAAGTATCTTGCGCGCAAGTATTATACCAGCAACTAAGTAGCACGCTATTTAGTTATCTCATCCGATCAAATGCGCTTAAAGAGGTACCACCATGAAAACACTAACCGCCATCCTGGTTTCTTCCGTCTTCGCGTCAGCTGCGGCATCCGCTCAAACCACCAATACCCCAGCTCCGACCGCAGGCGTACAGGCATTTCTTAATATTCTGAATTCCGGCAAGGGTAAGCCAATGGAACAGATGACCCCACAGGAGGCCCGGCAGGTACTGATCGGCGCGCAGCAAGGCGCAAAACTGCCGCCCGCTCAGGTTTCAGAAAAAACGATCCAGGTAAATGGTCAGGCGATCAAACTGAAAATAGTGAAACCTGAAAACGCGACCGGCACGCTCCCGGCATTTATGTTCTTCCACGGCGGCGGTTGGGTGCTGGGCGATTACCCAACCCATGAACGCTTAATCCGCGATCTGGTTCGCGCATCAGGCGCCGCAGCGGTTTACGTTGATTACACGCCGTCACCTGAGGCCCATTTCCCGGTGGCCATCAATCAGGCCTATGAAGCGACAAAATGGGTAGCCGAACACGGTCAGGAAATTGGCGTGGACGGTAGCCGTCTGGGTCTGGTCGGTAACAGCGTGGGCGGCAATATGGTGGCTTCCGTGGCGCTGCAGGCAAAACAGTTCAATGGGCCCAAAATTCGCTACAACGTCATGCTCTGGCCTGTGACCGATGCGAATTTTGATACTGCCTCGTATAACCAGTTCGAGAACGGCTATTTCCTGTCGAAAAACATGATGAAATGGTTCTGGGATAACTACACCACCAGCGCGGCCGATCGCAACAATATCCTTGCCTCTCCGCTTCGCGCCAGCGCCGCGCAGTTGAAAGGCTTCCCGGAGACGCTGATTCAGACAGCTGAGCTGGACGTTCTGCGGGATGAAGGTGAAGCATTCGGGCGTAAGCTGGATGCGGCTGGCGTCCCGGTGACCGTCACGCGCTATAACGGCATGATCCACGATTACGGCCTGCTTAACCCGCTGAGCCAGGAGCCAACGGTTAAAGTTGCCCTGGAGCAGGCAGGCGCAGCGCTGCATGAGCACCTGAAATAACGGCATCGCGATGTTTGTCAGACAGCACGCCCCCGGGGCGTGCTTTTTTGTTTCGTCTTAACCGCCATCCATAAGCGACTCATATGACAGCCTTCATTTCTGCCAGGGCATACTGAAACGACCCCGATGATGAGCAGATGGATGCAGCATGTTAGCAGCTCAGGTCACTGATAATTCGTACAAAGGCTGGCAGGCGTCGCTTGCCCTGCAGTTTTGTCACACCCCTGAGAAAACCCTCCTGCACTCCGCTCATCACGTCGGGCCGCTTACCGTTCAGCGTCCATTTTATCCCGAAGGGGAAACCTGCCACCTTTATCTGCTGCATCCGCCCGGCGGAATTGTGGGCGGCGATACGCTGGACATTTCCGTTCGGCTGGACGCCAAAAGCCATGTGCTTATCACGATGCCCGGCGCCAGCAAGTTCTATCGCAGCAGCGGCCCGCAGGCTCGTCTGAGTCAGCATTTTTATCTCGAGGAAGATTCCACGCTGGAGTGGCTGCCGCAGGACACCATTATCTTCCCCGGGGCAAATGCCGCGCTGCGCTCCGTCTTCCACCTGAAGACCTCCAGCACGCTGCTGGCGTGGGAGCTTTATTGTCTGGGGCGCCCGGTGATCAATGAGACCTTCAGCCACGGCACGCTGGAGAGCCGCCTTGAAGTCTGGGTTGAGGATGAACCGCGCCTGATTGAGCGTCAGCACCTTGCCGACGGCGATCTCACGCCCGTCGCCGGATATCCATGGCTCGGCACGCTGCTGTTCTATCCGGCCAATGAAGAACATCTCGACACGGTACGCGAACGGCTCGCGCCGCTGGAACACTTTGCGGGGGCAACGCTCACCGACGATCTGCTTTCGGTGCGTTTTCTCTCCGATGACAACCTGATTTGCCAGCGGGTGATGCGCGACGTCTGGCAGTCGCTTCGCCCGCTTCTCACCACCAAAACCGCCTGTTCGCCGCGTATCTGGCAGACATAAGAGAAACGTTATGGAACTGACCCCCAGAGAAAAAGACAAGCTGTTGCTGTTCACCGCCGCGCTGGTTGCCGAACGCCGCCTTGCGCGCGGGGTAAAGCTTAATTACCCGGAATCGGTCGCGCTGATCAGCGCCTTCATCATGGAGGGCGCGCGCGATGGCGAAACCGTCGCCTCGCTGATGGAGGCGGGCCGCCACGTCCTGACGCGCGATCAGGTAATGGAAGGCGTGCCGGAGATGATCCCGGATATTCAGGTCGAAGCCACCTTCCCGGACGGTTCGAAGCTCGTCACCGTCCATAACCCGATCGTCTAAGGAGCGCGCGATGATCCCAGGTGAATACCAGATCCAGCCCGGAACGATTGCGATCAACGTCGGGTGTGAAACCCAAAGCGTGGTTGTCGAAAATCACGGCGACAGGCCGATCCAGGTCGGATCGCATTACCACTTTTACGAGGTCAACCCGGCCCTGAAGTTCGAGCGGGAAGCCACCAAAGGCTACCGGCTGAATATCCCGGCGGGCACCGCCGTGCGCTTCGAGCCCGGCCAGAAGCGGGAGGTGACGCTGGTTCAGGTCACGGGCGCGCAGCGCATTTTCGGTTTTCGCGGCGAGGTGATGGGCGAGGTGAAACATGGCTGAGATTTCACGTCGGGCATATGCCGATATGTTCGGCCCCACCACCGGCGATAAAGTGCGGCTGGCCGACAGCGAGCTGTGGATTGAAGTGGAAGACGATCTCACGGTCTACGGCGAAGAGGTCAAATTCGGCGGGGGAAAGGTGATCCGCGACGGCATGGGTCAGGGGCAGATGACCGCAGACGACTGCGTGGATCTGGTTCTCACCAACGCGCTGATCGTCGATCACTGGGGGATCGTAAAAGCCGATATCGGCGTAAAGAACGGGCGGATCTTCGCCGTCGGCAAAGCCGGTAATCCGGACATTCAGCCCGGCGTGACGATCCCGATTGGCGCGGCAACGGAAGTGATTGCCGCCGAGGGGAAGATCGTCACCGCGGGCGGGATCGACACCCACATCCACTGGATCTGCCCGCAGCAGGCGGAAGAGGCGCTGGTCTCCGGCGTCACGACCATGATCGGCGGCGGCACCGGCCCCGCGGCGGGAACCAACGCCACCACCTGCACGCCGGGGCCGTGGTATATCGCCCGCATGCTGCAGGCAGCCGATACGCTGCCGGTGAATATAGGCCTGCTCGGTAAAGGTAACGGCTCCAACCCGGACGCCCTGCGCGAGCAGATTGCCGCCGGCGCTATCGGGCTGAAGATCCACGAAGACTGGGGCGCGACGCCTGCGGCGATCAACTGCTCGCTGGAGGTGGCCGAAGAGATGGATATTCAGGTGGCGCTGCACAGCGACACGCTGAACGAGTCCGGGTTTGTCGAAGACACGCTGGCGGCCATCGCAGGGCGCACCATCCACACTTTCCATACCGAAGGCGCAGGCGGCGGCCACGCACCGGATATCATCACCGCCTGCGCGCACCCGAATATTCTGCCCTCCTCCACCAACCCGACCCTGCCCTACACGGTGAATACCATCGACGAGCATCTCGACATGCTGATGGTTTGCCATCACCTCGATCCGGATATCGCCGAGGACGTAGCGTTTGCCGAATCCCGCATTCGCCGGGAGACCATCGCAGCCGAAGATGTCCTGCACGATATCGGCGCGTTCTCGCTAACCTCGTCAGACTCGCAGGCCATGGGCCGCGTCGGGGAAGTGATTATCCGCACCTGGCAGGTCGCGCACCGCATGAAGGTCCAGCGCGGCGCGCTGCCGGAAGAGACTGGCGATAACGACAACTTCCGCGTGAAGCGCTACGTCGCCAAATACACCATAAACCCGGCGCTGACCCACGGTATCGCCCATGAGGTCGGTTCGATTGAGGCGGGCAAGCTGGCGGATCTGGTGGTCTGGTCCCCGGCGTTCTTCGGCGTCAAACCCGCCACCATCGTCAAGGGCGGGATGATCGCCTGCGCGCCGATGGGCGATATCAACGCCTCGATCCCCACGCCGCAGCCGGTGCATTACCGCCCGATGTTTGGCGCGTTGGGCGCCGCGCGCCACGCCACCCGGCTGACGTTTATCTCGCAGGCCGCCAGTGAGAACGGCATCCCGCAGCAGCTCAGCCTGCAGAGCGCCACGGCGGTGGTAAAAGGCTGCCGGACGGTGAAAAAGGCCGACATGATCCACAACGGCCTGCAGCCCAATATCACCGTCGACTCGCAAACCTACGAGGTGCGCGTCGACGGCGAACTGATTACCAGCGAACCGGCTGACGTTCTGCCGATGGCGCAACGCTATTTCCTGTTTTAAGGAGTGATGATGATTTATTTGACCCAACGTCTGGACCACGCGCACCCGACTACCGCCAGCGTCACGCTGCCGATTGACGTGCGGGTGAAAAGCCGCGCCCGCGTGGCGCTTAACGACGGTCGTGAAGCCGGGTTGATGCTGCCGCGCGGTCTGCTGCTGCGCGGGGGCGACCTGCTGACCACCGACGACGGTAGCGAAGTCATCGAAGTGATCGCCGCTCCGGAGTCGGTCTCCGTGGTGCGCTGTGCCGATCCGTTCCTGCTCGCCCGCGCCTGCTACCACCTGGGCAACCGCCACGTGCCGCTGCAGGTTATGCCCGGCGAGCTGCGCTATCACCACGATCACGTTCTCGACGACATGCTGCGCCAGTTCGGGCTGGACGTGACCTACGCCAGCCTGCCGTTTGAACCGGAAGCGGGCGCTTACACCAGCGGTGCCCACAGCCACGGCCATTCTCACGCTCATTCACATTAAGGATTAATCATGCGCAAGTTACTCCCTCTGTTACTGCTGGCTTTTTCCGTTCCCGCGCTCGCGCATCCCGGCCACGGCGCCGACAGCTTCCAGGCCGGTTTTCTCCATCCGCTGACCGGACTCGATCACCTGCTGATGCTGGCGGGTGCAGGCGTGCTCTCGGCACTGAGCGGCCGCAAGCTCCTGCTGCCGTTTGCCACCCTCGGCATGATGCTCGTTGGCGCTATTGCGGGCAGCCTGCTCGGCGGCTTCAGCGGCATGGAGATGCTGATTATCGCCTCGCTGGCGGTCTGCGGCGTGATGATGTTTAAAACTGAAAATCGCTTGCTGCTGGCAGTGCCTGCCCTGGCGATGTTCCACGGCTGGGCGCACGGCGTGGAGATGTCCGGCCACAGCTTCTGGCTCTTCACCAGCGGCTTTATGCTCGCCAGCGCCACGGTGCTGTGCGCCAGCTTTGCCGCAGGGCTGCTGCTGCGCCGTCACGACGGCCTGCGTAAAACCTTCGGCGGCGGGCTGATCGTCTCCGCCCTGCTGGCACTGATGAGCTGATGGATCATTCCCGCCAGTTGCTGCGCCTGATGCAGCTCTCCAGCAGCAGCCTGCCGGTCGGGTCGTTTACCTGGTCACAGGGGCTGGAGTGGGCCGTTGAGGCGGGCTGGGTCACGGACGCCAACGCCTTTAAACGCTGGCAAATCCAGCAGATGGAGCAGAGCTTTTTCTGCGTCGACCTGCCGCTGTTTATCCGTATTTATCAGGCCTGTGAGCAACGCTCGCTTACAAATGCAAAACGCTGGACGGCATACCTGCTCGCATGTCGGGAAACGCGCGAGCTACGAGAAGAAGAGCGCAACCGCGGGGCGGCCTTTACGCGGCTGATTAAGAGCTGGGAACCTGACTGTCCGCCCGAATGGCTGCCGCTGTTTATGCAAAGCCAGCTCTGCGGCATGGCCTGGCTCGGCGTTCGCTGGGGCATTAGCGCGCGCGAACTGGCGCTGAGTCTGGGCTACAGCTGGATGGAGAGCGCGGTCATGGCGGGCGTCAAGCTGGTGCCGTTTGGGCAACAGGCCGCGCAGCAGCTGATTATCGAACTGAGCGACCACTACGCCGCAGGTTTTGAACAGGCATTTTTACGTAGCGACGACGCGCTGGGGGCAGCAACGCCGCTGTCCGCCATCGCCTCGGCGCGCCACGAAACCCAATATTCACGACTATTCCGTTCCTGAGGAGTCAACATGGCTGATTACAAACATCCCCTGCGCGTGGGCGTGGGCGGCCCGGTAGGGTCGGGCAAAACCGCGCTGCTGGAAGCGCTCTGCAAGGCGATGCGCGATACCTATCATCTTGCGGTGGTCACCAACGATATCTACACCAAAGAGGATCAGCGCATCCTGACCGAAGCGGGCGCGCTGGAGCCAGAGCGCATCGTGGGCGTGGAGACGGGCGGCTGCCCGCATACCGCTATCCGGGAAGATGCTTCGATGAACCTGGCGGCGGTGGAAGCGTTGAGCGAGAAGTTCGGCAATCTGGACCTGATCTTCGTTGAAAGCGGCGGAGACAACCTTAGCGCGACGTTCAGCCCTGAGCTGGCGGATCTGACCATTTACGTGATTGACGTGGCCGAAGGGGAAAAAATCCCGCGCAAGGGCGGGCCGGGGATCACCAAATCCGATTTTCTGGTCATCAACAAAACCGATCTCGCGCCGTACGTGGGTGCCTCACTGGAGGTGATGGAGCGCGATACCAACCGCATGCGCGGCGAGCGTCCATGGACCTTTACCAACCTGAAGGCGGGTGACGGTCTTGCGACGATTATTGCATTTCTGGAAGAGAAAGGGATGTTGCGGGTGTAGTCAAACGATCCCCTCTCCCTGTGGGAGAGGGTTAGGGTGATGGATTACGCCTCCGGCAGTTCCGCCAGCGGCCAGCGCGGACGCACGGACACGCTCAGGTCGGACGTTGCCCCCGCATTAAGGCGCACCATCCCGGCGTAGGCGATCATCGCCCCGTTATCGGTACAGAATTCCGGACGGGCATAGAACACTTCCCCGCGACGCTTTTGCATCATCTCGGCGAGCTTCGCGCGAAGCGTGCGGTTAGCGCTCACGCCGCCCGCCATCACCAGACGCTTAAAGCCGGTCTGTTCCAGCGCGCGCTTGCACTTGATCATCAGCGTGTCCACTACCGCATCTTCGAACGCGCGGGCGATATCGGCGCGGGTTTGCTCGCAGTCATCGTTATTACGGATCGTATTCGCCGCGAAGGTTTTCAGCCCGGAGAAGCTGAAGTCCAGCCCCGGACGGTCGGTCATTGGGCGCGGGAAGACAAAGCGCCCTTCCGTTCCCTGCGCCGCCATTTTGGACAGCATCGGGCCGCCCGGGTAATCCAGACCCAGCAGCTTGGCGGTTTTATCGAACGCTTCACCGGCGGCGTCGTCGATCGACTCGCCCAGCAGCTCGTACTTGCCAATGCCCGTTACGCTAATCAGCTGCGTATGGCCGCCGGAAACCAGCAGCGCAACAAACGGGAATTCAGGCGGATTCTCTTCCAGCATCGGCGCCAGAAGATGCCCTTCCATATGGTGAACCGGGATGGCCGGCACGTCCCACGCGAAGGCCAGCGAACGACCAACGGTTGCGCCAACCAGCAGCGCACCGACCAGGCCCGGGCCTGCGGTATAGGCCACGGCATCAATATCGGTTGAGCTCAACCCGGCCTCTTTCAGCGCCGCCTGAATCAGGGGAACCGTTTTACGCACGTGGTCACGAGAGGCCAGTTCAGGTACGACGCCGCCGTAGTCAGCGTGCAATTTCACCTGACTATACAGCTGGTTGGCCAGAAGTCCTTTTTCGTCGTCGTAAATGGCGATGCCGGTTTCATCGCAGGATGTTTCAATACCCAGTACACGCATGACTTGTTTTACCTCGTTTCAATACCGCGCAGTGTAGAGCCTGGGCGGGTTGATGTAAAACTTTGTTCGCCCCAGGAAGAAGGCTCGTGTATACTCCTCACCCTTATTAAAGTCCCTTTCAAAATCGCATCGGTGCTTTACAAAGCAGCAGCATTTGCAGTAAAATTCCGCACCATTTTGAAATAAGCTGGCGTTGATGCCAGCGGCAAACCGAATTTATTAAAGGTGAGAGTTACATGCCGGTAATTAAAGTACGTGAAAACGAGCCGTTCGACGTAGCACTGCGTCGCTTCAAACGTTCATGCGAGAAAGCAGGTGTTCTGGCTGAAGTTCGTCGTCGTGAGTTTTATGAAAAACCAACGACCGAACGTAAGCGCGCTAAAGCTTCCGCTGTGAAACGTCACGCGAAGAAACTGGCTCGCGAAAACGCACGCCGTACTCGTCTGTACTAATTGGTTGAGGGCCTCAGCCCTCAATTGACAGACAGAGTAATAGTCGTAAGGCCGTGCTTCCGGAAGGAATGCGCGGCTTGTTTTCGTTTATAAGTCGCTTAAATTTTTGGGGCATATGGCCGGAAGAATCCCACGCGTTTTCATCAATGACCTGCTTGCCAGAACCGACATCGTCGATCTCATCGACGCGCGGGTAAAGCTGAAAAAACAGGGCAAGAATTACCATGCGTGCTGTCCGTTCCATAACGAAAAAACCCCCTCCTTCACCGTAAACGGTGAAAAGCAGTTTTACCATTGCTTCGGCTGTGGTGCTCACGGTAATGCCGTTGATTTTTTAATGAACTACGACAAGCTCGAGTTCGTTGAAACCGTCGAAGAGCTGGCGGCAATGCATAACCTTGAAGTGCCGTATGAAGCAGGCAGTGGGCCAAGTCAGATCGAGCGCCATCAACGGCAAACGCTGTATCAACTGATGGATGGCCTGAATTCGTTTTACCAACAGTCTCTTAAGCACTCTGCGGCTGAGCCTGCGCGTCAGTATCTGAACAAGCGCGGACTGAGCGACGATGTCATTGCGCGTTTCGCTATTGGTTACGCCCCGCCCGGCTGGGACAACGTGTTAAAGCGTTTTGGCGGCAATAGCGAAGATCGTAAATCTCTCATCGATGCAGGCATGCTGGTCACCAACGACCAGGGGCGAAGCTACGACCGCTTCCGCGAACGGGTGATGTTTCCGATCCGCGACAAGCGAGGCCGGGTAATTGGTTTTGGTGGTCGCGTGCTGGGTGATGCCCTGCCGAAATACCTTAACTCCCCGGAAACCGATATTTTCCATAAGGGCCGCCAGCTTTACGGTCTTTATGAGGCGCAGCAGGATAACGCGGAACCTCCGCGTCTTCTGGTCGTCGAAGGCTATATGGACGTCGTTGCGCTGGCGCAGTACGACATTAACTACGCGGTTGCGTCGTTAGGTACGTCCACCACCGCCGATCATATTCAACTGCTGTTCAGGGTGACCAATAACGTCATCTGCTGTTATGACGGTGACCGTGCAGGACGCGACGCCGCCTGGCGTGCGCTGGAAACCGCGCTACCCTATATGACCGACGGGCGTCAGCTACGCTTTATGTTCCTGCCCGACGGTGAAGACCCGGATACGCTGGTGCGTAAAGAGGGCAAAGCGGCGTTTGAAGCGCGGATGGAGCAGGCTCAGCCGCTCTCCACGTTTTTGTTTAACAGCCTGATGCCGCAGGTCGATTTGAGTACCCCTGACGGGCGCGCGCAGCTCAGCACGCTGGCGCTGCCGTTAATCAGTCAGGTGCCCGGCGAAACGCTGCGCATCTATCTTCGTCAGGAGTTAGGCAACAAGCTCGGCATTCTGGATGACAGCCAGCTTGAACGTTTAATGCCTAAACAGGCTGAAAACGGCACGGTTCGCCCCGCGCCTCAGCTAAAACGCACAACCATGCGTATACTGATAGGGTTACTGGTCCAAAACCCCGAGCTTGCGCCGCAGGTGCCGTCGCTGGCGGGTTTGAACCACGAAAAATTGCCCGGACTTGGCTTATTTTCAGAACTGGTCAACACGTGTTTGTCTCAGCCAGGTCTGACCACCGGACAACTTTTAGAGCATTATCGCGGCACAAAAGAGGCCGCTACCCTTGAAAAATTGTCGATGTGGGACGATATAGCAGATAAGGACATTGCAGAAAAAACGTTCACCGACTCACTCAACCATATGTTTGATTCGATGCTTGAGCTGCGCCAGGAAGAGTTGATAGCTCGCGAGCGCACACACGGTTTGAGCAGCGAAGAACGCCGGGAGCTCTGGATGATTAACCAGGAACTGGCGAAGAAATAAGTCAAAGACAAAAGTATTTAACGGCTTAAGTGCCGAATATCGATCGGGAAGCCCCCGGCAGCCGCACTGAGAGGCAGCGGCAAAAATATAAGTACGCCCTCGCTTTAAAGGTTGGCAGCCCCATCGCCGACACCAATCAAACGAATTAAGTGTGGATACCGTCTTATGGAGCAAAACCCGCAGTCACAGCTGAAACTTCTTGTCCAACGTGGTAAGGAGCAAGGCTATCTGACCTATGCCGAGGTCAATGACCATCTGCCGGAAGATATCGTCGATTCAGATCAAATCGAAGACATCATCCAAATGATCAATGACATGGGCATTCAGGTGATGGAAGAAGCACCGGATGCCGATGATCTGTTGCTGGCTGAAACCTCCAACAACACTGACGAAGATGCGGAAGAAGCTGCTGCACAGGTACTGTCCAGCGTGGAATCTGAAATCGGGCGTACCACTGACCCGGTCCGCATGTACATGCGCGAAATGGGTACCGTTGAACTGTTGACCCGCGAAGGCGAAATTGACATCGCAAAACGCATCGAAGACGGGATCAACCAGGTTCAGTGCTCTGTCGCCGAGTACCCGGAAGCGATCACCTATCTGCTGGAGCAGTACGATCGCGTTGAAGCGGAAGAAGCGCGCCTGTCTGACCTGATCACCGGTTTTGTCGACCCGAACGCTGAAGAAGATATGGCGCCTACCGCCACTCACGTCGGTTCTGAACTGTCTCAGGAAGAGATGGATGATGACGAAGACGAAGATGAGGAAGAGAGCGACGACGACACCGCGGACGATGACAACAGCATCGACCCGGAGCTGGCACGTGAGAAGTTTGCCGAGCTGCGTACCCAGTACGAAGTGACGCGTGACACCATCAAAGCGAAAGGCCGCAGCCACGCTGCCGCTCAGGAAGAGATCCTGAAGCTGTCTGAAGTATTCAAACAGTTCCGCCTGGTGCCAAAACAGTTCGACTACCTGGTAAACAGCATGCGCGTGATGATGGATCGCGTACGCACCCAGGAACGCATCATCATGAAGCTGTGCGTTGAGCAGTGCAAAATGCCGAAGAAGAACTTCATCACCCTCTTCACCGGTAACGAAACCAGCGAAACCTGGTTCAACGCGGCTATCGCGATGAACAAGCCGTGGTCTGAAAAACTGCACGACGTGAAGGACGATGTGCATCGCGGCCTGCAGAAACTGCATCAGATTGAAGAAGAGACCGGCCTGACCATCGAGCAGGTTAAAGACATCAACCGTCGTATGTCCATCGGTGAAGCGAAAGCTCGCCGTGCGAAGAAAGAGATGGTTGAAGCGAACTTGCGTCTGGTTATCTCTATCGCCAAGAAATACACCAACCGTGGCCTGCAGTTCCTGGATCTGATTCAGGAAGGCAACATCGGTCTGATGAAAGCGGTAGATAAGTTTGAATACCGTCGTGGTTACAAGTTCTCCACCTATGCAACCTGGTGGATCCGTCAGGCGATCACCCGCTCTATCGCGGATCAGGCGCGTACCATCCGTATTCCGGTGCATATGATTGAGACCATCAACAAGCTCAACCGTATTTCCCGCCAGATGCTGCAGGAGATGGGCCGCGAGCCGACGCCGGAAGAGCTGGCCGAGCGCATGCTGATGCCGGAAGACAAGATCCGTAAAGTTCTGAAGATCGCCAAAGAGCCAATCTCCATGGAAACACCAATCGGTGATGATGAAGATTCGCATCTGGGTGATTTCATCGAGGATACCACCCTCGAGCTGCCGCTGGACTCTGCCACCACCGAGAGCCTGCGTGCTGCGACACACGACGTTCTGGCTGGCCTGACCGCTCGTGAAGCGAAAGTCCTGCGTATGCGTTTCGGTATCGATATGAACACCGACCACACGCTGGAAGAAGTGGGTAAACAGTTCGACGTTACCCGCGAACGTATCCGTCAGATCGAAGCGAAGGCGCTGCGTAAGCTGCGTCATCCAAGCCGCTCTGAAGTGCTGCGTAGCTTCCTGGACGACTAATCCGTCCTGACCGTGAAAAAGCTCCCTTCGGGGAGCTTTTTTTGTTTATTCCCTCTCCCTGTGGAAGAAAGTCAGGGGTGAGAGCATCAGGCAGCAGGGGATTAAAGCCCCCGCACCATCAGCGCCTCATCAAGCTCCCTGTAGGCCTCCACCAGCTTATCCAGCGTCGCCCTGTTGAGCCCGCTCGGGTTCGGCAACACCCACACCTGCGTAACGCCAATCATGATGCTCTGCTTACCCCACTTAGCCCCGCGCTGGCTGAAAGCCTGCTCGTAGGCCTGCTTACCGAGGATCGCCAGCGCGGCCGGCTGATAGTCTTCTATTTTCTTCACCAGCTCACGCCCGCCGCTTCGCAGCTCATGGAGGTTGACCTCACTTGCCTGTACAGTCGGACGTTCGACCAGCATGGTAATTCCGCAGCGCGTGTCCAGCAGGTGCTGCTCCTCTTCGGGCTTGAGTAACCTGTCGGTAAACCCGGCCTGGTAGATCACCTTCCAGAAGCGATTCCCCGGATGGGCGAAGTGAAAACCGGTGTGCGCCGAGGACTTGCCCGGGTTAATTCCGCAGAACACCACTCGCAGGCCAGGGGCCAGAATATCGTTGATCATCTTTACTCCCGCTGATACATCGTTATGGAAGTATAAAGGATTGATTATGCGTTGTTTATAAAAACAGCAGGCAGGTGCGAATGGCTGGATTGCTGCGGGGAGTTACTTTATAATTCACCGCCACGGCCCCTTAGCTCAGTGGTTAGAGCAGGCGACTCATAATCGCTTGGTCGCTGGTTCAAGTCCAGCAGGGGCCACCAAATTCAAGTAGTAAATACATATACTTAGGCCACTCTCGCGAGTGGCCTTTTTGTTTATTCAAATCCCATTGGCAGCAAAATGGCAGCAGTAGTTTCATTAAAAAACCCGCCAGCGGCGGGTTAGTACGAAAGTTGTTGCTGCAAACCCTTCGGATGCGGAGGTGCAGAACTGATTTTTTGAGGACGACAAACAGACCTGACGAACGTTTCATGAGTAACAAAAGTGTGCCCGCATTCAATATTTGTGCACTGGTTATAACGTTCTTTAGTTTGGCGGGAAACTTCAAAGCTGCTGCGTGTATGTGCGGCCTGGCCACACAACGGACAATTCATCATTTTAGTCTTATCCCCACTTTTGCTGTAATCGCAATAATGATACAACATAATTCCATTTTGTGAAGTAATCATTCCATTTCTAAATCATCAATTCTCACCTCAAGCTCTAGAGTGGTCGTGAAACCGCTATCTGCACTGACACTATGCGTCAGCGTGGTAATGGTCCATTCGCCATCATCAATGGGCTGTTTAAACCCGCTAACCTTCACCGGCATTTCGGTATACAGATCAGCCCTTCCCTCTGCGAGCTGCAGTGAAAATGTTGCTACCCCGCGCTGCAGGCGCTCCCACTGCATCTTTGCCGCTCGCTCTGCATTGCTGCGGTTTGCATAAGTTCTGTTGAGTACCAGCACGTTTTCATCCGTTCCCACCAGGTAATCGCCCTGTTTTGCTTCCGGCTCCTTTGCCGTGGTGGTTTTCTTTCGACGGCGCTTAACCTTTGCTGTCTCTTTTTTCTTTGGCTCACGGGTATAAAGCCAGCTGGCAATTACCCCCGTATAGGCATCGCGATCGGCCAGGGTAAAACGATGACCGTCACCGGCCTGGCGGGTTATGGTGATAACCGGCAGCGGCTTACCGCTCGCCGTTCTGCCCTGTCCCTGACGGATAAACAACAGATTGCCGTCCTTAACGGAGGCTATCGCACCATACTGCCGCGCTAGCTTCATCAGGAAACTCGCATCGCTCTCGTTGGTCTGGTCAAGATGATCCACAGGCTTGTCCATCAGGTCCTGCCCCAGCGCCATCTTTAATTTATGCCTGGCAGCTATTTCCTTCACCACTTCACCCACCGTTGTCTGGTGCCATGATTTTTCACGCCGCGTGTTCAGGGTTTCACGGAAATCTGCGCTACGTGCGCGAATTGTGAGACGGTCAGGCGCGCCGCTGTGCTCAATCTCATCGACAGTAAATCCCCCTTTCGGAAAAAGCGGCTGGCCTTTCCACCCCAGCGCAAACTGAATAATGGCCCCACGACGCGGCAGAACGATTTGCCCGTCCGAGTCGTCCAGCTCCAGCTCAAGCTGGTCAGCTTCAAAGCCCCTGTTATCCGTAAGCGTCAGACTCATCAGGCGCGAATCCAGTACGGTTGTGACATCCTTACCTTCAATAATGACGCTGAAACCCGGCGTTTTACTGTTCAGGTTCGTGAGATCAGAGGTGAAATTCACTGCAGTAACCCTCCCACCGTATTTTTAATATTCCCTATCACAGAGGTGGCGGTGTCCTGCAAATTGCTGAGCTGATCACTGAGGCTGCCGAACATATCAGACAGCGACTCATCCACCCGCTTCAGCGTCAGCGTGAATTCAATACGCCGCGGCATCCCGCTTTCAAAAAATTCAGTTTTGGTCTGACTCAGGCTCTCGATCACAAACATGCCGTAAATCGTCCCGCTCCCCTCAATCAAAGGCCACGATTTACCCAGCTCCGCCATCTGCTCAAGGGCCAGCAATGACAGCCTGCCGCCGGTGATTTCCGGTAGCAGGACGCCGGACAGCGTCAACGAATCGTTATCCGGCCCAAGAAACTGTGTAGACGGGCGCCGGTTTACCCGGCTGTTAGTGGCATGCCGCCAGCTGCGCTGATACTGCAGCTCCTGATACGGCACGGTGCGCAGCATGAATACATACAACCCCAGCACCATCATCATGATTCATACCCCCCTCGATCACTGAAATTACTTCGCGCTTTTGCCCTGGCCCTGCGCTCACGCTCATCAAGCTGCCTCGCCACTTCGCGGGCAATATCCTGTGCGCTCTGCCCCGGCTGAGCGGTGATATGAATAGGCGCGTTAATTTCATAACGAATTGCCTGCGGCGCACTGGCGGATTTTGCTGACTGGCTTTGTTTGTACTCTTTAGCTGGCAGGCTATATGGATGCATCGGCGAGGCTTCAGCAGGAGCCGCTGCCACACCCATGACGCCCGCAACAACGGAAGCCAGCGCAGCAGTCCGGCGCCTGCTGGTCACATTAGCCGGACCGTTCACAATCTCCGGGCCATTCTCCCCGACTATGCCAAACTGACCGCGCGGAATAACACCACCACTGTCATACAGTCCTGCAAACGGAACAGAAGCAGCTGCGGCACCACCAACCACCTGAACCTGAGTATTACCCGGCGCTTTATTTTTCCCTGTCATCCAGTCAGGCAGATAATCGGTAACGGATGACAGCTTGCTCTTGAGCGTTTCCCACTTCGCATTGATACCATTGAGAATGTTGTCAATTATGGCGCTGCCCATATCCTGGAATTTAGCTGGTAGCGCACCGACATCTGAAAGAATGGCGTTCCACTTGTCACTGATCGTCTGCCTGACACTGGCCCACGCCTCAGACACACCGGCCTTAATAGCCTCCCAATTTTTGGCTATAAGGCCCGGTAAGGTGTAATTGAAAAACAGAGATTTAATAGCTTCCCAGGCATTACTTACGGCCTGTTTAATCCACTCCCACGCCGCCGTGGTGGCCGCGCAAACCGCATCCCAAACGGCTTTGAACTTTGGCCCAAGCGTGTCCCAGTTTTGCCAGATATAAAGCGCACCTGCGGCTATCAGACCAATAACGGCCAGAATGGGGTTAGCAAACATCAGGCGCCCCAGCCACAATATCCCGCCGCCTACCCCCCTGAGGGCTTTAGTGATAAGCCCAAATGCACCACCACCTTTAATACCAAGAATAGAAAACTGCAGGCGCATCAGCGCCAGCGGGCCAAGCACAGCTGATACTGCCAGCATGACCGTACCCATAACTCCTGTAATCGACGCCAGTGCTGCCATGACTTTCAGCAATGAGCCAGCCAGCTTCGGGTTTTCCTCCACCCAGCGACGCAGCGCCCCCGTTACATTTTTCACGTAACTCATAATATCCATCAGCGGCTGGCGCAGGGTTTCACCCAGGCTACTGAACGCGTTCTGCGCGCCCGTCTTTACCAGCAACCACTGCGCGGAAAGTGAGTCCTTATTAATATCGGATTCTTTCTGCATGGAGCCGTTTGCCGCAGTGCCTGAGGTGAGTTTCAGCTGTCGCTGCAGCTCCGGCAGGTTGTTCGCAAGCTTCGCCGCATCATCGCCAAACTCCTTGCCGAATATCATCGTCATGGCGGACAGGCGTTTATCCTGCGGCAGCTTGTTGACCTTCTCCAGCACGCGCTGAATGGTCCCCATTGCGTCCTTTGTCATCTGCTTTTCAATCTCTTCTGGATTGAGTTTCAGCAGATCCATGCCTTCCATAAACCGCTTGCTTTGCATGGTCGCAATCGACAGTTCGCGCACCATGGCATTCGATGCACTGGCAGCAATTTCTGGCGCAGCGCCAAGAGACAGGAACGTTGAACCCAGCGCAGCCGCCTTGCGGAAATCAAGCCTGTCAGCCACGCCTCCCATTCGCTGCAGCACATTGATAATATCGCCGCCCTTAGACATGGCGTTATCGTCCAGGTAGTTCAGGGCATCGCCAAGCTGTTCAATATTGCGGGTCGGCACTTTATACAGCTGCGCGATTTTCCCCAGCCCTTCCGCCAGCTCATCAGCTGGCAGCTCGAATGCCGTTGCGGCCTTTGCTGCAGTGGATGCAAAGGCCAGCAGGTCACGCTTCTGGTCTTCGTAAGGATCATTCTGATTTGTCACACCCATACGCGCGCCACCTTCAACCAGCGCCGCATAGTCAATAGCGCCATTCTCCATCGGCAGCTGTTCACTGGCGGCCTTGATGGCATCCTGCATATTGTAATACTGTTTTGTCCGGTTGCCGTTGTCGTCCCGCAGACCGTTCATCTGCTTTGCCACCCCTTTCATGGCATCTTCCATGCTGGCATAGCTTTTCACGGCGGCCATAACCGGCGCCCCTATTGCCAGCCCTGCTGCTGAGGTAGTTGCTCCGGCGCCCGCAATACGATCCCGCACCTCAAGGCGCCGGGAATACTGATCGCGGACAGCGTGCATTCGCGCCTGCTGCGCACCCAGACGTTTAAGGGATTTCTGCTGTCGGTCCAGTGCCTGCCTGGTTTCTTCAGCATTCTTCCGCAGCTCCCTCTGGGCACTACTTAACTGTTTAGTATCGATCCCGGACTCTTTCAGCGCCTGTCGCTGCCTTTGAACTGAACCTAACAGACCGTTGTAAGTATGCTGCAGTTCCTGCACACGCGTTTTCGCCTGGCTAAATAGCTTAGCCTGCGCAGCTGTTGGACGGTTTGTTGCAGCAAACTGAGTGGCAAGCCTTGCAGCTTCTTCGCGGGCAGCGCTGAGATTTGTTGCAGTAATAGCAAGCTGCGACCTGGTTTTACGGAAATCATCAATGCGCCCGGCCTGTTTATTCAGTTCTTTCAAACTGTTCCGAGTGGTCTGAAGAGCAGTAGCCAGCTCTTTAGAGCTGGCCTGCGCGGATCGGAATGGGCGGGTGATCTTATCAACCGCATTTAGAATTACCTGCAAACGCAGGTTAGTGTCACTCATCGCTGGCCCCGCTTCTCTGAATCGCTTTATACCGCCACTCCAGCACTTCGGTCAGCGGCATAACGTCAGTGACGGACGGCGGCCAGTGAAAAATGGTGGCGATATCAGCCACCAGGTCTTCTACCGTCAGGCTGTCGGCAAACCGGCAAGCACCGATTTCTTCAACAAAAAAGTGACCACCTCAACCGACAGCGCGGTGAGATCGGCTGGGTCCATTTCAGCCATTTCCTGAGCGGTCAGCGCTGGCGTGGAGATGCGGGGAATAATCGTCATCATCGCGCCGACGTCCATATCCATGATCGCCTGTAGGCGGGTGCCTCGCAGCGCGCCAGACTGCGGCTTACGCAGCACAATTTCGGCAATTTCTGTTTTACCGCGTTTGATTGGGGTGTCCAGCTGTACGGTTTTTTCAGTCAGTTGTTCGCTCATCGTCATTTCCTGTTAATAGGTACTGGCGCGGCTGCCCGCGCCTTTAAAGTAGATCAGAGGCCCAGGGCGTTGCGGTGCTCTTCCATCAGATCCACGCCATCAACGATTTCAATCATGTTGATCACATCAACCTCGTAGAGCACCTCGCCGTTGATGGTCAGCTTCGCGTAGCTGTTGACGCTGCTGACTTTTGTTGTGTTGCTCTCGCCGGTTTTCCATTCGCCGGAATCGACTTCTTTATGTCGACCGCGCACAACCAGCTCAACGGCCTGCACTTCGCCGGTATCGTCACGCTGAATGGAGCCAGTGAAACGCAGCTGGATGCCGTCAACGGTGGCTTTACCCATCTGCTTGAATAACAGCAGTTCGGTGCCACCGATTGAAAATTCCGTGTCCAGCGCGCCATCATCCAGCCCCAGATCAACATCAGCCGAACCGGGCATTCCGCCGCCGCGATACTTTTCAAACTTGCGGGTGAATTTAGGCAGGGTCAGGGACTCAACGATCCCCTGATAGTTATTCCCGTCGTTAAAAAGGTTCAGGTGTTTTAACTTGCGTGGTAAAGCCATATTGTCCCCTTACGCGCTGACCTGGCTGGAGAAATCCAGCAGATACTGATCGGTGATGCGCTGGCGCAGCATCAGGTTTTCCAGTGGCGGTACCGGCGTATAGTCGTAATCGATAGTGAGCTTCCCGGCTTTCAGGGAATCTTTATCGTTTACGGACTCATCCAGCCAGCAGTCGGCGCCGATGATGTAGCCCTGCGTTTTCAGGTTGCGCAGTTTGGCGCGAATACCTTCGATAATGTCGCGGGCCAGCGACGGGTTAAGCACGCCATCAACCGCCCACATGTGCGCTTCGGCGATGGTGTCAGCCAGTACCTGCGCGGTTCGGGTGTAGTTTTCAAAGGCAAACAGAGGATCGTCACTGAGGCAGCGGGAGCCCCAGAAGCGGAAACCGTCTTTGCGGATCAGCGTGGTGACATCGTTCTGGTTCAGCAGCCCCGCATCGGTTGCCTGGTCCTGCAAATCCCAGAACACATCGGCAGAAATGCCGGTGACGCCGTTCACGCCCACGTTGGACAGGGATTTATGCCAGCCGGTCTGCTCGTCAATTTTGGCACGCAGACCAAGCGCACGGGCCGAGGCGTAAGCCGTTGCGTCAGCATTCAGCACGGTGTCAAAACTGATGAAATCAGGCCAGATCAGCATCCCCTCGCGCTGGCTGAAATTAGCGCGATAGGCAATAGCCTCTTCCACTGTTTTGCAGCCGTAGGCGGACAGATAAGCAAACCCGCGCAGACTCTGCGCCACGCTCAGCAGCTCAGTAGCTACCGCCTGCGTGTCATGCCCCGGCACGCCAAGAATGCGCGGCTTAACGCCGAGCTGGGACTGCGCAGATAACAGCGCTTTCATGCCCGTTTTTTTACCGTCAGCTGTCACGCCGCCGATAATGTTGGAGGTTGTCTCCGCTTCGGTTTCACCCTGCGCAACGCGCACAACGACGGTTACGGGTTTAGCCTGGTCGGCAATGGCATCCAGCGAACGGGCCAGCGTGCCGGACTCGCCCGCTTTACCGCTGGCGGTCAGCACGTCGGTAAGCAGGACCGGTTTATTGAGGGGGAACACGGACGCATCTGCATCATCTCCGGTACAGACCATACCGACAATTGCCGTGCTTACTGTTGAAATAGGGCGGGTGCCATCGTTGACCTCAACGACGCGCACACCGTGGTGATAATCCTGAGCCATAAGGCATTCTCTCCGGTTTAAAGGGATAATGCCTACTATGGAAACCAAACCGTATCAGGTCACGTTACGGACATTGTTTGATGAACAGCACAATTCCATGACGTTAATTTAATACCTTTAATTTAACCTTTATCCCAGATACTATCTCAACCAACCAGTTAGATGAACTGAAGGATTCTCCGTGGTATTACAAACTGATCATCGTAACAACACTATTGATACTCTCAAAGGAGCATTGATTTTTTTGGTGGTTATGGCGCACCTACTTGGTGGAAGCGCTGAACAAGGACAAGTGAAAAATATTTATAATTTCATTTATACATTTCACATGCCAGCCTTTGCATTAATCTCTGGCTTCCTGGGCAAAGGCCGAAACAATCTTGAACCGTACAAACTAACCAAGCAGATATTAATACCATTAATAACATTCAACATTATATATGAAATAATCAACTTCTTTTTAACTGGTGATATTTCCGGATATCTTAAAATTGGTGCACCATATTGGATAATGTGGTTTCTCTTAAGTTTATTATGCTGGCATGTGATCGCATCCATCCTTTTCTCTCTGCGCCACCCACTCATGATCTCAATAATATTAAGCTTAGGATTTCAATTTATTGACTTCAGCACGCAAACACTATCCATAATGAGAACCGTTAATTTCCTGCCCTACTTCATCATGGGAGGAGTCATATTTAAAAAAAACATCCACAACAATTCACACAACAGAAAAATATTAATACTCTCTTTATGTACTTCAATTCTTACATTGATAGCCCTATCAAAGCTTACACCTACCATCTTTTTATATGGCGCATTCCCTTTTTCTCACTTTGAAACTCCAACAGCAGAGCTCATTATATTCAAATTAATAAATTATATCGCCGTGCCATTTTTGGTATTGCCTTTAATTTTTTTAAAACCCACATGTAAAACCCTAGAACGCTTTGGCAGGAAAAGCATGAACATTTATTTAATTCATGGACTTTTCATACTCTACGCGTCTTCTTACTTGAATCAGCATGGATCTTTGCTCTTCATTTTAGCAGGCTCAGTTGCAATTAGCTTCGTAACATGCCATGTATTAAGCTCTACATTTATATCTGTTTTTGTTGATAGATTTTTCTCAGCCGTACAAAAAAATATGCTATCTAAAGCTAGCCATTAGTTGGCTAGCTCCTCATTATGCTATCATTCTGGTTTAGAAGGAAATGACTTAGATTCATCAGGAATAAAAGTCATTTTCTTTAACTCATTAATGTAGGCCAACCAATTCTGCAAATTTTCTTTGCCTTCCTCGGAAAGAACCCCCAAGAGAAGCTCACTCTGCAATGGTGAAATATAATTTAGCGCTTCACTAATCGCCGATTTTTTCTCCATTAAAAAAGCACATTCCAGAGCATTGTTTTTAGCCTGAATGTCAACAACCCATTTCTCCCCGTCCCATATATCATATGGTGAAGTTGGAGCCAATGGCGTCACCCCCTCTCCAACCCCACCAATAGTGTGAATTTCAATCGGTTTCGCATCGTATTTTTGATAATATAGCTCACCTCTATGGTCCTCCATTTTAACCCACTCCTTACTTTTCGAGTCACGACAAAAAACGAAACCTATTTCATAATCACCAGGAGGATCGATACAAGAATTAGCAGGTATACCGACTCCTTCGGCCAAAAACTCTACAGATGAGCAGGTATACTCACCCGTTTCGCCATCGAAATTATGAATCGTAACTATTCCCGCTGATGTTGCAATTCCGTACTCATTAAGTAATGCTTTATTCATTATGCCGCTCTCACTATGTAGTTAAATGCAGTGTTGCGAGGCCGAGTTTCAGATGCGGTTCTTGTCACGGTGCTCGAATCCAACCTAGCGCGACTAAATTGGGCTAAATCACTATTCACAGTAACTAGTCCATCAGAACCTGACCGTTTGATTCCTGAGAAAGCCCCATCTACATACGTAAACATCCCATTGCCACCATAGCCAACCTCACCTACTATTGGCTGCATTGCATCTGTTTGTGAGCTCAATAACTGCCTAGCATTATCAACTCCGCGCCCATCATCCCAACCACGAATAAATTCGCCGCGTAGATCCGGTAATTTTAAAGAAGGATAAACTTGCGCCAGTTTTGGATATTGCGAAGAACTGAATGATGCTCCATTACATTTTAACCAACCTTCTGGCGGTGTTGCTGCTGGCCATGGAACAGGGACCCCGACAGGTAGCGCACTCCCCTCCCCAAGGCGAAGATTTTTTACAAAAGCAGGAACATCAGCGATATCAGCGCCGTTGGCTGATTTATCCATCTTTCCCGCAAGCGCATTTGCCATGGTAGTGGCAAAGTTCGGGTCATTACCTAACGCCGCCGCCAGTTCGTTCAATGTATCAAGCGCTGCAGGTGAGGAACCAACAAGCCCTGCAATAGCGGCCTGCACAAAAGCAGTATTGGCAAGCTGAGTGGAATTGTTACCAGCTGCCGCCGTCGGGGCTTTTGGGGTGCCGGTAAACGTCGGGCTGGCTTTTTGTGCATATTGCGTATGCGGATCAGCGGCCGCAAGATGTGCCGCCATAAGCTCATCCACATACACCTTAAGCTCCAGCACCTTATCATCCACGTATTTACGGGTAGCGAGCACCACGGAAGGATCAATTTTCAGCGTAATATTATCGGTGCTGCTGGTAATTAACACCATGCGCACTGTCTGCGTGCGCCCGCTACCCTCTGCCAGCTGCGGCTTGTAGCTCTCCGGGCAGTTACCGACAGCAATCAGCGCTCCGGTTTCATCAAACAACCCAACTTCACGAATCCACCAACCGCCCTCTGTTTCGGGTATCACCTGCTCAGCGATCACCTGGCTGCTGTTCTGCGGATCGATATACAGCATATTCAGAGCTGCACGGCGTTTTTCACCGACCAGCTTTGTCTGTTGTGCGTTTGGCGTTGGCAGCACGCCGCCGCCATCCCCCACCGCCATCTGTGTAATTTTCAGCGGAACACCGAGCGCGGCGGCATTTGCCAGTTTCGCCGCGCCGATATCCGTCAGCAGGGTATAAAATTTTGCGCTCATGGGTTCACTCTCATTGTGTCAATAACATGGACGGCGCCGCCCTCGTAGGCAGAACCGCCGGAAATGATGGTTTCGTTGATATACGGGTAAATCGTGATTTCTTCGCCGCTATAGGTGGCAGCCCCCACGAAATATGGCCCGCTCGTCTGCAGATTTATGGACATGCCGATCAGATGCCTGCTGCAGGGTTTGGCGTCACCGATGAGGCGCTCCAGCTCCAGATAGGTTTCCTCTGTTATGCCCTGGTCCTGCACCCCAATATCCAGGCGAAACGTGCCCGGCGCCTCACCGGTCTGCCACCATTCAATGATGCGGATCAGAAAGCCGAACGGCTCCACCACACGCCGCACAGCGCTGGTTGTGCCCTTGTGCTGATGGATATAGAACGCATCCTGCACCACGCGGCGCTTCACGCTCTCCGCCCATCCTTCGTCCCAGCGATCAACCGAAAAGGCCCACGCCAGATACGGCAGAAACTTGACCGGGCATGTTGCCGGATTCCATAAATCGCGCAGCGGCACCGGCAGATCGGAAATTCCGCTGCAGGTCTGCGCCAGGCGGCGCTCAAGCGGCGATGAACCAGGAGGAAGCAGACTATTCATCCGTCCCCCCGTTGGTTACGCTCCATTCCGTACATGAAGCGGCTTGTGTCTTATCCAGCACCACATCAGCGAGCGGCGAGGCCAGTTCAACACGCTGCACACCTTCCACATGCAGCGCGGCATAAATAGCACTGCGGCGGATATCGCGCCCCAGCCTCGTCTGGCTGGCGATATATTTCTGCAGGCTGGCCTTTGCCGCCTCCATCACCGGCTCAGCTTCTGGCCCCGGGTAAAGAAAGATCGTTGCATCCACGCTGTACGGAATAATTTCAGCGCTGCGCACCGTCAGACGGTCAGCAACCGGCCGCACGTTCTCACTGTTAAGCGCCTGTTCAACCACCGCCAGCAGGTCCGCCGCCGCTGTTCCGTCGCCCTCACGGCTCAGTACGGTAAGCACCACCTCCGCCGGTGCAGGGCTGGTTGCGCTGGCGTCAGCTACTCGCCCGTCCGTGCTTTTAGCGTGAAACTCATAAGCCGCCGTTGGTCCCGCAACGGACAGCCCCTCAAATGCAGCAGGAACACGCAGGCGCAACGCCTCGTCACTTTCCATTACCGCTGCGACCGGAGGCACCGCGTCGTTATCGGCAGGTGTAACTGTCAGCCGCTTCACGTTGTAGTTGGCCGCCATCTGATCGAGATCTCCGCCCATGGCATAAGCCACCATGACCGCCTGTGCCGCCTCATTGATACGCTGGCGCAGCAGGATTTCCCGGTACGTGTTTTCCTGCAGTTGTTTGGTGATGGGTTCAGATTCCAGCTCAAGCGTGCGCCGCACCGCGTCCTGTTCGTTTGCCGGATACAGGGCCACAAAGGCGGCCTTACGCTCAGCCAGCAGGGATTCAAAGTCCGGCACGTCAACGATTTGCGGCGCGGGGAGCTGGGAAAGGTCAATGACTGCCATTGTCTGCTCCTGTTGATACCGAAAGAGAAACAGGCGCGCCGTTATTGCGCTTCCCGGTTAGCTCAACCACCATGGAGCCGTCAAAGCTGCTGTTGATGGTGATGGAATCCAGCGTAAGCCGAGGCTCCCAGCGACTCAGCGATACGTAAACAGCCGCCATAATCTGCAGGCGCAGCGCCGGGTTCTGGGGCTGGTCAATCAATGCTGACAGCAGGGAACCATATTCCCGGCGGGCTATACGGCTTCCCTGGGGAGTCAGCAGAATATCCCTGACCGACTGCCGCAAATGGTCTGCATCAGAAATGGCTTTGCCATTGTCCTGATTCATACCGATATACAGCGTCATACCGGGCCTCCTGATGTATCGCCGCCGGACTTAACGCCTGTATGACCGTGTTTATCGACTACGATCCCGTTAGAACTCATGGCGCCGCCGCCCTGGGTGACGCCACCATTGATCACCACCTCGCTGTTTATGCGCGTGTTACTTGCTTCCACCACAAACTCCCCCGTTTTCAGGGTTATGTTATCTGCCGCCTCGATCACCATGGATTTAATACCCCGGACGTGCCACCGCCCGGTGGCGGGTTCATACTCAAACCAGCCCCCGTCCGGGTACTCCGTCACGCAACCGTCCACGGAATCCGAGGGCGGCGCAAACTGATTGGAGTAGATGGCAGGCAACGCAAAAGCAGTTTCCAGATTGCCGCCCATGCTCAGCAGCACCACCTGCTCATCTGGCGACGGACACCACCATGTACGGGCACCACCGGCACGCAGCGTCAGCCAGTTAATCCAGTTGGTTTCAAGCTCGCCCACTCTCACCCGGCACAGCCAGTTTTCCCGGTCCACTTCGGTCACGGTGCCGGTGCGGATCAGGTTGGTGATAAGACGCATGATTTCGGTCAGTTGTGCGTTCATGTTGTCAGATTGCATGTGATGTCATTTTTTAAAAACAATGCTTCATTGTCTGGTCTTTGATACAAATACTCATGGACATTAAACTGTGAGGGAACTTGGAATGGAGTTTGATAAAATAAATGCATTCTTAGCCACAGCTATAGGTGGACTAATATTTAAATGGCTTGCGGGTGGAGTATCCTCTTTTTGGGCATGGCTAAATAAGTCCCATCCAGAAGAAGATTTTTTGGTGTCCAAAATCGGCATCCCAAAACCAGTTATCAGGCTTAGTTTTTGCAAGTACAAACGAAACACTAAACCGCACACTAAGAACAATAAAATATTTCTCACAATATTTGGTTCTATAGTCATAGCCCTATCCGCTGTTGGTTTTTATCAATTCACGAAACTTGTTATTCAAGGACCAGTACAGTGGATCGATTTTAAATATAAAGAAACAGGTGATTCGTTATGGATTAGACAGGATGAAGCAAGAAACAAGCCAAATAGTCCAAAATGGAATATATCTCCTGACACCTGCCTTAACCAAAAGGCATTAGATAAAATCACATCAATAAAGCCCAAAACCATTGAATTCATTTGCGGTTACATGCTAGATCCCAAAAGGCGAGAAGAATTAGGTGTAGCAGCCAATAAAAACTCTCTCGGTCTAATGGTTATGATTCCTATAGCTTATTTATCTCTTCTATTTTTCTTCATGCTTGGCACAGCCATGTTTATTGATTTATATATAAACGCAAAAATCACCTTATTCAATAAATCAGAAGCAGAGAAAAGTTATCAATACCTAACATGAACTAAAGCCTAACCAGCCAGCGCAGCAGAGTGTCACGGGTGATGGTTTCCACCTCATCATTCACGCCCAACAGGCGGCGCTCTGCGTAGCGGACCGCCGGGCCTTTTCGGCTGACGCGATCCCGCAGACCATAATGGTGAACACGGGCAATGCGCTGCACCTTGCCATCAAACTGCACGCTGGCGGAGTCCGCACTGGCGGCGGTTTTCAGGTATTTTGTGGTGCGCAATTTGGCGAACATCTGGCGCTTGATGCGCCCCTTTTTACTTCTGGCCGTCACCCGGCGTGGCTCAAAGGTGGTGCCGTCTGGATTGCGCTGCAGCCTGATATTTTGCTGTTGCGACCGGCGCAGCTCCTGCGCCAGTTGTCGCATCATACGGTTGCGGGCTGCCGCTTCCAGATTCGCCAGCAGGGCCGCCAGCCAGTCATCCACCCTCTGCAGGTCATCCACGTTTCACCGTCCACATTTCTTCTGGTACGTCGGGTTCCGGCACCGCTTCAACGCTCGATACGGTGCCGTCTGTGCTGACAATCACGCGCTCCGTGAGCTGCAGATTGAGGCTGATATCACACAGATCGTTGCTCAGGATATCGACGTCAAAGGTAAAAAGTTTTTCGCGCAGATCCGGGTTGTTAATAGCGTCCGGTTGATTGGTCATTAACCAGAGCAGCACGGGCGCCATCACTAAATTCTGGTTGCCGCTAAAATCTTCAATCACCACGTTCAGGGTGTAGCGGTATTCCCATGACATTGAACGGGCGCCGGTTGCAACCAGTGAACCGTTATCAACAAAAAGGTGCAGTTTGTCCGGGTTGTCACGGACATACGCCACCGATTTATTCAGGGCGTTGCGTAAGGATTGCGGCTTGTTCACTGTCTCGCTCCTGACATGCAATGATCGTGTCCACTTTGTCGGCACATGCCGCCCAGGCGGCCTCAGTCTCATCCAGCACCTGATTCAGATCCCCATTACTGCGCGGCGCTGACCTGTCCAGGCGGCACTGCGTCACTTTTGGACAACCACTCACGGTAAGCTGCACCTCCGGCGAGGGCCGGGCGGTCCCGCAGCCGGATAATGTCAGCAGGCAAAGGAATGTCAGCCCAGCGGCGTAAATCCTCGTTTTCACGTTTTAGCTCCTCGATCCGGCGCTGGCGACTCCGCAACAGCGCGGAAATCTCCTCCGCTGCAGCATAAAGTTGCATCTGAGCCCGGCTGTTGGTTTCGGTAAGAATGGACAGGCTGATGAGCTGGCTGTTTTTCTTCGCCAGCTCCTGCTTGTTCTTTTTAAGCGCCTCTGCCTGCGTCCCGATGGTGTGACCGGCATTGTTAAGCCGCCATGACTGCCAGCCCAGCAGTGCCAGCACCAGAGCCAGGATCACCGCCAGCGCGCGCGTCATGCCCCTGCCCCTTTAAGACACCAGGCAAGCTCACGGGCGCGCCGGTTTTCAAGCCCTTTATTCCGTTGACCATTTACATAAACCCAGCGGGGGAGCTGGTTGCACGCCTGCCACCATTGCTGGCGATTGATGTAAGAAACCATTGTTGACCGGCAGATTGCCCCCGTTCCGACATTGAAACCGATGCTGATCAGGGCATCGTAAACATGCTGAGGTGGCTTAACCTGCAGGCAGGCTTCAATCCTTTTTTCCGTCAGCAACACGTTATTAATCAGCCCCTGCGCAGCCTGTCGCTCCGTTATGGTTTTGCCCGGCACTACCCCGGACGTATTGCCGATCCCGTCAGTCCAGACCCCGGCGCTACACTGGTATGGCTGCAGGCGGCACCCTTCGAAATCAGCAATCAGTTTCAGCCCCTCGACGGAGGTATGAAGCGACTGAAAACCCGGCAGCGTGGCGGCAATCGCCAGCACCGCGCCGACCAGGCAACGCTTAACGATTGAAGGACTCATATTCCCCCCTGGATATTCTGCCGTCCCGCAGCAGCTGGTAGGCTTTCCAGCGTAAATAACAGGTCACCGCTGCAGTAATAATGCCCAGCGCAAGACCGGTGATAGTCGATACATCTTTAAGAGACAAATCGCCGAGCCATGCCAGAAGCAGGGCAACGCAGTAAGTGATAAAGGCGCTGATTCGTTCAAGCGTCATAGTTCAGTCCCATAACTGGACAGTCTGCGCAGTGGTTGATGCCGTGATATCCGGCAGCTCCACCTGCAGCCCGTGCGGTAAAAAGGGGCCATATTCAGCCAGCCCCGGATTCGCCTGCAGCACCTGCTCAGTGACTCCCTGCGTGCGCCCGTAATGGCGCCAGCAGAGTGCGTCCACCGTGTCATACTGATGCGCACGCACTTTCATCAAATCAGCTCCACCGTCATATGTGGCATATCGCGCAGGCGGGACTCCGCCCAGCGCACATCGCGCCACAGCTCGCCTAAGGTTGTTTCGATATCTTCGGCTTTCTTGCTTCCGTCACCGGTTGCGTCAAAATCGCGATAGCGCTCAACCAGGTTTGCTTTTGCCCAGCAAAACACCGCACGGCGATACAGCATGAGCCGCTGGCTTTCGCCGTCGATCACATCAGCAGGGACGTCGGCCAGGCTTGCATACCCCTGCGCCCGTTGTTTCTCGCGGAACTCATAAAGATCGGCGTTAACTTCAGCAATCGCTGTCAGCAACGCCAGACGCAGGCGCGGATCGGTGACACTCCCATCCATGCGCATATCACGGCGGAACTCTGAAACCCTGACATCAGGCCAGAAACTGGTGTTTTTAATAACGTCCTGGGTACTTTCCCCGGCCTGTTCCGGCGAAACGAATTGCATATTTCTGGCACTCCCAAATAGTTGGGCGGTGGACGGGGTTTTGACGCGGCATAAAGCCTGTCGCCACCCCGTGCCGCCCCGCGCGTTGGCACGATTCGTTAAGCCGACATTGCCTGTCGCAATCGGCTTTCAAGCTTGTTGATTTCGGTTTTGACGCCAGAACTGTTATCCAGTTGCAGGGCACGCTTCAGATGATTAAGTGCTGCCACTGCCTGATCGTTATCCCGCAGCGCATAGCCCATCGCCTTATGGAGTCGGGCGCGGGACTGATCCGGCATATCCTGACCTTCAACGATATCGAGCACCTGGGTAAGAATGGCGGCACTGAATGATTCACCGGCAGAAAAAGCACGCATTGCCGCGTCGGCAAACTCTTCCGCAACTGCGGTCCCGCAGGTCCGGTTGAAGCGTTGCGGCAGGACCCAGCTGTGTTTAATGGCATGGCGGGCAATGTCCAGCGCGCCGGTATAGTCTCCGGCATCAATGCGCCAGATCATGACGTACATCGCCACGTCGTCCTGGCCTGACGCGTCAGCATCCAGTAAACCGGCAATCCATGAGGCATAAGCGGGAAGAAACTCACGTTTGAGCTGAGCCTTGCGCTCATTTGACTGGACTGTTTTAAGGCGCCTGCGGTGTTCTGTCAGCTGTAACAGCATCTGGTTATAACCCGTCATACTGGCTTTACTGCCGCCCTGCCGGGCGGCATCCTGTGCCTGTACATACTGAGTGTGAGCACGGAACGGATTCATTTATCACGCTCCGGCGCCAGTGCCGCCCGTATTCTGAGCATCAAGCGCGCCCTGCACTGCTGCAGCAACGATGGTCTGAATATTTTCAGCCGTCAGCGCCGCGCCCGGATTGCCGTCTGCCTGCGCTGGTAACATCTCGATGTTCTCAACCAGGCAAACGCCATCGTAATCTTCGACAACATACGCCTCGTTAACGGATTCGTAGTTCTCCACGCGGTCACGCTTCGGATTGTCGATAACTGAACGACGACGGGTACCGGCTTGCCAGTAAATAGACAGGTTATCCAGACGGGTGATCAGCATGGCGTTAGCCGGGAAGAACGGCGCGCGAACGGCCGGGAGGTTGCCGATACGCTTCTGGCTGATGATGAGATCGGCCGCCATCGCTTCGCTGTTTGGCTGGTCGCGGTTGACGATCGGGAAATATTTATCCGCCAGCAACTGGCGCCCGACGATAACCACAAGCTCTGTATCTTCCTGATACCACGGCGCGATTTTCTCATTCACGGCGCCCATAACCAGCGCGTCCAGATTCAGGAAATCACCGCCTTTACCAACACGGATAGTCTGAGAAACCACCTCGCCTTCGGACACGATCTTATCCATTACCTGGACGGGTTTCTCCTGGCGGATTTTCTCCAGCCAGCCGATATTCACATCCTGCAGCAGTGGATAGGTCGCGCGGTCTGACGTTTTCTCACGCTTCACGCCGTTGAATCCGATCATGATGCGGTCAAGCGCCTGGCGGGTAATGATGGCGTCACGGATGCGCGTCTGGAAGTCTTGGAATTTGGCCCATAAATCCAGCTTCGCATAAGGCAGCGCCGTATCAGAGTTAGTCTGGGTACACTTGTACCCTTCACCGTCGATGTAAGTCGGATCAACGGGTTCACGGTCTTTTTGAGTGGTATCAGTATTTCCGGCAATACTGGAACCAATACCCAGCCCCAGACGCTCGCCGGACTGTTCATCAACCGGGATGATGTTGATTTTCTGCAGGAACGAGGAAGACTCCTGGATTTTCGTTTCCAGCGTCTGCGCAACGGACGGCTCAGCCGTATATTTCGAGGCGATATCGCTCACAGATACGCCGTTGAGTTTGGCGAGCTGCGTCAGATAGCCGTTGAATTTAAAACGTGTCTCTTTTTTCATTGTGCTTTTGCTCCGTCAGCAATCGGTGGTTTGTTCTGCGCCGTTATTGCCGGTCGCATTAGGGCGGCGTTCGCTGCGGCTGTCCTGGGTGGAAAGCTGCTCACGCAGGGTGGAGAGTGCGCTGGTTGTCTCATCAACAACCTTTTGCATATCGCTCAGCTTGTTACTGAAATCGGTCTGATGGGTGCCGACCTGCTCCGCCAGCGCCTGATGCTCACGCGCGATGGTTTCAACAGCCTGATTCACATCAGCAAAGCGGGCGTTATCATCGGCGCCTTTGCGGGACAGCAGCTCTTTCACGCGGGTAAACAGGCTGGTTTTTTCCGGCACGTCCTCAAACTCGATTAGCGTTTCAAGAGCAGCGGTAAACAGGTTGTCTTTGTCCAGCTTGCGGCGCGCCAGGGGGTTATGTTCTGCGCTGGCGCTGAACTGCAGCATTTCAGTGCCGAGGCTTGCCGGATCGTCAGTAACCGCCAGACCAACCAGATAAGCGGAGCCGGTATCGGCAAAGCTGGTGTTAACTTCCATTGAGGTGAAAAGCTTCTGCCAGTTACCGGTCATGGTTACCAGATCGTCCGTCGGGGCAATCCAGCCATACAGCGCCATCTTCCCGGACAAAGCCCCTTCGGTGATTTCTTCCGCTTCCAGTTTTTCCACCATGCCAAAACGACGGAAAGGCCCATCAGGGGTAAAACCCTTGATGTGTTCCATATTGATCAGCGCGGTGTATACCTGCGGGTTATAGCTCGCCGCCATCTGGGTGATCCAGTCACGTTCAATAACGCGCCCGTCAGTGGTGGCCCCTTCGACCCCAATACGAAAACGCTTAGATTTTTTTGCCATCGGTCCGGCTCCGGTTAGTTAGTTCGTAACACGTTCAGAGCCTTATGTTTGCGGTGATAGGCGCGTGTAAACAACGCGTTGGGCTTGTGCGAACTCCCACACAATGCGAAGCCGGGGAAAGTGCTGATTTGAGGCCGTATGTTTGTGCCATGACAACACTGACCCCCGCAGACCTCGATCCCCGTCGTCAGGCAATGCTGATGTACTTTCAGGGATACCGCGTAGCCCGCATTGCTGAAATGCTGGGCGAGAAAGTTGCAACTGTTCACAGCTGGAAAAAACGCGATAAGTGGGGCGAATATGGCCCACTGGATCAGATGCAGCTCACCACCGCCGCACGTTACTGCCAGCTCGTCATGAAGGAGCAGAAGGAAGGAAAGGATTTTAAAGAAATTGACCTGCTGGCGCGTCAGTCCGAACGACAGGCCAGGATCGGCAAATTTAACAATGGCGGGAATGAAGCAGACCTGAACCCCAACGTGGCCAACCGCAATAAAGGCCCGCGCAAACCGCCGGAAAAAAACCTGTTTACCGACGAACAGATCGAAAAGCTGGAAGAGATTTTCCGCGCCGGTATGTTCGAATACCAGCGCCACTGGTGGGACGCTGGTATCAAACACCGTATCCGCAACCTCTTAAAGTCACGCCAGATCGGTGCAACCTACTATTTCGCCCGTGAAGCGTTGATAGACGCCCTGACCACGGGCCGAAATCAAATCTTTCTGTCAGCGAGTAAAGCCCAGGCACACGTTTTTAAACAGTACATCATCGACTTCGCAAAAGAGGTGGATGTTGAGCTGAAAGGCGATCCGATGGTGCTGCCTAACGGCGCCTGTCTTTACTTCCTCGGTACAAATGCCCGTACCGCGCAGAGCTATCACGGCAATCTGTATCTTGATGAGTATTTCTGGATACCGAAATTCCAGGAGCTGCGCAAGGTGGCCTCCGGTATGGCGCTGCACAAAAAATGGCGCCAGACCTATTTCTCTACACCTTCCAGCCTGACGCACAGCGCCTACCCGTTCTGGTCTGGCGCCCTGTTCAATAAAGGGCGCCCGAAAGCCGACAGGGTAGAATTTGACCTTTCTCACAGTAGCCTGGCGCACGGCGTTTTATGCCCTGACGGCCAGTACCGCCAGATAGTCACCATTGAGGATGCCGTAAACGGCGGGTGTAACCTTTTCGACCTGGACCAGCTGCGCCTGGAGTACAGCCCGGACGAATACAACAACCTGCTGATGTGTCAGTTCGTTGACGACCTGGCGTCCGTGTTCCCGCTGGCGTTGCTGCAGTCCTGCATGGTTGACAGCTGGGATGTGTGGGACGATTTCGAACCGCTTTTACTGCGTCCGTTTGCATACCACCCTGTCTGGATCGGCTATGACCCGGCAAAAGGAACGCAGAACGGTGACAGCGCCGGTTGCGTGGTCATTGCGCCTCCCGTCGTCCCCGGCGGTAAATTCCGTATCCTTGAGCGTCACCAGTGGCGCGGGATGGACTTCCGCGCCCAGGCCTCAGCAATTGAGGAAATCACCAGACGCTACAACGTGACCTACATCGGTATTGACTCGACCGGCGTTGGCGATGGCGTTTACAAAACGGTTAAGCAGTTCTTCCCTGCCGCGCGCGAGTTTGTCTACAACCCGACCGTAAAAAATGCCCTGGTGCTTAAAGCCTACGACATCATCAGCGGGCGCCGTCTGGAGTTTGACGCGGGGATGCTGGATATCGCGCAGTCCTTTATGTCCATTCGCCGCTCAACCACCGCCAGCGGCAACCGGCCAACCTACGAAGCAGCCCGCACAGAAGAAGCCAGCCATGCGGATTTAGCCTGGGCAACCATGCACGCACTTTATAACGAACCACTGGCAGGAGCTTCCGCCAGTACCAGCAACATCGTGGAGATTTTTTAATGGCTAACCGCAAAAACCGCAGCAAGGCACCGCGCGGCAAGACCGCAGCCGATACGGCCAACATGGTGAGCAATGCAAATGCCGAAGCGTTTGCGTTTGGCGATCCGATCCCCGTAATGGACCGACGGGAGTTATTTGATTACCTGGAGTGTGTACAGCTGGACCGCTGGTATGAACCGCCAATCAGCATGGATGGTCTGGCGCGAACCTACCGGTCAGCGGTTCATCATTCAAGCGCCATACAGGTTAAACGCAATATTCTTACCAGTACCTATATCCCACACCAGTTGCTGTCAAAGCAGGCCTTTTCCCGGTTCGCCCAGGACTTTCTGGTATTCGGCAATGCCTACCTTGAAAAACGCATGAACCGCTTAGGGCAGATCATGGAACTGCGCGCCTCGCTTGCCAAATACACCCGTCGCGGCATTGAACCGGACACATACTGGTTTGCGCAGTATGGCTACAATTCGCAGCCCTATCAGTTCGATGAGGGGAGCGTGTTTCACCTGATGGAACCGGACGTTAACCAGGAGCTTTACGGGATGCCGGAATACCTCTCCGCCATTCCATCCGCCCTGCTGAATGAATCGGCCACGCTGTTTCGCCGCAAGTATTATCAAAATGGTAGCCATGCTGGTTTTATCATGTACATGAGCGACCCCGCAGCCAATCAGAATGAAGTGGACAGCATACGCGAAGCACTGAAAAAATCGAAAGGGCCTGGCAACTTCCGCAACCTGTTTATGTACAGCCCGAACGGGAAGAAGGACGGCATTCAGATCATCCCACTGTCAGAAGTCGCCGCGAAAGATGAATTTCTTAACATCAAAAACGTGAGTCGTGATGACATGCTGGCCGCTCACCGCGTGCCGCCGCAGCTGATGGGGATTATTCCAACCAATACCGGCGGGTTTGGCGATGTGGAAAAAGCGGCGCGCGTTTTCGTTCGCAACGAACTTACCCCCCTGCAGGGCCGCATCAAAGAAGTTAACGAGTGGCTGGGTGATGAGGTGATACGCTTTGACCCCTACCTGACCGATGAAGACTGACGCCCACCTGGCCAACCTTTGATATCAACCGCCCTTCCCCGGGCGGTTTTTTTATTCCCTTATGCCCTGCCTCGCCATCAGAGCGCCTCAGCGCCTCGCTGAGCGGTCCTGCGCTTTCGCCACCTGGCAGCTCACGACGAAACGCAGCGCCTCACCACGACGCAGGCGCGCACGACCAGCCCCAAAAAATGACCATGCCCGCCCGACATTGAGGGCCCAAAACCGCGATTAACCCCAAAACCGCGCGCTCGTAGCCCCGCCACGCCTGCCCGCTTTATGTAGTGGTTTTCATGCACCTGCATGACATGAGCAAAAGCCCGTCAGAACTGGCGGGCCTGAGCAAAAACGATCCTTTTGCGATCATTCATTTTCATGCGCTATAGTCATGCAACAAACGCATACGAACCATATGGTTAGATTACCCATCAAGTCAGATGGATTTTCAGGCAGATTGCCACAGCAATTGTAAAGGAGCGAGATTGAAATGGGTGGAGAGACTTCGGCTATACAACGAGTAGCGGGTAAGATTTCTGATGATATTTTCTCAGTGTTCAAATGGGAGCGTGCCGCTAGAGCGGACATGAATTGGGATTGTTGCCAAGAGGCTCATTCCAAGAAAACGCATCCAAGCGATGTTGTTTTTTTCTACATAGATCCATATGAGGAGGAAATGGTCTATCTCAACACAGACCTCAAAAGCTATGCGGAAGGTACTATTGGAAAAAAAATAGTCGAGGGAGCTTTAACATCGCTTGCTTTAGCTACCGAGTGTGCAAATGTGAGTGAAGAATGGCGATTAAAATATGTTCATGATGATTCTTTAGGTTATAACGTAAGAGGGTTATTGTTCTTATATAACCATTATAATTTATATGACAAAGACTTCTATGAAAATATTACAAAAAAACTAGACCACTCTTCTATAAATTGCCCCCCAAACATCAAACTACATTTGCTGGACCCTTATAAAATATCAGATTTGATAAATATATCTTCTGACATCACCAAATTAATTGGTTCAGGCAAGCTTCCTCAACCTGATAAGTTCACATATTATTACCCAGATCTTTCCCTAACAAGGATAAAACACCCTATTAATCAGACAACACCTGCAACAATTGAATTATTAACATCACCATACATCATAATAAAGCATGAGGCTTTTAGTTGGCTCAGAGATAAAAACCCTGAGGGATATGTTGTTTATTACAATCAACCAGGTGATTCAGTAGACGAATTTGTTTACTTCTTTGATATGTTATCAACTTATCAGATACTAACCGAAGGTAAACCAATTGTATTACGCCATTGTCACATTCATCCAAATGAAAATGCCATTCATCACTTCGAAAGAGCGAAAAAGAAATACAGTACAGACTGGCTTTTGGGCGAGGATGAAAGACTTTTCCTTAAAATTGACTTCGACAAGACGGACAAAATTGTTGTTGAATATAACCTTGAACAAATCGGCATGGAGCAACGATAATGGCTAAAAAACTATACTTCGCAACTGACAAAAATATTTATGATGCATTACATCATAAAAGGATAACCGCTGCAAAGTTGCATGAATTATTATTGAATAGAGGTGTGTTTTTATCCCCAGAACTCGACAAGGAAATACTAATTGAGGAAATATCCAAACTTCCTCACGGATTTAATGAATTAGAACACATAAAAAAACTGGTCAAAACATATGATCCTAGAGAAAGCACTACTAGTGTAAGCTTCCAAACATCAACAAATCAGGCCGAATTAAAAAGTGCTGCTGAAGCACTAAAAAAAACATGCTCCCCTAGTAAAGGTCAAAGCCTGAATATTGTAGCTAAAAAAGATGGTTCGCTTACAGTAGAATATAAGTATGAAGAAATAGACCTATCTAAAACTGCATTACGTCAGATCGACAAGCGGAATATTATAATTGAACTTCGCCCTGGAACTGACAAAGTTGAAGTACGTATGCCTCAAAACCCCGAGGCAAAAAAAGTTATTGAGAGCCTGCAAAACGAGCTATCTAAAATCAAGTCCGAGCCTATCGAACGCTTCGAGATCTCATTACTAGCAATAACTGACCCTACATTGCGAAGTCAGTTCTTTCAAGAATTAATGAATGGCCTACGTGGTTATGAGACTGATGACGTTACAAAAGTCGAATTAAACCGCAGCACTGATGCTAGTGAGGATGAAGACAAGGAAGAAACTATTGATACCGGATTTGTTAAGAAAGCAGTCCTTAATGGTGAAGGGGTAAATAGTTCGGCTATATTTTCTCAACTACATGAGAAAGGTTATTATATAGGTCGTATTGCGTGGTCTTCAAAGCCAACAAGTGGAATTGGAGATAGAATCAACGTCGAAGCATTTTTTAAAGACTCAGAAAAATGCTGTGACTTTGCCTATCAAATTAAAGGTATAAATAATCAAAAAGAAGACGGTTTCAATGTAACCATTCGCGCGGCAACGGCACAAGAGAAAAAACATATTAGTGAATTAATTGAGTCCGCCGCTGAAAATGCCTATAATATAATAATAGGATCAGAGGTGAACGAAGATGAAAAAGGTTAAATGGCTTAAGTTAAACATACGGCTTGAGTTTGAAACAGCCGTTAGACGTCTTTCTCTTGATTCTTTTACAGAGGAAAAAGGGAAAGGTTTCATTTTTGATAAAATACGCCATGATTTTGCAAGTGGGCGTTTTATCGAGCGTATTGTTTATCATGACAAAATATCAAGCTTTGACGGGAGTGAAACTACCGTTGAAAGAATCGAATATCGCACGACAAATTTTAGCGTGGCTTTAGACTCTCTTCCTGTAATGCAGATTACTAACCCACCCAGAACATTAAAGCCTTTTTCTCAGGCCTTGGTTAAAAATCTTGGCTTAGGTGTTAGTTTGGAAGAAATAGACATAAACCCTATAAACTGGCTTAATGAAATATCTTCAAGTGTAAATATTAATTTAACTCAACTTGATATTTCAAGGGTTAGAGTCTCTGATTACGCCACGGCTAAAATGCAAATAATTGGCAGCAGCGATCTTAGGAAATATTACAAAGAAGAGTTAGAGGGTAAAAAAATACGAATTGACAGGCTTGTATGCTCTGTTAATACATTAGAGTACTCCGGTAAGCTCAAGATCACTAATAGCGGCCTTGCTTATATTGATGTTAGAAATGAAAATGAGTTTACGAAAATCGTTTTTGATACATTAAAAAAAGTCACCATTCAATCATAGATGGCTTATTATGAGTTACTTCACCTAACGCCTCGCCTTACTCGTTGTTCAACCTCGCAGGCGTCAGAATCAAGTTCTGACGCCTGCAACGTTTCTTAATGCAGCCAGCTGTCGTCCTCCCAGACCTGCTGCAAAATCTCCATTACCCGCTTTTTATCTTCGTAAAGTTTTAAGCCGCTCAGCTCCAGGCCGTTAGCGCTTCCCTTACGTATGCGGATAGCCGTTTTTGGACAGAGAGGGCGCAAATTTCGGTAAAGCTCGAATTCAAGGGCTTCCAGTGTTGCCTGGCTTATCTTCTGCTCTTTATCGATCATTATTTCAATGCGCATAAAGCCCCCCTTTAGTTGATAACGTCCATCGCCCGGCCGTAATCATGGTTCCGAATTTTCACCATCAGCTCGTCCGTCAGTTCCGACACCCACTGGATCGCAAGGCGTTTCTCTTCTTCGCTACACTCACTAGCCGCTACAAGCTTGATAAAGAAATCAATACGCTGGAGTTTCAACGACTCCAAAAGATAGTCCTGCATTTTCCCTCCTATCCTCACTACGGGATAAACCAGCCAGCATCCCCAGGAAGAGATGCTGATAACTGTATGCATATCCACTGTTTATATATACAGTATATGAGGATTTCGGGGTTGTAAAATATTTTCTATCAATCAATCAGATGAGTCTGTTTGCTGAGGTTAATCATTACTGGAACTCGGTACCACACCGTCAGACCTGACAATGTTGATCACGGGCTAATTCCGCCCTGAGAATGCACGCCTCATTCGGTTCAGAAGGTCATCCGCCTGCTGTTTAATCTCCACAATCTGGGACGGCAGACGTTGAACACCTGCCGCAGCACGGTTTCGGACTGTAAGGCGGCCTTCATCAACCGTTAACACCTGATCGCCAAAAGCAACCACCGCGCCAGAAATCAACGAACGGACCATTCCGGCACTGGCATCCACGCCACGCAGAGCCAGCAGCTCACTAATTTGCTTTTCCTTCTCCGTCATAGGGCTGGCTTTTGGCCTCACTTTTACGCGCTTGTTGGATGCCTTTGCCGCTTCGCTCAGCCGCTGCGCTATCACCCGTTTTTCTTTCCGGGATAAAGAGTCCATATCCGCCCAGCTGGCACAGTCATTCATGACCGTGCCGCCAGGATCGGCGCGTTTTTTAACCTCCCGCGGCTCCCGCGTACAGTTATTGACAGAACTCCGAGGGGCGGCGGGGCCGCCTGAAAAATCAAGGTCAAAACCGGAAACGCCGTCGGCCTGACGTTTCGGCACAATTTTGTATTTGGTAGTGCGCGTATGAATCAGCGATTCCGGCCCACGGATCGGAGAGTAAACGCCGGAAATTTTGGAGACGTCATCCCCGTAAAGGTTGCCGTTTTCGGTGACTTCATAGCTGAGGCGCACGCGCAGGAGATCACGGGGAACCAGCGGGCCACCCTGAGCACTCACGTACAAATCCCACGCGCTGCTGTCGGCGGCCTGACGCACTGGCTCAATTTCGGGGTGCAGGACCAACTCACGATCACCGAGGCGGCGCAATTCACGCCACACTGTTACCGGTGCGCCGCCTATCTGCTGGAACTGACGGATCGCCCAGCGAGACGCCCAGGCACTTACGCGGCGCGCCATCTCTTTCAGAGGCTTGCCGGTTTCATCATCCAGATCGTCATCAAGCTGATATCCATCAATATTTTTTGAAATGTATTTGGCGATATAGCCCGTAGCGCTGCCCTTCTCTTTCTCGATGGGTTTCATTTCGAAGCGGTTTTCAGCGGCGCCAGGCTCATTCCCATCCTCACGCATGGCGTGCTTACGAAAGATTGCTGTTGCCGGTTCGATATGCTCCGGGCGCATGAAAAGCAGGAGGTGCCAGTGCGGGGTTTCGTCGTGGTGAGGCTCAACAACGCGAAAGCCAAACACGCGAATACCATTGCGCAGCCAGGCCGCACGCGTGCGCGCCCATACTTTGCAAAGATATTTCTGCGTTTCACGCGGTGACGCGCCGCTGTATTTGTTGTTCCGGCGCCCGTCGTACTGCATTGAGTGATATTTGGATGGAGCGGTAAGCGTGAAGAACGCCCCGGCTAGCCCTGCCTCACTCGCTAAATCTTCGAACCCACGCATACGCGCCATCAGCTCACGACGACGGTTAGCTGGGTTGGCAACGCTGCCGGCCACTTTATCAATCAGCGATACACGTTCTCCGGTGTCCTCATCTTCCAGCTCCATCGCTTTCAGAAATTCGCGGTTGGCTTTCTTTTGCGCCGTCCATTCCTGTAAACATGGGTCACTGCAGTACGGTGCGGATTTTTTGTGTACATACCCGGCCGCAACCATCAGATGTTCACGCCAGCGAGCGTGCATACGGCGCATACGATTAAGCCACCACTGCGGAGACTGCAGGCGGGCCACTGCTTTCAGTGCGTCTTCCGCCTCCAGCTCTTCTTTGCAGTAGGCCGTCCAGCACGGAACCGGTGTTTTGAGGTGATTGGCAAGAAACCCCATGCGGCCATAACCTGACAGGGTGGCGAAATGAGGATCGGACGTGCGGGCCATCTGGAAATCAAACTCGCGGTTAAACTCGCTACCCAACAGGTCAGCAAGATTATGCGCCAGCCGTTTCAGCTCTTTTTTTCCAGCCCAAAGCAGGCGCCAGAATTGTTCACGCAAAGGCAACAAAGCCGCAGGCATCACCCCCTGCGGCAGATACTGCTCATTGACCTGATCTATACGACTCAGAACAAATCGCTCAAAGGTATTGATAAGCCAGGCATCAGCCGCTTGCTTGCCTTTACGGTCTACCTGTTCAAGTTTTTGAGCATACATACGGCGGACAAAATGAGGCAGCGAAGCCAGACGACGACGAACCGCCCGGCCCCGGTCTGGTGCTTCATCCGCTTCTGCCAGTTCGGCAATCGACAAACGCTTGCGATTACCGTCCGGCGTCAGATACATGATCCCCGGCGCCGCATCGGCTTGCTTAAAACAGCCGATTGCAGGACGCGGGGCATTCCATGCGTAGGGGAAAACGGTGTCAGACATTCTGACACCCCATAATGTAAGCACGAATAAACTCCGTTGCCCTCACGCCTGCACCTCATACTTCACGCTGCAGTCAGGACCGGTTGCAGGATCAAATCCAAGCCAGTGACACGATTTTGAGGTAGCAATGATTTCCACGGCAGACTTACCGTCACCAGCCGCAACACCCATACTGCGGTTTGCGGTAAGGCGGTGATGGGTGAAATTCCGATAAAGGGAGCGAGTAAGTGAGGTGTCACTGTTTGAAACGATGACCGGATGGCCTTCTGACGAGCGGCGCTCAAGAATAGACGCTAGGCGATACTGATCGTCCTCTGTAAAACCGGCAGTGTGGTAATTACTAAAAGTCCCGTCATAAGGAGGGTCGCAATAAATCACATCGCCCGTCTGCAACAAAGACAACGTTTCTTCGTAGTTAGCGCAAACAAAGGTGGCTCGCTTCGCTTTCTCAGCAAATGCGCGGATTTCACTCTCAGGAAAATACGGCTTTTTATAATTACCGAAAGGGACATTGAATACACCGCTTAGGTTGTAGCGGCATAACCCACGATAACAATGGCGGTTTAGATACAGAAAATATACAGCGCGGTGCAGTCGGTCTAATTGCGGATCGTGGTTAAACGCTTCACGCACACGATAATAATTTTCAGCAACAATAAAACTTTCAAAGACCGCCTTAGCAAGATTAATAAAGTTTTCTGTATCTTCTGCAATAGTACGGTACAGATTAATTAAATCTGGATTGATATCTGCGACAAGATAATGAAGATAGTCTGTTGCCATCATCACAGCGCAGGAACCCGCGAAAGGTTCAACCAATCGCGGGCCAGCGGGAAGGTGTTTTTTCAGTTCGGACATAATGGCGGTTTTGTTTCCCGCCCATTTCAGGATAGTGCTCATACAACGCCTCCGTTGTAGTGCTTACCTTTAAGCTCTGCGATTTCCTGACAGGTCACACAGCACTGCACGCCCGGAATGGCGCGGTGGTGAGCTGGCGGGATTGGAGCATCACACTCCACACAAAGAACACGGGAAACGCCCGGCACTTTGGCGCGGGCATTGTTAATATGGCGCTCACGATCTTCCTGTTCGCGCAGCTGGGCGAGGTCCATTGAATCAGCCATTAATGCAGCTCCTGCGCTTCGTTCTGGATGCGAACCGCTTCAACGCGAAGCAGTTCGGCCGCCTCGATATGGCTCAACTGACGGGAAACGATGCGCACGGCCAGACTGTCCAGACGAGCGGCCATTGCATCAGCGCGGCAACGGCGCTCATCCAGGCGCGTTTCATTTAACAAAGCGAACAGGCCAGCATCGTCTGGGCCTATTTTCGTTGAGTGGGTTTTAGTATTTTTCATATTCATTTCCTCAGAATTCGGGCAAAAAAATGCCCGGCGGGTTTACGCCATAAAAAACGGGTTAGTTACTTAGATATAGCCAGAAACAGGGACAGGCATACTTTTAAGCTGGGTAATGATTTCAGTCTGCAATCCTTCTTTAAATTCCTTGCAGCAATCCCATTCAGGATCAACACGCAAAACAGCACCATCACGGGTTTTAATTTCAAAACCGTCTGCCATATTTGGAATGATCACACCCAGAATAATTCTCAACTCATTACGAGACATTTTTCACTCCTTTAAGAATCAAGCGAACAATGCGAATAATTAAAAAAGCTGACGGCTTAGCCATTTTAGATTTCAGCCCGTTTAATAATTCGGACTGATCACGGCACGGGTGCCAGCGTTTACCGTTTTCCCCAATAATCCATCCATGACCGTAGTGCATTGCCGGGCTTTGCTTTACCAGCAGCGAAGCGAATGAAGGTTCTTTATTAAGCATAAGCACCTCAGATCAGACCAAATGAAGCGCTGAGGCCCGTCACTGTATCAACAGCGCTTGCCATAGCTGGGTTGTACTGTAGGCGCGCGTGCATGGAAACAGCTGTAAGTGCCATCAAACGAGTGACAGAATTAATGCTTTCGATAACCTGACGGCGCTCCGTTGTTGTCTGGTGTTCGCCAGAAACAGCGCTTGCTGCAACACGACCAATCTCTGCTGTAGCATTCAAAACGTAATGAGGCATTTTCTCGCTGGCTACTTCGTTCAGCGGCACACATGGCAGGCAATGGATTTGCGCCAGAAAACCATCAACTAATGTTGAATCCTCTGTAATATCGGTAAGCATCCAAATTTCCGGCGCCGTGAGTTGATGCGGTTGCTCCGGGTTCAGTTTGTTGCGCAGAGTCTGGACATTCATTCCTGCGCGGTCTGCCAGCTTCGCCATATTGTGACGAAGTGCAAAAGTGCGGCAGGCTTCATCAAAGTGAGGATGTTTGGAAATGCGAAAATCAAACATGTTCTAAATCCTTATTCATCCCAAAATGGAACTATCAGGCTTGCATTGCGATTTCGCAGCCTTGAGCCGCTTCCATCGTCAATGCAAACATGTTTACTTCGATGAGGCTGTTTACCCCTTCTTTTTTGCGGATAGGTAAACGACCTTCACGGATCATCTGACGGGCATAGCTAAGCTTGTAGCCGGTACGACGACAGAACTCATCAAGGGTTATGAATGGCTCAGACACCACAAGATTGATGCTGGGACGCATTGAAAGTTGACGATGCATGATGCAATATTCCTCAGTTTGGGTTGTCTCAACACTATTCGAGACTGTTAATCACTATTCGTTGCTTCACACAACGGAGAATAGGATCACAAAACGCCAATGTCAACACGAAACATCACAAATCGCCACATGCCACAAAAATTGCAAAGTAACATCATGCAAAATACTGGCGGCCAGCCGGTCATTGAGCGAATTCTGAAAGCCTACGGTTTTACAACTCGACAGTCCCTATGCAACCACTTGGGGATTTCTCAAAGTACGATGGCGAACAGATATGCCCGCAATACCTTCCCTTCAGACTGGACAATCATTTGTAGTATCGAAACGGGTGCCTCTCTGCAGTGGTTAATCTCAGGGGAAGGAGCGATGTACCAAGATGAGGTCGAGCATCAAGCTTTATCTTTAAAACACTACAAAATTACAGATGGGGTTTTGTCATCACATAACGACATCTACTATGACGGTAGTCTGCTCCCCTCCGGTCTATCGAATCCTTCTCTCGTCGCCAATGAAAACTCTCTATACCTTATTGATGAACATGAAGGGGAGATAAATGATGGTTGGTGGGTCATAGAGATTGATGGGTTATATAGCATTAGGGAAGTATTTAGGTTTCCTGGGGGCCGTATACGCGTAGAAAATGGTAAAGCATCTTTTGAATGTCAAGCTCAGGACATAAAGGTATTTGGGAAAGTCATCCTCAAAACAGAACAACTTATTTAAGGATATACTATGACCTCTTCAACTAAAGCAACAAAAGAGCAAGAAACTGAAAAGCTTGAGCGCTCTTGCTTTGTCATAATGCCTATCGCTGATATGGCTGGTTATGATCCACGTCATTTTGACAGAGTTTATAGCCATTTGATAAAGCCAGCATGTCTTGCTTCTGGCTTTCAACCAGTAAGAGCCGATGAAGTTAATAACTCAAATTTGATTGTTTTAGATATTTTAAAAAGAATTGTTGAGTCAGATATTGCTATATGCGACTTGAGCGGACGAAATCCCAATGTAATGTATGAATTAGGACTTAGACAGGCCTTTAATAAAAAGACAGTATTGATAAAGGATGACAGGACAATTAGTCCGTTTGATGTTCAAGCTTTCAGATATTGTGAATATGATAGTTCACTGCGCATTGACAACGCTTTCAACAATATTAAATCTTTAGAAAAAGCCATATCTAGCACCTTTGAAGCAGATTCAAACGATGTTAACTCTATTGTTCAACTTCTGAGTATTGAACCAGCGAAAGTAGGCGAAAAAACACAGTTAAGCAAACAAGACACTTTGATTTTTGAAGCGTTGAATCAGATATTAAACAAAATCGATCAACCCCAAAAAGTTTACAGCAGCAGCAAAACCATTTCATTTAAGCCTCGTTCATCTTATTTAATTGAGCAAATTAAAACTATCCAACCGAACGATCTAATCGGCAGAACTTACATGAATCAGCGGACATTAGTAATGCTCGGTCAGCTTGATTCTATAGAAAATGCAAATGGGGAACTGCTCTTTATCTTTAAATATGGCAAGAGTGCTTTCTTCAAATACCCTGAAAGTCATCCTGAGTTAGATGAAATTGTAGAAGTCGGCGTATAGGATAGAGCACAATATGTCTGTTAGTAAGTTGTCGAATGGAAAGTGGCAGGCGCAAGTTTTCCCAAATGGGCGCGATGGAAAACGCATCCGGCGCCAGTTTGCCACGAAGGGCGAGGCCCTTGCATTCGAGCGTCATGTAAAGGAACAAGCCCAAAATAAGCCGTGGCTGGGTGAGAAAACTGACAAACGCCGCGTTCGGGATTTGGTTACAGCCTGGTATAACGCACATGGCGTCACTCTATCTGATGGAGTGAAACGCAAGGGGGCGATGGAGTTTGCCTGCTTGGCTATGGGCAACCCTTTAGCGACTGAGTTTAACGCAAAGCTTTTTGCAACCTATCGCGAACAACGGTTAAGCGGAAAAATCACCCGTTCAGATCGTGTGAAGTCCGTTACCCCGCGCACAGTGAATCTTGAGCTTGCCTATTTTCGGGCCATGTTTAACGAACTGAAAAGGCTTGATGATTGGATAGCACCGAACCCTCTGGAGAATGTTCGGGAGTTTAAAATTGACGAGGCGGAGCTGGCCTGGTTAACCGTTGATGAAGTTAAACTCTTGCTTGCAGAATGTGAGAACAGCAGAGCGCAGGACCTGGTGACCATCGTAAAAATCTGTCTCGCTACTGGCGCAAGATGGGGCGAAGCTGAATCAATCACCGGCAAACAGATTAGCCCAGGCAAGATCACGTACATCAAAACGAAAGGCAAAAAAAACCGAGCCGTTCCAATCAGTGAAGAACTATACGAGATCCTCCCCAAATTGAGAACATCAAAACCAGTGTTTACTGGATGCTATTCTGCGTTCCGGGGTGCCATTAAACGCGCAGGGATTGAGTTACCTGACGGTCAGCTTTCACATGTTCTGCGCCATACATTTGCGAGCCATTTTATGATGCGTGGCGGGAACATTCTTGTGCTACAGCGCATCCTAGGTCACACAGATATTAAGGTTACAATGCGCTATGCTCATTTCGCTCCAGACCATCTTGCAGAAGCAATCAAATTGAATCCACTTAATATGATTAGCAAATAATTTTTAACGGGGTATTAACATGGACATTTATAGAAAATTTTTCAAAGGTGAGTGCCCATCTTGCCAAAACATTATTAGTTACATGGAAATAAAGTATGTAGCAGAGAATGACCGGGGTGAAATGATATGTCAATGTGCAGAATGTGAAAATTACTTTACAATCCGATGTAAGAACCCTGCCGACTCCGCAATAATAGATGGTGCATTTAAAACAGAATGTGTTGATTATTCGGTAAAACTACCATCTGAACATCTAATACTTAATGCTGCCTTTCAATATGACGGAGATCTATTTCGAAAAAGTCCAAAGTTTGATTTTAAGACTATTAATCTTTATAAGTGCACAAACTGTGAGGAGAACATTGAAGAATTAGCTCAAAGTAAATTTGAGAATGAATTTAAAGAATGGAGACAGGAAGTAGGTCAGTATATCTGTATGGATATATCAGGGTATGGTTTTAACGCTGAAAAATCAATAGTTAAAATTGATTTAACTTGTTCTTGCGGAACACCTCACTCAGCATTATTTTATAAAGATCACAACCACTTGGACTTCTCTGATTCAGATTATCTTCTTGGACACATAACTAATTGCATAGATTTTGACGAAAGACTGGATGGCACTATATCCAAATCTGATTTTATTGAAATAATTAGAAAGTTGATAATTAGATGGGAACTTTTTTTTGAGAAAGTATATTTAATTTTCCCTTACGTTGGACATACAAGATCTGAAAACTCTGATTTAATTGACTTATGGACTGACATTATTTCGCAATCTCATTCAGACAAACTAAAAATAATAACAAAGACTCAAACATTAAATTCTTTCGAAAAAGCAGTAAGTGCAAATCTTCATGATTATAATATACTTAAAAAATATAAATTCACTCCGCAATCGATTGAAAACGCGATTAGAAACTCGCGCTTCCATTCCAAAATATATTGTGGTGTTAATTTAGATTATATCGAGTGTCTTAGTGGTTCTGCAAATATTGCACGCGGCCCTACAACTGAACAGTTAACGTTCAAGAAATATGATAATTACAACATTTTTTACAACCGATTCCTGAAAGTATTCCATACTTCAAAAGTTTCAGATGAAAATTTTAGTTTCGATAAAAGTAACAAAACAAAAGATTGTCATGTTATGTTCGATCAGTCTAACCAATATAAGTACTCAAAACTTGATAAGAAGGATCTGATCGATAACTTTTGCAGATAATTTTCGGGATAATGTACTAAAACTTTGGCAGCATATTGGCAGCAGGACTACTTACTATACTGTACTATTATCTATTATACGTATAGTCAAGCTTTTGAAAAAAATACAAATTATTGTTTTATAAGCGTTTAGATTGGGACTCATAATCGCTTGGTCGCTGGTTCAAGTCCAGCAGGGGCCACCAAATTTTAGTTTTAGAATCATATGATTAAGCCACTCGACTGAGTGGCTTTTTTATTGGTTTTTTTGAGCAGCTAACCGTGGTTCAGCGAAGCCGTTCGGACACGCTCAGAGGCGCCCGGGGTTGCGATCAGGCGCTCCACGGACTCCATCGTCACGAACGTACAGCTGCAGTCCACATTGGTGCACTGGTGATAGCGCTCTTTGGTATTTTCACTTAGATAGCGACTGGTACGCGCATGCGCAGAGTGCTTGCACTTAGGACAATGAAACATGTACCCCTCCACTTAATTCACATTTTGTGAATTAATAATACCCAAAATAAAACCAATAGCAACTACATTACTCACTATCAACAGTAAATTTTTCGTCGCTGACGTTCAGCTCAAGCTTAAGCTGCGTGGTAAATCCGCTATCGTTGAGGGTATGCACCACCTCGCTGATGATCCACGCCTGCTCGTCAATGACGCGTTTAAAACCGTTTACCAGCACCGGCGTTTCGGGGAACAGATCGGCGCGTCCCAGGGCAAGCTGGATGGAAAACTCTACGGTTCCCCGCTGAAGCGCGCGCCACTTAGCCTCTGCGGCCCTGAGCGCCTGCTCTTCAGAGGCATAAACCGTGGTGAGCTCCAATACGTTTTCCGCCGATCCCACCAGCCTCTCTTGCGGTTTCTGCTCCTTGCCTTCTGTTCGCGCTACCGGTGCGGCGGCATTCGGGTGCTGCAGTGCTTCTGTCGCCTGCCCTCCAGGTTGACGAGAGATACTCAATTGAGGATTTTGCTGTTTGGGGTCGCGCGTTTGCAGCCATTTGGCCGTTACGCCGGAATAATTTTCGCGGTCAGCTATGGAAAAAAGGTGCTTATCTCCATCCCCACGTTCAATCATCATTAAGGAAAGCGGAGTGCCGCTGGCCGTCACGGCCTGGCCCGCTTTCATAAAGATAATCTTCCCGGCTTTGATTGAAACAAATGCTCCATTACGTTCAGCAAGGCGGGAGAGGAACGCCGCGTCTGTCTCCTGAGACTGGTCAATATGAGAGATGGCGATGGATGCAAGCCCCGACGCGACGCTGGCGGTCAACTGGTTACGCTGAGCGATGGTATCGACTATCGCGCCAATCGTCGTGTCATGCCACGACTGTTCGCGCCGCACGTTTAGCTTTCCACGAAAATCTGCGCTGAATCCCCGGATGGTCAGCGTGTCCGGCGCGCCCCGGAAATGAATCGCATCAATCGTAAAGTCCCCTTTCTCCTCGAGCGGGGTTCCCTCCCATCCCAGCCATAAGGACAGCCTTGCCCCCCGGGCAGGCAAGTCCAGCAGCCCGTCGGAATCATCCAGCACAATATCCAGCTGATCGGCTTCCAGCCCCCGTTTGTCGGTCATGGTCAGGCTGATAAGACGATGGCTGAAATTTTGCGTGATATCACGATCGTCAAGCTTAAGCATAAAATCAGGGGCGATTTTTCCACCCGCCCGGATATTCATTTCGGCGATCATCCCACCAGCCCTCCAATGCTATTCCGTGCGCTTTCCACCAGCTCTGAGGCCTGCGTTCGCAGGTCGCCAAACGTTGTCATCAGCGATTCGTCCACGCGTTTTAGCGACAGGGTAAACTCAATTTTTCGGGCGGTACCGTCACTGTAAAAATCCGAATGCGTGTGGGTGACTTTCTCAATGACAAACATGCCGTGAATGATGCCGGTACCGTCTATCAACGGCCATGCCCGCCCCTCATTTGCCATCAGCTCAACCGCCTTGAGCGAAAGCCGCCCTCCCGTGAGTTCCGGGTAAAGTAAGCCAGAGAGGCTAAAGGATGTCTCACCTTCGCCAAGGTACTGCCAGGCTTTGGGTTTCCCGATGCGAGCGCTGGATGCCCAGCGGTAGTCTTTTGTGAATATCATTGACTGATACGGTAAGGTTCGTCGTTCAAAGACAAACAGACCCAGCACCATTAACATTTTCTCTCTCCTCAACTATACATAAAGCTGGATTGCTGCCGTCTCGCTTTATCCTGTTCAATATTATCTATCGTCTCCCGGATTTGACGCGTCAGATCCGTTCCGGAGGCCGTGCCCCCCTGAAGCGTGATGTTATATTCGCTTTTACTCTGATCGACGTAAGAGCGTCCTCCAGTAGCGATGGTCGGCTGATACCCCAGGCTGCCGCCAGAGATCCCCGCGCCCGGAATATAAGCGCTGCTCGCCGGTGAGGATGCCGCTTCTGCTTTTGCCGCAGCGGCGTCGAGATCGCCCGACTCGTTTTTGATAATACCGAGCTTCTCCAGCAGCCAGCTGGCCTTGCCGCTCAGGCTATTAAAGAGATCAAGCGGTGCCATTAACGCATCGCCCAGCGCCTGACCAAAAATCACGCCAGCGTTTTTACAGCCATCCAGCGTTTCCTGCGTCGCCTTGATCGGCGTAATCAAGTCGGTGAACCATTGCCAGATACCGCCCAGCTTCTCCGAGATAGAGTCAAACACCGCCATCACCGGTGAGAACAGCGCACCCAGCGGTGCGAAAGCCGTCGAAAGCCCTTCCATCACCCCACCAAAGAAGGCGCTGATGGGCTCCCAGTATTTAAAAATCAGTAAGGCTCCGGCAGCAATCGCCGCGCCAAGGGCAATCACCGGCCAGCTAAGGGCACCCAGCACCGTTATGATGGCGCCGCCCACCACGCTGAATATCGTTCCCAACATCCCGGCCGCGGTAATAACCATATTGACGCCCGTCAGAACCGGGCCGATAACCGTGCCTACGCCGCCCAGTACACCAGCAAACGCCTGCGCGCCGACAACGATGCTGGCGAGGGTCTGCGTCAGCTCAGGGTTGGCATTCACCCAAAGGGAGGCCGTGCCAAGCCAGCCGGTTGCGGTTGTTATCAGGTTGCGCAGAGCGCTATCCGCTTTATCAAATACATCAATCTTCAACCCGTTCCACACGGCCTGGAATCGGTTGATATCACCGTCAAGATTATCGGTCTGCACGGAAGCCGCGAGCGCGGTACTGCCCTTTGCCCCCTGCAACTGCTGGCGTTTTTCATCAAGCGATCCATCACCCGCAGCGGAAGCCAGCGCCCCCGCGGCTTTTATGGCATCCGGAGTCTGAACATGGCGCAACATCGCGCTGAGCGCGTCCCCCGCGGCAGCGCCTTTCATTCCTTTTTCTGCCAGAACGCCAAGCAGCGCGGTGGTCTCTTCAAGCCCCATACCGGCGGCACCCGCAGCGGGCGCAGCGGAGGTGACGGCCGCCACCATCTCAGCGAGGCTGATATTCGAAGAGGTAAAACCGCGCGTAAGCACATCTGCGATGCGTCCCGCATCCATATCGCCCAGTCTATACGCGGCCTGCGTGCTGGCGATCATATCGGCGGCTTTAGCCGCGTCGACACTCCCCGCCAGGCTGAGGTTGACCGTTGGCGCGGTGGCCGCAAGCAGCCCATCGGCGTCATAGCCTGAACGAGTCAGTTCGGTTTGTGCCCGGAGGACCGTATCTGCAGGTACTCCGGTCCTGGCACTGACCTCCCGCGCCTGCTGGCGAATCGCCTCAAGCCGGAAATCCCCCTTCGCCAGGCCAAGGTTTGCCTGGATGGCCGACATCTGTTTTTCAAAACTGATGCCAGGGGCGATAAACCGGGACGTCTGGTCAAAGCCCGCTTTTGCGATGCCCACGCCCGTATTCGCAAGCTGACGCACCCGCGCGGTAACGCGTTTGCCTGACTCGTAGCGATTCTGAACGGTACTCAGCCGCTCCTGCTGCTGATTGACGCGGGCCAGCGCATCACGCTGTCGGTTAAGCTGCTGCGTTTTTTCGCTGATGTGAGTTCGTAAACGACGCTCATCCGACGAGAGCGTACGCGTGTTGACTCCCGCCTGGGCGAGTTCAGTGCGCTGGCGCTGTACCGAATAGCGTAAGCTGTTGTACTCAAGCTTAAGGTCGGCCGCCGATTTTCGGGCTGCGGACAGCGCAGCAGCCTGTGCCTGGGTAGGGTTTTGCGTGTTTTTAAGCTGCACCGCCAGCGCCGCGGCCTGCTGTTTCGCCTGTGCAAGCGACTGCTCCGTCACGGAGAGCTGGGCATTTGCTTTCCTGAAGCCGTTAATACGCCCCGCCTGCTCATCAAGCGCCCCCAGCGCCGTCTGCGAATCGTGGATATCGCTTGCGAGAGTGACGCTGGCGTTATGGAGAGCGTTAAGTGGTCGGGTTGCCCGGTCGACTGCCTTAAGCAGCTCCTGAAGACTGACATTATTACTCATGGTGGTTTCCGCTTCGCTGCAGCGCTTTTTCGCGCCATAAGAGGAGTTCGGTCACGCTAAGGGAGTACAGTTCTGACGGCGGCCAGTGAAAGATCACCGCGATATCCGCCATCAGATCGTCGACCGACAGATTTTCGGGAAATTTCAGCGAGCCGAAGCCGGTGACAAAAAACCGATCACCTTACCTGCAAAAGAGAGCAGATCGCAGGCATCCAGGCGCGCAACCTCATGCTCGGTCAGCGCCGGCGAGGTCATTCGCGGCAGCACCTTAATCAGCGCATCCACGTCAGATTGCGCCAGCGACGCCAGCGATACGCCGCGCAGGGTCCCCGCATTGGGTTTTGCGACGGTCACCTTTTCGATTTTTTGCTCGCCGCGCTGAACGGGGCTATCAAGCGTGACGATATGTGGGTTTTCACTTTCGTTCATGGCGGTCTCGTTGATATGTTCCATTTCGTTACTCTTCAGAAAGTTAACTCACCGGCCGGTAATCCCGGCCGGTTAAAGGGTTACAGGCCGATGGCCTTACGGTGTTCTGCCAGGCGATCGACGCCGTCGACTTTGAGCACCATGTTGATGATGTCGATTTCGATGATCTCTTTGCCATCAATGGTCAGCTGGTAATAAGCGCATTCGGTGGACATCTTGGTGGTGCCGCTTTCGCCCTGCTTGTTCTCGCCGCCATCGAACTCTTTATGACGGCCACGCATGACGATTTCGACGGCGGAGATTTCGCCGGTATCATCGCGCTGATAAGAGCCGGTAAAGCGCAGCGGCACGCTGTCCGCGCCCGGAGAGGCATACTGCGCCCACAGCGCGGCGTCCGGCAGACCGCCAACGGTCCACTCCAGCGCCAGGGCATCATCGTCCAGACCGAGGTCGACAGAGACCGAGCCCGGCATACCGCCGCCGCGATACTTCTCCAGCTTGCGGGTAAGCTTCGGTAGGGTCACAGACTCAACAACGCCCATATAGCTCAGGCCATCGTTGAACATATTCAGGTATTTAAGTTTGCGTGGTAACGCCATGCTGCAGCTCCTTAGCTATTAACCGAATCTGACAGGTCTGCCAGATAGGTATCGGTGATGCGCTGGCGCAGGGTCAGATTTTCCAGCGGCGGGACAGGGGTGTAGTCGTAATCGATATACAGTTTCCCCGCTTTCAGGGTTGATGCATCGTTAGACTCAGGGTCATACCAGCAGGAGCCGTCGACGATATAGCCGTTTGTTTTCAGCTCGCGGAACTTGGCATTAATACCGGAAACGATGTCGCGGATAAGCGTTGGCGTGATGGGTTTATCCATCGCCCACGCATGCGCTTCCGCCATGGTATCTGCCAACACCTGTGCGGTACGGGTGTAGTTTTCAAAGACAAATAACGGGTCGTCTGAGCAGGTACGGTTACCCCAGAATTTGAAGCCGTCGTTGCGAATCAGCGTGGTGACGCCCGCCTGGTTGAGCAGGTTCGCATCGGTAGCCTGTTCCTGCAGATCCCAGGAGACAGAGGCGCTTACGCCCGTGACGCCGTTGACGCCAACGTTTGACAGGGTTTTATGCCAGCCCATGGTCTGGTCAATTTTGGCGCGCAGGCCAAGCGCGCGAGCGGTTGCCCAGGCCGTCGTCGTTGCGTTCGTGGTGGTATCCCATGCCAGAAAATCAGGATGGATAACCATCAGCTCGCGCTGGCTGAAGTTTTTGCGGTAGTCGATCGCCTCAGAAATGGTTTTACATCCCCATGCGCTGACATAGCCGAACGCGCGCAGGCTCTGGCACATTGCGGCCAGTGCGGTCGCCACTTCCTGAGAATCCAGCCCCGGGACGCCGAGAATACGTGGCTTAACGCCGGTCACTGTTTTCGCGGTCAGAAGCGCCTTCAGACCGGTATATTTACCGTTTTCATCAGTGGTACCGATGATGTTGGAAACGGTCTGCTTGCGCGCCTCTTCCGGGGTTTCTGCGGTGCCTTCAGCCACACGAACAACAACGACAACCGGTTTACACTGGTCGGCGATCGCCTGCAGAGAAGCGGACAGCGTCCCCGCCTTGCCGGCTTTCGCAATCGCATTTTGCACGTTGGTAATGAGCACTGGCTCGTTTAAAGGAAATGTCTTGTCGTCAGCATCGCTGGCCGTACAGACCATACCGATGATTGCCGTCGAGACGGTGGAAATGGTGCGGGTGCCATCGTTGATTTCGATAACTTCCACGCCGTGGTGAAAATCACTCATCCGTTTAACTCCTTGGTTGGTTGGTGAGTGATATTGTCGCGGTTGGAGTTGTTATGGGCTAACTGTCACCGTCCAGCGGTGACTGGCACAACGATTGTCCGATTACCGTGGCGGGGAATTTTTTATAAAGCGTGGAAACACCCACATCAAAAATTAACGCAACGCGCTGCCGGGATTCTCCGGCAGCAATCAGTCTTCCAGCCTGAGCCCATTCCTCCTGCGTCAATTTAGGGCGTCTGCCACCAATACGTCCCTGTTCCCGCGCTGCGGCCAGCCCGGCGCACGTTCTCTCGACAATGAGTTCACGCTCCATTTCAGCAAGCGCTCCCATAATATGGAAGAAGAAACGCCCCATTGGCGTTGAGGTATCAATGCAGTCAGTCAAACTGCGGAAATTAATGCTTCGCTGGCGTAGTTCCTCGGTCATTGAAACAAGGTGGCGCATACTGCGCCCGAGCCGATCGAGTTTCCATACAACGAGAGTATCGCCCGCATTAAGTTGTCTGAGGGCTCGATTGAGTCCCGGTCTGTTTGTCGATTTACCGCTGATTTTATCTTCAAAAATGAGCTCACATCCTGAACGCTGCAGCGCGTCACGCTGTAAGGCGGTGTTTTGTTCATTTGTTGACACGCGTATGTACCCAATAAGCATGGTATTTCTCTCCGTCAAAACCGGAAATCATGCCATTTAATGGATAAACACGCATTTTCGAAAACCTTGGTTTGGGAGGAGCAGCGAAAAGGGATGTCGGCGTTGGTGCAGGACAGATACCTGATATGTCCAGCTTTACCAACGCGAGTGGGTGGCAAAAATTGCCAGGTGGGAAAATCTTACAGTGGGGAAAAGTAGGTTTTCCTGTAGGGCAAACTCAGATTTCGGTTCCATTTCCTATCAATTTCCCCAGTGTGGTAAGCAATATCCAGCTTACATTTGCCGATATTAACTTTTCTGGTGGAATCCCCTCGCCAACTTTAGCAGTGGTGAATAATACCGTTAACGGCGCAGGTTTTGGGGCATACATGTCCGGTGCTGGCGGTTTCAATGCATACTTTTTTGCTATTGGGAGCTAACGTGAACACATATTTTTATAGCGCTAAACACAACAGCTTTTTCCCGCTTGAGCTTATAGATGATTATATCAATGGCATCGGTTGGCCAGAGGATGCAGTCGAGGTAACTGAACAGGTATACAGCGAATTTACGGGTGAGCCTCCTCAAGGACAAAAAAGAGTAGCTGGAAAAAATGGATTACCTGAATGGAAAGACATTCCCCCTCCGACCCATGAAAAAATTGTGGCGCAAGCGGAGGTTGAAAAGCAGAGCCGAACTGATGTTGCAAACAACTACATAAACAGCAATCAGTGGCCTGGAAAAGCGGCCATGGGCCGCCTGAACGATACAGATAAGGCAAAATATAACGCCTGGCTGGATTACATTGATAATATTGAAGCCGTCGATATTTCAACGGCCCCTGATATCGAATGGCCTACGCCGCCGGAAGTTCTGGCCAGCTGATGTCTGGCGCGGTGGAGGTATCTATCGCCGTCACCGCGTCGATGTAATCCAGCACGGTATCGAGTTTAGTTTTTTCCTCATTGCCCAACCTACGGCCTGCCTGTAGTTTTAGCTGTATGACATTGACTGACTGCATTGCTGAATCTATCAGGTTCTGCCGCTGCTGGTCTGCTGCCACGATCATATCTTCATGTGTCGGCGTTGACAGATCCACCCATCCAGGCAGGCCGTCAATCACCCCACGTGTTTTCCCTTTAGGTGGTTCACCGGCATACTGATAATAATCAGAATCTTCTACAGCAATACAATCATCAGGCAATGTTCCTGCATTGCGATATTCATTCAAAAGAATCTGGGCGTAAAAAGAATTAGTCGAGGGTGAATATAAATAACTCATAAAACCTCTTTTCTCAGAAACCAATAGAGATATAGCGACACACAACAGACACCCCATCCTGATAACGCAAGCCATCAATACGGAAGGTAATACCCGTGTTACCGGCTGCTGTTACACCGACAGAATATGCGCCACCACCGCTGTCACAGCTTACGACCTGTAACATTCCGGCAGGAAATGCAATGGGTAACATAGCGACTTGACCCTGCGCTTTAATCTCAGCCTGTCCCCACTGGAGGATGAGTGTGTATCCTTTTGTCATTGGTATTTTGCACCATCCATTGGCAGATAAATTGCCACTCGCTGCAGGTAATTTTGCAGCCTCTCCCAAACCAAGGTTTT